>NZ_ABHJ01000012.1:0-39024 GCF_000171895.1 Hydrogenivirga sp. 128-5-R1-1
GGAAGAGGTCTCGTCGTACCACTTCTGCTCTCTGCTGAGGCTTGAAATGCCCTTAAGAAGTGAAGGGATTGCGACTTGTGTTGCTGTAACTTGCTTGCCTCCCCTTTCATGTCTTGAAATGCCCTTAAGAAACGAAGGGATTGCAGCTCAAATAGCTATACAAAAGTAAACCCGTGCGTCCATTCGTTTTGAAATGCCCTAAAAACTGAGGGATTATGGCGCTATATGCCCTTGCGTTCTGTTTTTCTTAAACGAATGCCAGCATTAAAAGGTAAAAAAAATGAGCGCTCAGTATTTTCAGGTTATATCGGTGATCTCTATACCAACTGCACCTCTGTCCAGCATAAGTCCTATGGCTTTCTCGCTGTCCCCGGGATTGACGTCAACGCCTTTTATCCCGTCAAGGAGGAGTATGGCGGAGTAGCCGAGGTTCAGGGCTCCCAGAACGGTGTTCTTAACGCAGTAGTCTGTCGCAACGCCACCCACGAAAACCCTCCTCACCCCCCTCTCTCTTAGAAGGCTATCCAGCACTGTCCCCTGAAAGCCGGAGTAGGCGTCAAAGTCGGGAGAGGTGCCCTTTGAGATGATGAACTTGTTGTCCAAAGGCATCTTCAGGTCTTTATGGAACATGGCTCCCTCCGTGTTCTGGACGCAGTGAGGAGGCCATATACCCCCGTGTCCCTTGAAGGAGATGTGGTTCTCTGGGTGCCAGTCCCTTGTAAAGAACACGGGCAGAGCCCGTCTTTCAAAGAGCTCTATATACTCATTCAACCTTGGAACTATGCTGTCTCCCTCAGGGACAGGGAGTGCTCCGCCGGGCATGAAGTCGTTCTGCATGTCTACCACTATGAGGGCGTCCCTGTCGGTGATTCTCACCTTCATCTGAGCACCTCCTAATTTTCAAAATATAACAGGAATCTCCCTGCTAACCCTTATCTCCTCAAGCTTAACATCGCAGAGGAATGCCTTTACCGTAAATCCTTCCCTGGCGAACCTTTCAAGGGCTCTTGAAAAGTCCGGGTCAGTCCCCCTGTTGGGTGTGAACTTGGCTGCATCCTTTCTCTGGACTATAAATACAACCGCCGGCTCGTACTTATCAGCGTTATCCATGAGCTCCTCTATGTGCCTCCTTCCCCTCTGGGTGGGTGCGTCCGGGAACATTGCCGTTCTGTCAACCACGAGGTTTACAGACTTGGTCTCTATAAGAACCTTGCGGTTTAAAAGAAGGTCAAACCTTGAATTCCCTACCCTGTACTCGTACCTGTACTCCTTAACCTTCCAGGGGTAAGAGTTCTCAAGGAGGTGCTCAAGGAGGAGTTTTGGGGGCAGGTGTGAGTCCACGCATACGAGACCGCTTTCCAGCTCCACGAGTATTAGTTCGTGCCTGTACTTGCCCGTGTTTTTCTCTCGCAGGTAAACCTTCCTACCCGGAACTAAGAGCTCTTTCAGGCGACCCGTGTTCCTTATAAGAACCCTCTCGGGCTTTCCGCACACCTCAACCAGACAGACGAACCTGTTCTCCCTTTCCAGAAACTTTGCGGGTATAAGCTCTCCGAGCTTCATCAAAACTTTTTTACTTCTATCCCGTACTTCTTTATGCGGTAGTCAAGCTGTCTGAGTGTGTAGCCTAAGAGCTTTGCAGCCCTTGATTTCACGTAGCCCGTCTTTTCCAGGGCTTCAACTATCTTCTCCTTCTCCGTAGCCTGTATTCTGTCGGGGAGGTTTGCAAGCTCTTCAAAGGCGTTCCGTCTGCGGTAGGCGAGGATGTGAGGAGGCAGGTCTGTGCTCTTCACCACCCCGTCGTTCATTACCACGAGCCTCTCCACGGTGTTCTCAAGCTCCCTTATGTTCCCGGGCCAATTGTACTCTATGAGAGCTTCCATAGCGTCCGGAGATATCTTGACGCTCTTGCTGTACTTGGAGTTGTACTTCTCTAAAAAATGCTCTACGAGCATGGGGACGTCTTCCCTCCTCTCTCTGAGGGAAGGAACGTGTATGGGAACCACGTTGAGCCTGTAGTAGAGGTCTTCCCTGAACTTGCCTTCCTTAACGAGAGCCTGGAGGTCTCTGTTGGTAGCCGCTATCACACGGACGTTCACCTGAACTGTTCTCTCTCCCCCCAGCCTCTCTATCTCCCTGTCCTGCAAGACTCTCAGTATCTTAGCCTGCAAGGAGAGGGGCATATCGCCTATCTCGTCCAGGAATACCGTACCGCCTTCTGCCAGCTCAAACTTCCCCTTCTTGGAGCTGTGGGCTCCGGTAAAGGCACCCTTCTCATATCCAAAGAGCTCAGCCTCAAGGAGCGTTTCCGGGATAGCCGCGCAGTTTATCGTTATGAAGGGCTTGTCCTTTCGTGGACTTAGGAAGTGGATAGCCTTGGCTATCAGGCTCTTACCCGTGCCGCTCTCTCCGGTTATGAGGACTGTGCTGTCCGTTGTGGCAACCTTCTTGACCACCTCCACGAGGTTAAGTATCACATCGCTCTGACCCACTATTCCGTGTATGTTGTAGGTCTTCTTTAACTCCTCGCGGAGTATCTTTTTCTCCTCCTCCCACTCAAGTCTCTCCTCCTTTATACGCTCGCTGAGTCTGTAAAACATACCTATTAAAGTCCCAAGTATCATGAGGGTCTCTATGCCTCCTTCTATACTCTCCCTGGAGGAAAAGGTCTTAAATATGGAGAGGACACCCACTATGTCCCCGCCCACCTTTATGGGAACGGATATAAAGGTCTCGCTTCCCTCAAGTCTGTCTCCTACCTTCGTCTTGTTCAGGAAAGCTGGGTTTGAGGGCAGGTCTGTTAGGACTACTGGAATCCCGCTCTTGAAGACCTTACCGGTTATGCCCTCACCCTTCTTGAATATTCCCCTCTTGACCTCCTCTTCCGAGAAGCCGAAGGCTTTAACTATCTGAAGAGCCTTTATGTCCTGGTTGAATATAGCCACAAAACTGAGGTTGACGTTCCAGAAAGAGTAGAGCGTCTTCAGTATGTCCCTTACGGCGTCTTCAAAGTCAAGACTCCTGCTGAGAACCCTTGCCACCTCGTTCACGATGGTGAGTTCTCGCGTTTCTAAACTCTTCCTTCCCTTCAGGGTTTCCATAGCGTACGACTAAAAGTATAATTTATATCCTGTACCAAGGGGACGTAGCTCAGACCGGGAGAGCGCCGCCCTCGCACGGCGGAGGTCGGGGGTTCAAATCCCCTCGTCTCCACTTTCTTTTCTTTAAAACCTAAAGAACTACCGTAATTGCCGCCTTATCTTGATATTCTGATACCGCTTTGGAGGCAACCAAAACCTTTACAGGGTTCTTTTCAAGTGAGGTGGGGAGGGTGACGGGACTCGAACCCGCGACATGGGGATCCACAGTCCCCCGCTCTTCCAGCTGAGCTACACCCTCCTTAGAGCTAAAAATTATATCACCTTGAGCTCCGGGAAGGAATCCACCGCCTTGCCTTCTTTTAATTTATGCAGGATATCCTTAGCCTGAAGGGTTAACTCTCTAACGTTTAGAGGCATGGAGACCTTGCAACCTTCCATCTGTGGAATAGCCTTCTTGAGGACGTTCTCCGCCTTCTTATTCTCTCCCGAACGGCAGTGATGCAGGGCTATGGCAAAGCGTATAACTCCCTGATAACACTCTTTCTTATTTTTGTCCTTCACACACTCCCACACCTCTTCCAAAACCTCATGGGCTTCGTAGAAATCGCCTGCATTCCAGAGCCTTTCGGCAACCTTCAAGAGTTCAAGCTCCCTGTCTATACCTAAAATCTGCTCCGCTCCTATCCTCTTTGAGGGGACATCTTCGTAGAGCATATGCAAGAAGGCGTAAGTCTCTATAGGTTTAATGCCATTCTTCACGGCGTTTTCCACCAGCCTGAAGTAAGCGCCCGGTTCCCTGATACCGATAGCCTCTCCTGTGCTCTTGGTCAGGGGCATGAAGGTGTGTGGATTTATCATGTAGGCTATGTGGGTTGCCACGTAGAAGTCGTGGCTGGGTGGAAGGTCAAGGAATCCGATAAGTTTTTCCAATATACCCTTCGGGTCAGTGTATTCAAGAACATCTTCAATCTCTACGTTTTCAAAGAACTCCTTTATCCAGCCGAAGGCTCCTCTTCTCCTATCCCTGTCTGTTATTAAAATGTCATAAAAGCTCTCCCAAGCGTTCACGAGGACGAAGGGGGAGAAACACTCTCCGAGTGTGAGATCATCTTTCTTAGCAAGGTGTCCGAAGTATCTCTTGTATATCTGGACTTGTGAGCTGTCTGAGATCCACAGGGATAGGTGCTTTTTAGTTCTCTCTAACATTGATAGGGCGATCTTGTGGGAACCCTTGCCTCTGCAGGAGTTTACCAGCGCTTTGGAGGCTTCAAGGGGTAGGCTTCTCTTCTCTATATGAATATAAAAGTACTGGGCTGAGCCTAATATCTTCTCTTCCACAGGAAAAGGTTAAAGGAAAAAAGGGGCAAGGAAAAGGAGGTATATCAGGTTATACCTTTGCCCCCATCTCCTTAGCTTTCTCTATGACCTCTTCTATGGTTCCCACCATGTAGAAGGCGTTTTCAGGCAGATGGTCGTATTTACCGGAGAGTATCTCCTTGAAAGACCTTATGGTGTCCTCCAGCTTCACGTACTTACCGGGCATACCGGTGAACTGTTCCGCAACGTGGAAGGGCTGGGCGAGGAACTTCTGTATTCTCCTTGCCCTGTTGACTATAGCCTTGTCCTCTTCGGAAAGCTCTTCCATACCGAGTATGGCGATGATCTCCTGAAGTTCCTTGTACCTCTGGAGTATCCTCTTGACTTCCATGGCGGTGTTGTAGTGTTCGTCGCCTATGAACTCTGGGGCAAGGTACTTGGAGGTGGACTCCAGAGGGTCTATTGCAGGGTATATTCCCAGCTCAGCCAGTCTCCTTGCGAGAACCGTCGTGGCGTCAAGGTGGGCGAATATGGAGTAAGGAGCGGGGTCTGTTATGTCGTCTGCAGGCACATAGACCGCCTGAACGGCGGTGATTGAACCTTTCTTGGTGGAGGTTATCCTCTCCTGAACCTCACCCACGTCGGTGTTCAGAGTGGGCTGGTATCCGACCGCGGAGGGAAGTCTCCCGAGTAGCGTGGAGACCTCAGAACCAGCCTGAACGAACCTGAAGATGTTGTCTATAAAGGTAAGAACGTCTTGACCCTCAACGTCCCTGAAGTACTCAGCCATCGTAATTCCGGTCTGGGCGACCCTGAACCTAACGCCGGGAGGCTCGTTCATCTGCCCGTAAACCATAACCGTGTAGGGCAGAACTCCCGACTCTTTCATCTCCAGCCAGAGGTCGTTACCCTCTCTCGTCCTCTCTCCGACTCCCACGACGACGGAGAAACCTTTGTGGAACTTCGCTATGTTGTGTATGAGCTCCTGCATGAGAACGGTCTTTCCAACTCCGGCACCGCCGAAGAGTCCGACCTTACCACCCTTGACGTAGGGCTCAAGTAGGTCTATGACCTTAATGCCGGTCTCAAGTATCTCAACCTTTGTGGACTGCTCATCAAGGGCGGGAGGCTCCCTGAACATGGGCCAGTACTCCTTAGCCTCAACGGGACCCTGGTCGTCTATGGGCTGACCCACGACGTTGAATATCCTTCCGAGAACCTCCTTGCCGACCGGCACGCTTATGGGTGCACCGAGGTACTCAACCTCCTGTCCCCTGACGAGACCGTCGGAGGCTCCCATTCCGACAGCCCTGACCCTGCTCTCACCTATGTGCTGGGCTACCTCAAAGAAGAGTTCCTCCTCAGCCCAGTTACCCTTGTCATCTATGTACCTTCTCACGGTCTTTAGTCCGTGCTTTATGGGTGGTAGCTCCTTGGTGTCAAACTCAACGTCAACGACGGGACCTATGACCTGAACGATCCTTCCCACAAGCTTCTCTGCCATTACAAAACCTCCTAAGGTGTTTACTTCATCGCCTCCGCGGCGCCAACTATGTCTATAAGCTCAAGGGTTATGGACTCCTGCCTTGCCTTATTGAATATCATAGTCCACTGCTTGACCAGGTCGTCAGCGTTCTTGGTGGCGTTGTCCATAGCCACCATCCTTGCGAAGTGCTCCGCAGCGTTGGACTCCACCATAGCCCTGTAGAGCTGGTAATTCAGGTAAAGGTCTAATATCCTGCTTATGAACTCCTCCTCCTCAACCTCAAAGGTGTAGACGCTGTAACCGACAGCTTCTCCCTCTTCGGGCATCTCAAAGGGCAGGAACTTCCTTGTGACGGGCTTGTAGCTCGCCCTCGTGATCATCTCGTTGTTTATAAGGTAAACGGCGTCAACCTCGCGCTTGGTAAATCTTTCCCTCACTATCTCGGAGACCTCCTTGGCTATTCCGAAGTTAACCTCTTTCCTGAAAACCTCGTCGTAGCCCTTGACCACGCTGTAATCCCTTCTTGAGAAGTACTGGTATCCCTTTCTTCCTATGAGTATGAGGTTTGAGCTTATTCCCTTTTCTTTCTTCGCGGCAACGAACTTCTCCGTTTCCCTGATTATGTTGGAGTTGAAAGCTCCTGCAAGACCCCTGTCCGCCGTCACGAGTATGACGTCTACAGTCCTCTCTTCCCTCTCTTCAAGGAGTGGGTGGCTTTCCCTGTCCACGTGTCCTGCGAGGTCTCTGACGAGTTCGTAGAGCTTGTCGGAATAGGGTCTTGAAGAGTAAAGGAGTTCCTGGGCACGCCTGAGCTTTGCAGCCGAGACCACCTTCATGGCGTTGGTTATCCTTCTCGTGTTCTTTATACCCTGGATCTTCCTTCTTATGTCTCTCGGAGATAGCTTTGGCATAACGGGGAGGTATTATAGCACAACTTTTGTGATAGAATGTTAGCCCATGGAATACGCATTCTTTGAGGGCAAGTTCGTTCCCATAGAGGAAGCTAACATAAACATAAAGACCAACTCTTTCCATTACGGAACCGCGATATTTGAGGGTTTGAGAGCTTACTGGAACGAGGATCACCAGCAGTTATACATACTCTTTGCCCAGGAGCACTACGAGAGGCTTATAAAGAATGCGAGATCCCTGTTCATGGAGCTTCCCTACACAGCCTCGGAACTGGTAGATATAACGAGGGAACTTCTCGTTAGGAACAACATAAAGCAGGACGTTTACATAAGACCCATAGCCTACTTCAAAGACCTCGCCCTCACGCCAAAGCTGATGGACTACACCCCAGAGATAGCAATGTACACCTACAACTTCGGTAGATACCTTGATACCTCGGAGGGGATAAGGGTTAAGGTATCCTCCTGGAGGAGGAACGACGACAACTCTATACCCTCAAGGTGGAAGGTGGCAGGTGCTTATGTGAACAGTGCCCTCGCAAAGACGGAAGCCCTCATGGCCGGATACGACGAGGCTATAATGCTCAACTCTCAGGGCTACGTTTCTGAAGGCTCTGGAGAGAACATCTTCCTGATAAGGGACGGAAAGGCTATAACGCCCGCCCACAACGAGCACATACTTGAGGGCATAACGAGGAAAACGGTGATAAACCTCCTCAAGAACGATCTTGTGGTGAGGGTTGAGGAGAGGTCTGTGGCGAGGAGCGAGCTGTACGTGGCGGATGAGATATTCCTGACGGGGACGGCGGCTGAGGTCACGCCCGTAATAGAGGTGGACAACAGGAAGGTGGGAACGGGCAAGATAGGTGATATAACGAGGCAGCTTCAGGAGCTTTACTTCAACGCTGTGAGGGGGAACATAGAAAGATACAGGAGTTGGCTGACGCCGGTATATGAGAAGTGAGCTGTTAGAAGAGCTTCAGGAACTCACGCACTTCTTTTCTTCGCGCAGCAGAGTGTCCTCTTCAGAAGGTCTCAGGGAATCCCAGGACAGGGTCAGGAGGTTCCTCAGGAAGCTCAGGATACCCTTCATAGAGGAGAGCTTTGAAGTTGACAAAAACATACCCTTAGACGCCACCATAAAGCTGAACGGAACTCAGGTGAAGGGGTATCCCTTCGTGGGTAGCCTGTGGGGAGACCGGGAAGCAGAGGTGGTCAGGGAAGAGGAACACGTAAAAGGTAAGATAGCCCTCGTTAAGGTGGGAGGAGAGAGGGAGAGCGAGAAGGTAAAGAAGCTTAAAGAGAGGGGAGCTGTGGGGGCTATCTTCTACGTGGAAGAGTTAGAGTCTCCCTTCATCGGAAACATAAGCGACGAGCCCTTTGTAGCCCTGTCCGTGGACAGGGAGACGGCTAAAGCCCTCTTAGGCAAGAGGGTCAGGATTGAGTCAAAGGTCAAGAAGACCAGGGTCAGGGGAAAGAACATATACTTTGACATAGGCAAGGGACCTTTCCTCTACATCACAGCTCATCTGGACTCAAAACCCTTCGTTTACGGAGCCCTTGACAACGCGGTTGCGGTCGCTTTACTGCTCATGCTGGCGAAGGAACTCAAGGACAGCTACTACTTTCCCTTCAGGCTGAGGTTCATGATAACGGATGGAGAGGAGCTTGGTCTTGAGGGGGCAAAGCACCACGTTAAGAACCTAAAGCACGCCTACTACGTTGTGAACGTGGACTCTATTGGCTGGCTCAATCCTGCCGTGATATACAGGGACGCGGCTGGATACAACGGCGAGAAGATAATGGACAAGTTTGAAAAGCACCTTAGAGACCTCAGGATAAACATACCCTTCAGAGAAGGTAAGCGGGGAAGGAGCGACCACATACCCTTTAAGGAGAAAGGGGTTGAAGCCCTCTTTCTGTCGTCAAACCCCTTTACCTTACGACACACCTTCTACGACAACTATGAGGCTATAGACTGGGACGTGGTGGACATGTGGTTTGACGTTTTAAGCTCCTTCCTGAGGAGATTTCACAAGCTGTGATATATTAGGCTCATGCGTCTTATCGTTTTCGTACTTCTGTTTTTAACACCGCTTATAGCGGTCTCTTCCACCTTCAAAGAGCTTGAAGATAAACTCAAAGATGTCAAGAGCGTCAGGGTGGTCTTCGTCCAGAAGACCCGTTACTCCTGGTATCCCAAGCCTGAACTGAGCAAGGGGGTTTTCTACGCTATGAAGGACGGGAAGTTCAGGATTGAGTACACCTACCCCGATGAGGTGGTCATGGTTTCAAACGGGAAGGAGATAATAATTCTCAACAAGGAGGACAGGGAGGCGATAATTGACAGCGTTGAGAACAACACATCTCCCGTTATAGAGTCCCTCTTCTTCTTCTCAAAGCCCCTGAGTGAGGTCTTTGAACCTGTCGGCGAGCTTGAGAAGAAGGGACTGAAGGTTCTCATACTCAAACCAAAGAGGAAGGACGAGAATATAAAGGAGGTTTACGTTGAGCTTGACAAAGACCTTGAGGTCAGGAGGATAAGGGTGGTGGACAGCGAAGACACCCAGACCACCGTGGAGTTCATAGACATAAGGAAGAACTTCAAACCCTCCGCTGGTCTCTTCAGGATTGAACTGCCGCCCGACGTAAAGGTTAGAAGAACGGACGCGCTGTGATGAGAAAGGAAAGGGTGGAGTTTAAGATAGAGAGGGCTGAGGAAGAGGACTTAGACAAACTTGCCGAGCTCTACCTTGAAGGTTACAGAGGACTTGAAGAGTACTCCTATACACACCCCGACGATGTAAGAGCTTATATGAGGTGGCTCTTGAAGAGAGACCCCGAGGGTATATTCGTGGCGAAGGTGGACGGGGAGATAGTGGGGTTTGTGGCGGGGGACGCGAACTGGTTCAGCAAGAGGGAGCACAGGAAGGTTGGAGCTATACACGAGATAGTGGTTCACCCTCGTTACAGGGGGATGGGGATAGGGCATGCCCTCATGGAGAGGATTCTTGAGTACTTCAAAGACAAGGGACTTCACGTTGCAGAGCTCTGGGTCGGGGACGAGAACTACAACGCCATAGAGTTTTACAGGAAGCTCGGCTTTAAAGAGAAGGGGCAGTACAACTACTGGGTGAGGATGACATTAGACCTCAATCACAGTAAAGGCTGACCACCTTCTCTATTATCTTGGAGGTGGATATGTCGTACTCAAAGGGTATGGTCTTTACCACTCCTCCGTATGACTCCACAAACTCCCTACCCACTATATTCTCTAACTTCCAGTCTCCTCCCTTCACGAGGACGTGGGGCTTGACCTTCTTTATGAGTTCAAGAGGCGTGTCCTCTTCAAAGATCACCACGTAGTCCACGGGTTTTAGAGAGGAAAGAACCCTTGCCCTCATCTCTTGGGGAACTATGGGACGCTTCTCGCCCTTTATCCTCCTTATGGAGTCGTCTGAGTTCATGCCAACCACGAGAATATCACCAAGGGCTTTAGTCTTCTCAAGGTAGTCCACGTGCCCTGCGTGGATTATGTCAAAACACCCGTTGGTGAAGACGATCCTCTTTGTCTCTCTGAGCGGGGATATAACCTCCTCTACCTCTTCAAAATTCAGGATCATCGTGTTAGATTTTAAACTATGCCTACCATAGTGAGGTTTCTTTTAGCCTGCGCAGGGTGTATAGGCTTTGGTGTGCTCATATACTTCGTCCTCAAGTTCTTAGGAGTCCTGTGAGCAGTGATGAAGGAGGAAAGGGACTTCTTTGAAAGCATACGGGAGTTTATAGAGGAGGAAGATCGCAAATACAAAGAGAAGCTCTTGAGAGACATCAAGGAGGCATTGGACAGAGGTGCAACCAAACCTTCACCTTGTAAGAAGAGCTGGAGGGATAGGTTTAGTAAGCCCTCCGAGGAAGAAAAGTAATAAGATTTCATAGCCATGGTGTTTAACTTCTACAGACCCGTTGAGGTTTTCTTCGGAAAGGGAGCGATAGAAAAGACGGGCGAGGTCGCCCGTAGATACGGATTTAAGGCGTTGATAGTTACGGGAAAGGAGAGCGCCAAGCGTAGCGGTGCCCTTGAGAGGGTGATAAAGTCACTAAACGCCCACGGAATACAGGAGTACATACTCTACAACGAGGTCATACCCAACCCGACGGACAAGGTCGTCAACGAGGGTGCGGATCTTGCGGTTAAGGAGAGGGTGGACTTCATCATCGGTCTGGGAGGAGGTAGCGCCTTAGACACCGCCAAGGCGATCTCCATAGTCTCCTCCAACGAAGGTTCCGTGTGGGATTACGTAAAATACCCGGAGGGTGCCCGTCTCGTTCCGTATCTGAGCAGACCTGTGATATGCATACCCACCACCGCAGGAACGGGTAGCGAGGTGGACAAGTACTCGGTGGTCACCAACTCCATAAGGAAGGAGAAGCTGGTCATATCCCACAGTCTAAACTATCCCAAGGTCGCCCTCATAGACCCTGAACTTACCATGACCATGAGTCCCGAACTGACAGCCATAACGGGCTTTGACGCCCTCACCCACGCCCTTGAGTCCCTGACCAACAGAGCGGAGAACTTCATGGCGGAAGAGTGTTCCGTAAAGGCGATAGAGCTGATAGCCAAGTGGCTACCCGTTGCCGTTGAAGAACCAGAAAACTACACAGCAAGGGAAAAGCTCTCCTATGCCTCAATGCTTGCAGGTGTTGCCATAGACCACCTCGGTGTGGCACTCATACATGCTATGGAGCATCCCGTCTCAGCCCATTACCCGCAGGTCGCCCACGGGCTCGGTCTTGCCATACTCTCTCCCTACATAACCAAGTTCAACTACAAGGGCAATCCCGAGAAGTACGCCCTCTTCGCCAAGCTGATGGGATACGAGGAGAAACCGGAGTTTGCGGTTGATGCGCTTGTGAACTTCCTTGAGAAGATAGGACTCCTTAAAACCCTAAAGGACGTCGGCGTGGAAGAGGATATGTTGGAGAGACTCACAGAGGACGTTTATATGCTGGCACGCCACTCTTTCCTGATCAATCCCGTAGAGCCGAGCCTTGACGACGTCAGGAGACTTTACGAGGAGGCTTACAGAGGAGACATTTAATGTTCGCCGTTGTGGGCTTCCTTGTGGGTGAAGTAGAGGGCAAGGGCTATACCCAGAGAACCCAATCCCAAGTATAGAAGGTCAAGAGGGTTCTTGTATTCCATCTCTATGGACTGCTTGAAGAATACCACTATGATCACCATTATCACCACCCTGCCCAGCTTGGTCTTCAGGTCTTCAAGGTTTGTTATGAAGAGAACCTTTGAGCTCCTCTCGTCCTTGTAGGCTATGTCTATCTTTGAGATAAAGAGCTCGTACAGTCCCAAGGAGAATATGAGCAGGAAGGTGGCTATCAGGAACATGTCTATGGAGGCTATGGCGGAGGCGACCAACTTTTTAGAGAGTATGTTGTAGTCAAAGGTCTGGAAGAACTTAATGAGAGGTATCATCACCTCAAACAAGCCCGCTATGAAGAGGGCAAAGGCTCCCACCAGAGAGCTCAGCACCGCAAGTATGACCAGTAGCCTTGACTTCCAGAGAAATCCCTCAAAGAACTCTTCAATTTTGTTCATTACGATGGAGGAATTTTACCAGAACAGCGACCTTTGGGTGGGTTGGGGTTAAAAAGAAAGAGGAGGCGAACGAAGCCTCCTCCCGAACAGGCTATACCCTCCTCCATATTCCCATCATTCCTATGTCCTCGTGGCCGAGGATGTGACAGTGGAAGACCGTATCCCCTGTGTAATCAAGTACGGGCACGAGCATGGTAACCGAGCCCATCGGCGGAACGTTTATGGTGTCCTTGAGTCCGTTTATAGTTGAGTAGAGTTGAGCGTAAGCCGGATCTCCTCCGTTGATGTTCAGTATTACCGCACCGTCAACGTGCTGGTGGAAGGGGTGATCCATTCCCGTCTGGTTGACTATAGTCCAGACCTCGTAGGTTCCCACGGGAGACTCCAGGATGTAGGTATTCTGACCGAACACCTGCCTGTTTATAGCACCCTGTCCACGGACGAAGTTAAGGGTCATAGTGACCTGCCTGAGGTTGGAGGTGTCCATCTGCCTGAGCTGGGCTACCCAATTGGCTATATCGGAAGTTATGGTGGTAGGTATGGAGTCATTCGTCTGGGCACCGCTGTACTCAACGGTCACTAGAGGCGTGTTGGAGTTGAGATCCTCAAAGGTGTATGTTCCGGGCGTTTGATCGGCTTTGACGAGAATATCTACCCTTTCTCCCGGCGTGATAAGTATCTCATTCACCTGAACTGGGGAGTCAAGTAAGTTATCGTCAGTGCCCACCAGATACATGGTATGGTTCTGGAGTGATACCCTCAGATACCTGTAAACGCAGGCGTTGAGTATCCTCCATCTCTGAACCTGCCCAGGCTGGATATTTAGGACAGGGTTTACCTGCCCGTTAACCATAACGGTGTCACCTAAAATCCTCATATAGTCCATACGTGTCCACTCGGTAGGTAATCCGTTGGATACTGATATATCTGTGATTATCATTATGTGCTCTTCGTAGTTCTGGAGCTCTGACGTGTCGTCCTCCACTATCAGCGCTCCTCCGGCAAGCCCCCTCCAGAACTGCTCACCGACAGTTCCATGGTTGTGGGGATGGTAAAAGCCCATCATGCCTCCCCACTGCTTGGAGAGGTCGTACTCAAAGGTCAGGCTATCTCCCGGATTGAAGTGCAGAAATATGTTATCAGCGTTACCCGAGGGAGATACGTGCCAGCCGTGGGTGTGTAGGTTTGTCACGCTCATGTCGTATCCGATAACGTTAGTTCCCGTTATATCCGCGTTGGCGGGTAGGTCGTTGGTGAAGTTAACTCTCAAGATGTCCCCTGACCTCACCCTTATGGTTGGTGCGGGGTAAGAGCCGTTGTAGAGCATCATAGTTACGCTCTGCCCGTTTATGGTTGCCTGTGCCCTCATAGGGGACAGGGAGGTTTCCACTATGTTTCCATTTCTGGTCAGCTGAGCAAGGGGAGGGTCTTGGAATGGATCTCCTGGAGTTGTGGTTCCACCTCCTCCACCTCCTCCCATCATCATCCCTATGGGACCCTGCCCCCCTCCGCAGGACTGCACGAGACCTACTGCCGCTCCTATACCCATGTAGGCAAGGAACTGTCTGCGATTCACTTCCCTCATGGTGCCACCCTCCTGAAATGTTTTTAAAGATTTTGAAGGAGGTCTTTAAGATTTTTGATAAAAACTTATTAAGTTACATTAATATGTAATAATCTGCGAATATGCTTATTATTGCATAAGCATTGCTGTGTCACATCCTTATTTTGCCCTTGAACTCTCTCTCAAGCTCCCTCTTCATCGCGCGCTCTTTTAGCTCCTGACGTCTGTCATGTAGCTTTTTACCCCTTGCAAGGGCTATCTCAACCTTAACCTTCCCATTTTTCCAGTAAAGTCTGAGGGGAATTATCGTGTAGCCTTTCTCCTGAGACTTTCCCATGAGCTTCATGATTTCCCTTTTATGAAGGAGGAGCTTCCTCTTCCTTAACGGGTCTGGAGGTTTTATGGTGGCGAACCTGTAGGGCGCTATGTAGAGGTTGTAAAGCCAGGCTTCCCCGTCGTCTATCCTGACGAAGCTGTCCTTGAAAGATACGTTTCCCTTGTTCCGCAGGGACTTTACCTCCGGTCCCTCAAGGACGAGCCCAGCCTCGTACTTCTCAAGGATCTCGTACTTAGCCCTCGCCTCTCTGTTGTCAGCTATGGGTATAACCTTGTTGTTTGCTTTAGCCATTTGATTTCCACCGGGGCGGTGGGAGTCGAACCCACAACCTCGGGATCCGTAGTCCCGCGCTCTATCCAGTTGAGCTACGCCCCGTCATTATGTAATTATAAGTTCCCTACTGAATTGCGTCAGGCTTATATCCTGTTGGAGAGCTCTATGAAGTCCTCAAGCTTCTTTTTAGCCCTGCCGCTGTCTATGGACTCTCTGGCGAGCTCAAAAGCCTCCTTCCTGTCGCTCACCTTCCCGCTTGCAAGTATCCCGAAGGTTGCGTTCAGGAGGACTATGTCCCTGTGAGGTCCCTCTTCCCCTTCAAGGACGGAGAAGCCCATGCGGAAGCTCTCCTCAGGGGAGGTTATGCAGACCTGGGCGAGCTCTCTCCTCTGAACGCCGAGCTCTTCGGGTATAAATTCGTAGAGCTTCACCTCACCGTCGTCAACCTCTCCCACAAGTGTAGCGTCCGCTATTGAGACCTCGTCTATGCCATCCTTGCCATGGACAACGAACGCCTTTACTATCCCGAGCCTTTTCAGGACGTGAGCGAGCTTATCCACCAGCTTGTCAGAAAAGACACCGAGGATCTGCCTCTTGGCTCCCGCAGGATTGGAAAGGGGTCCGAGCAGGTTGAATATGGAGCGGACTCCCACCTCCCTTCTGGGACCTATGACCCTCTTCATCGCTGGGTGAAAGAGTGGGGCGAACATGAAGCCTATCCCTATCTCCTCTATGAGCTTGGCTACCTTTTCCGCAGGGAGGTCTATCTTGGCTCCAGCCTGCTCCAAAAAATCCGCACTGCCACACTTTGAGGAGACAGACCTGTTGCCGTGCTTTGCCACCCTCACGCCCGCCCCAGCGAGGACGAAGGCTGTAACGGTTGAGACGTTGAAGGTTCCAGACTTGTCTCCGCCGGTTCCACAGGTGTCAACGAGCTCCTCGGGGTTTGACACCTCCACCTTAGTAGCCCTCTCCCTGAAGAACCTTCCCGCCCCCTCTATCTCCTCAACGGTCTCTCCCTTCATCTTGGTAGCTATTATGAACGCCCCTATCTGGGCGTCGGTGGCGTTGCCGTCAACTATCTCCTTTATGGCTGAGTACATCTCTTCGGAGGAGAGGTTCTGAAACTCCGAAAGCCTGTGAAGAACGCTCCTTATATCCATGGGCTAAATTTTAGCATCTCTTAACCGCCCGCACTACCCCCGCGAGAGGCTTCCGTATTATCATTAAGTATGCCCATCAGGTGTTCCGTGTGCTTTGTGCCGGAGAAACCTATCAGTCCGGAAGTCCTGAAACCCAAATACGTGCACGGCATATTCTTTTCCCTGCTTGAGGAAGGTCTGGCTGAGAGAATGCACCGGGGAAGGGTAAAGCCCTTTGCCCTGAGGTTCCAGAGACTCATGAGGGCGGAGGAGGAGCTTGACAGGTTCTTCCTTGAGGTCTCCTTTCTTCAGGAGGAACTCTTTCCCAGCTTTCTGTCCTCCCTTATACTGAGGGAGTCTCAGCCAACGATAAACGGACTCTCACTGCGATACCTTAAGAAGCCTTATATAAAGGAGGAGAACGTAAAGAGTTACAGCCGCATATACGAGGAGGCTCAACCCAGAGATACCATAGTCCTTGACTTCCTCACGCCCACCTCCTTCAAGAGGGGAAGCTTTGATTACCCTCTGCCCGAGCCCCGTCTCATATTCCGTGGTCTGATAAGGAAGTGGCAGATATTCTCAGACCTCAAGATTGACCTTGACCTGCGCGAGGTGGTGGACAACCACATCCACATTGCAGGCGCCTGGATAAGAACGAGAAAGATGGAGCTATCAGACAGAGCCAAGTTCACGGGCTTCACGGGAAGGGTAGTTTTATACGCTGATGTCAGGAAAGAGGCTGTACTGAAGTGGTTGAACGCCCTTGCCGCCTTCGGCGAATTTGCAGGCGTGGGAAGGAAGACCACCATGGGTTTTGGAGCAGTTAGGGTAGGCGAGCCCGAACCTGATGAGGTCTCTGAGTGACAGGGAAAGAAGTCTGTAGAAGTGCATGTCCCCAAGCAAATAGCCTAAAGCTATGTTAGCACAGACTTTCTTGTCGTCTGCCGCTGGGACTTGGTACCTGAGCTCTTTCTCAACCTCAAGTACGGCAGCGTAAGACAGGCAGGGTAGAAAAGAAAGAGTCCACAGAGGAAGACTCCGCACCTCCTCAAAGGGGTCAAAGAGAAAACGAACCTTCTTCAGTGCGTACAGCAAAACTAAAGCTCCGAGATAAGAACTCAGAGTAGGCTCCACCCTGAGCCACTCCCCGAGAAGCGAGAGCCCCCTTATGCCGTTCCTCAGTAGAATGTCCCTGTTTAAAAACTGGGTTAACTCCACCTGTCTTGAAAGGAACTCTTCTAATTTCCGGAAGGACGCCTTCGGCGTATAGGGGAAGTGGACGGCACTTAACTTTTCTGATACGAGGAGCTGGGGAATGCTCCAGAGACCGGGAACAGGACTACCATAGTTGATCACACCTAAGAGCCTCCTCACGTTTATTCTCTCTCCCCTTGAAAGGTAGAGAACATTCTTCTGAATACCTAAGAGTCTTCTCCTGTCAGTTATAACAAGGATCAAATGACCCATTCCATACCCTCCAGAAGGCTTCCTATCCTCCTTATCTTCCCTCTCTTGCTGAGCCTTATGACGCTGTACCTGTCAGCCTTTTCCAGAATCCCCCTTGCCTCTGGCACTATTTCATCTGGGCTGGAGCCCTCCACCTCAAAGAAGCTTAGCTGGGAGTGAAAGCCTTTATTCCTCAGCTTCTTCATGAATTTTGTCCTTCTGGAGTTGTCGTGAACGTCATAGCAGACCACGTACCTTTTCACAGGAGCACCTCCCCAAACCTGTTCAGAGACTCCTTTATGCTTTTCAGCACTTCTTCTTTCTGGGATTCAAACCAGTTGAGGAACTTGGGCATGCTCTCCTTCTTCAGGTAGCAAGCCGCCCTCTCTCTGTTAAAGTCCTTTTTAGTGAAAACTCTCCTCAGGATGGGCTCCTCAAGGCGTTTTGTGAGTACAGGGCGGACGGGTTCCATTATGTCCGAGCACAGAGCTAAATGACTCCCACTGCGGGTGTGAAGGAAGGATATGTATGGGTCGTATCCCATGAGGGTGGTGAGGGGCAGGGATAGGGCGTAGGTGAAGGTATAGCTCAGGCTGAGGAGTGCGTTTACTGGGTCTGGGGGAGGGTGGTAAGCACGCTCTCTAAAGCTGAAGCCGGAAAGCTCTATGTTTTGGGAGAACCTCTCAAACATAAGCCTGGATGCAGTCCCCTCTATGCCGAGCAGCTCTTCTTTGGTGCCGGCTCTTTCCAGAGAACTGATGAGGTTGTTCAGCTTTAGTCCGAACTCCCTTTCTATAGTCCTTATCTTTGCCCTGACTATCTCCTTTGCTACCCCGAAGGGGTCTCTCACATACTTCTCATACTGCCTTATACGGTTTGATGTGTTACTGGAAAGGATCTTAGTCCAGAGCACAGCTTTGAGAGCACCGAGCTTGGTAAGGAAGAACACAGGAACGTTGTTCTGCATCAGCAGAGACAAGGCATGAGAGCTCAACTCCAGACCGCCAAAAGCCACGATAGCCTCCACGTACCTCACTGGCAAGGAACTGTTTATAGAAAAGGTGGAAATCTTTACCCTCTCTCCACTTCTGGAAACTCTGGCACTGCTGTAAACCACCACTATGCGCTTCAAAGGAGCAGAACCTCCGGAGACTCAAAAGGGTAGCCCTCAAATATGTCAACCTGCTGGATTGGGTAGAAGAACACCCTGTCGGTTCTCGGGTTCACCAGCTTCTTTATATTCCTGTAAAGAGCATCCACTTCAGCCTCACTGATATCCGGCAGGTAGAATACACTGAGCTGTATCCTGAAGCCATAGCGCGATAGGAGTCTTGATACCTTTACCCTTACGGGGGTCTCTGATATGTCGTAGGCGACCACGTACTTCATACTTTTCAAAAACGACCGTAAGGGTAAATTCCTGACGCTGGAAGCTGGAAGAGGTCGTACTTCTATCTCCTACTGTACCAACAATTTGGGACACTCTCTTGAAAAAGGTTCATAAAATCGTGTAAGTATTTGATACTATTGCAAAAATAACTTCGTATGACGGAGATCATATTAAAAATTTCGGGCTATGTGCTTAACTTATTGGCAGTTAATAGCGGGACGCAGGTGCCCGCCGGCTCCTTGACAACCGAATAGGGCTCAAAAAGGGCTCAGAGCTTAGAGCGACAAAGCCCAGAAGGAACTCTTTGGTAATTCTGAATTTTTGTGACACCATGTCTAATTGCGAACAATTCTCACTCTGGGCGCTTTGTCTCTCAATAATTTGAAATTTACCTCTTGAAATGCCCTTAAGAAACGAAGGGATTGCGACAGGCTTGCGATATCTCTTCCTTAACCACCTCCTTGAGTCTTGAAATGCCCTTAAGAAACGAAGGGATTGCGACCCTCTAAAAGCTTTACGCCTTCGGGAAGTCTCCTATTGACTTGAAATGCCCTTAAGAAACGAAGGGATTGCGACTCTACCCTCACAAAGTAGCTCGTCCCCCCTCCTCCTGCTTGAAATGCCCTTAAGAAACGAAGGGATTGCGACAGGAGCTGGTGGGAGTTATACCGGAGAACCAGCCAGACTTGAAATGCCCTTAAGAAGTGAAGGGATTGCGACATATAGTGCAGGTGTACCCTCATAGCATCACCTCCTTGTCTTGAAATGCCCTTAAGAAATTGAGGGGTTTAAAACACGGAAAAGACAAGAGTGTTAAAGACCGGGTCAATCAACGTACAGGGATAGGGTAGGCACGCCGAACCTCTTCTGGAGCTCCCTCTTTACGAGCTCTCCAAAGACAGCCTTGTTATCCCTGAATTCCTTGAACTTCTCCTTTATCTCTCTCTTTTCTTCCTTGCTGAGCTGCTTCCATAGCTCCCTGAAGAGCTCGGTTTCAACCTTTTTCAGTATCTCCTGAGCCTCCTTTTCACTCTCGGGATCCTTCACGCTCAGGTTCACGAACTTCTTTACACCTCTCACCTTCTCCTCAAACCTCTTCTTCCAGTCAATCTCTACCCTCTGAGCCTCAAGCCTAAGGTGATTTTCATAGGCTTCCATAACGTTCCTGAAACACATGAATAGAGGGTGCTTGCTCCTCCTCCTTGGATTCAGAGCGGTGTAACACCTCTCTATACCTTCCCTCGCAACGTGCTCGGGCACGCCCATGTCTTCAAGGAGCTTAAGAAAGAGCCTTTCCCTCGGGGAGAGAAAGAACACCCCTCCCTTCAACCTGAGGACGAAATCTTCCAGAGACTTTGAGTAGCTCATCTTATACAGGCTACCGCAACAGAGTAGTCCCTCTCGTGGGACAGGGAGACGAGAACTTCTCTTCCCTTCAGGGCTTCCACCGCTTCCTTTCTGTGGAGAACGATCCTCGCAGGTCTTCCTCTGTTCCCGAGAACCTCTATCTCTTTGAATCTCAGAAGTATGCCGAACTCAATGTAGAAGGCTTTAAGGACAGCCTCCTTGCAAGCCCACCTTGCGGATAAACAGGGTATAGTTGCCTCGTGGGAGTTGCAGTACTCAAGCTCCTTGTCCGTGTATATCCTCTTAAGGAACCTGTTCCCGAACTTTTTTACAGCCTCCTCAATCCTCTCGTTTTTGACTATATCAACCCCTATCATCTAACGGCGGTCAATTTTAACATCTCGGAGAGCTTTTCAAGGTAGTTACGGGTTTCCTCTGGCAGTAGATCAAGGTTTTCCAGAACCTCACGACCCCCAGCCCTGTCAAGGTTTCCCTCCCCCCAGTTGTAGGCTACAAAGGTTAGTAACCAATCCCCGTATTTTTCGTATAGTTTCTTTAAATGACGCGCCGCGGCGCGTGTGGACTTGTAGGGATCAAACCTCTCGTCCAGCTCCTCGTCCACCCTCAAGCCATGTTCCTTCGCCGTCTCCTCCATCAGCTGCCACAGACCCGCGGCACCCTTGGGAGACACAGCCTCCGTTGAGTACCCGCTCTCAACCTCAGGTATGACGGAGAGCCACTCGGGCAGTCCCTCCTCTCTGAGAACCCTCCTGACCATCAGCCTCAGCTCTTCTCTATTTCTGGGCTCCGGGTTGTTCTTCTCGTAGCTCTCCACCACGAACCTCGCTATACCCACTCCCCCGGCTTCGGCGAACTGCCTGCTCGTTCCCTCAAGAAACATGTCGTAGTAGAACCTCTGATAGAAGCTCTTGTTCTTGAGAACTGGGCGGAAGGCTTCCTTGAGAACCTGCTTTATCATAAGGGCTTCAAACTCCTTAGCAACGCTTTTTATGTCTTTCTTAAGGAACTGCCTGTACGTGTAGGAGGGTTTTGCGAATATAACCCTGTTCATAGCACTTCCAGCTTAGCCTTCAGGGCTCCGGCTTCCTTTATAGCCTGCAGGACGGAGATTATCTCCCTCGGGGTTGCCCCTATCTTGTTCAGAGAGGTCACGAGCTCATGAACCGTCGTTCCCTTCAGGGGAATTAGCCTCCTCTTCTCCTCTATAACCTCAACCTCCGTTCTGGGCACCACCTTGGTTTCTCCGGGAGATAGGGGCGGCGGCTGGGACACCTCTGCCAGCTCCTTCACCTTTACCACGAGGCTACCAACTGCGACGGCGACGGGACTTATCCTGACGTTTCCACCGAGGACTATAGTCCCTGACCTGCCGTCTATGACCACCTTGGCAACCTGAGAGGTCTTTATCTCAAGGTTTTCTATCTCGGCGAGGAAGTCCACCGGGTTCACCCCGGTAGGTATTCCAACCTTCACCGTGGCGCTGTCAAGGGCAACCGCTATGGGAGCTTTAAACCTGCTGTTTATGGCATCCTGAACCCTCTTCGCAGTCGTGAAGTCGGGTACATCAAGGATTATGTTCACGTCAGCCACGTTCATGTCAAAGGGAAGGTCTCTCTCAAGGACTGCACCGTTGGGTATCCTGCCCACCGTAGGTACGTTCTTGACCTGTGAAGCGCCCCTTCCCCTCGCCTCGTAACCCCCCACTATTAACTGTCCCTGGGCGAGGGCGTATATCCTCCCGTCTGGTCCCCTGAGTGGTGTTAGGAGAAGAGTCCCACCTTCAAGGCTCTTCGCGTCCCCTATGGAGGACACGCTAACATCAACCCTCATACCAGCTTTGGCGTAGGGGGGTATCTTAGCAGTGACGAACACGGCAGCCACGTTCTTGACCGTTATCCTGTTAGGGTCAACCACTATGCCCATCTTCTGGAGGGCGTTGGCAAGGCTCTTTACCGTGAACTGGGTAGCCTTACCGTCACCTGTCCCCTTCAGACCCACCACGAGCCCGTAGCCCTGAAGGTAGTTGACCCTGTTTCCCTCTATTGTGGCTATGTCCTTTATCCTCTCCGCCATAGAGAGGGACACAAAGAGAAGTATCAGAAGGGGAATATTACGGCAAATATCCTTGCAAGCCATCCCGGCTTACCTCCCTCAGCCATGTAACCCTTTCCATCAAGGAATATCTCCATGTTGGCTATCTTGTCGCTCGGAACGGTGTTCGTGCTGTCTATGTCCTCGGGTCTTATTATCCCTCTAAGAATGAACTCTCTCTTCATACCGTTCACCATTATGTACTTCTTGGCTTCTATTAACATCGTCCTGTTGGGGTAAACTTTTACCACCCTGCCAGCCAGCTTGGTGGTCAGCGTTCCCGTCTGCTGGACTTTGCTGGAGGCTTTCGTGTTGAACTTCCCCTCCGCTCCGGAGCCGAGGTTGGCAAGCGTGTTCTGGGGGACGCCGAAGAAGGAGCTTATGGCGTTGGAGAAGGCCGTTGACTTACCCGCCTGATTTGAGAGGCTCTCCACCGCGTTTATGCTCTCCACGACGTATATGAATATCAGGTCTCCCGGCTTGGTAGCTCTGTTCTCACCGTACAGGTCAGTCCACCCTCCGCCCGCAAAGAGGCTGCCCATAGACTTCTCCTGTTTGTACTCATCCTGGGGGAAGGGGTTTTCCTTTTCGTAGGTCTTTAGGTCTTTGGGTTTTTCGGAGCACGAGAGCATAAGCAGTGTTAAAAGTGCGATCAGATAAGCGAAAAAAGCCCCCATCATCACTAATATAGCAATTGGGAGGCAAATCTGCTATAATTTGTAGCCAATCATGATAAACCTCTCCGGAAAAACCGCACTCGTTACAGGCTCAACCCGCGGAATAGGGAAAGCGACAGCCTACAGGCTGTCCGAAGCGGGTGCCAAGGTGGTGGTCACTGGAA
Source organism: Hydrogenivirga sp. 128-5-R1-1 (assembly GCF_000171895.1). Taxonomy (NCBI): domain Bacteria; kingdom Pseudomonadati; phylum Aquificota; class Aquificia; order Aquificales; family Aquificaceae; genus Hydrogenivirga; species Hydrogenivirga sp. 128-5-R1-1. The sequence goes on from NZ_ABHJ01000012.1 coordinate 22,888, forward strand.
GGAGCGAGGACAGGGCACGGGAGGTGGCGAAGGAGATATCGGACAGCACGGGCAACGAAGTCTTCTCGGTAGCCTTAGACATAGGCTCCAAAGAGTCCATAGAGGAGGCTTTAAAGAGGGTAAACGAGGAAGTCGGTGGTGTGGACATACTCGTAAACAACGCCGGTATAAACAGGGACACCCTCTTCATAAGGATGAAGTACGAGGACTGGGACGAGATAATAAGGGTTAACCTGACGGGAACATTCCTGATAACGCAGCTCGTAGTCAAGGGCATGCTCAAGAAGAAGTGGGGAAGGGTGATAAACATGTCCTCGGTGGTAGCCTTCATAGGCAATGTTGGTCAGGCTAACTACTCGGCTGCCAAGGCTGGTCTCGTTGGCTTTACGAAGACCTTGGCCAAGGAGCTCGCACCGAGAAACATAACGGTGAACGCCATAGCCCCCGGATTCATAGAGACTGACATGACGGAGAACCTGCCGGAGGAGATAAAGCAGGGGTTCCTCAACCAGATACCAATGAACCGCTTTGGAAAGTCCGAGGACGTGGCTAACGTGGTGCTGTTCCTGGCTTCTGACCTGTCAAGTTACATAACGGGTGAGGTTATTCATGTTAATGGAGGTCTCTTTTAAATAAAATCCTGTATGGAGGTGAAGGATATGGCTCTTGAGGAAAGAATCAAGGAGATCATAGCTGACCAGCTGGGCGTAGAGCAGGAGAAGATAGTCCCCGAGGCTAAGTTCGTGGAAGACCTCGGAGCGGACTCCCTTGACGTGGTTGAGTTGATAATGGCTTTTGAGGAGGAGTTCGGTATAGAGATACCCGACGACGACGCCGAGAAGATACAGACCGTCGGAGACGTCATAAACTACCTCAAAGAGAAGGTGGGTGGATGAGAAGAAGGGTCGTAGTAACGGGTCTGGGAGCCGTCACCCCCATAGGAACCGGGGTTGATAAGTTCTGGAACAACCTCGTAAAAGGTGTGAGCGGCATAGACCTGATAAAGAGCTTTGACCCTGATGAGTTCGGACTCACGGTCAAGATAGCGGGAGAGGTAAAGGACTTTGACCCCACCCAGTTCCTTGACAAGAAGGAAGCTAACAGGCTCTCGGTCTTCGTCCACTACGCGGTCGCAGCGGCGGAGGAGGCTATCCTTGACAGCGGCATAAAGGAGGGAGGTTACGACCCTTTGAAGATAGGGGTGATAATAGGAACGGGCATAGGTGGTCTCAGGGATATAGAGAGGGAGCACACCGTAATAACAACGAAGGGTGCCCGCAGGGTGTCTCCCTTCTTCATACCCTACGGCATATCCAACATGGGAGCTGGTTACGTTGCCATAAGGCACGGCTTCAAGGGACCCAACTACTGCGTGGTGTCCGCCTGTGCTACCGGGAACCACTCCATAGGCGACGCCTTCAGAATGATACAGGCGGGAGACATAGACGCCGCCATAGCCGGTGGAACTGAAGCTGCGGTGACACCCCTTGGGGTTGCGGGTTTTGCCGTCATGAGGGCGCTGTCTAATCGCAACGACGAGCCCCAGAAGGCTTCCAGACCCTTTGACAGGGACAGAAACGGCTTCGTTATGGGAGAGGGTGCCGGCGTTGTAGTCCTTGAGGAATACGAGCACGCCAAGGCGAGAGGTGCAAGGATATACGCCGAGCTCGTGGGCTACGGGGCAACGGATGATGCCTACCACATAACCGCTCCCCACGAGTGTGGAGAGGGTGCCTACGAGTGCATGAAGCTCGCCCTTGAGGACGCAGGACTCAACCCCGACGAGATTGACTACATAAACGCCCACGGAACCTCAACTCCTCTGAACGACAAGATTGAGACCCTCGCCATAAAACAGCTCTTCAAGGAGCACGCTTACAGGCTCAAGGTGAGCTCCAACAAGTCCATGATAGGGCACCTGCTCGGAGCAGCCGGAGCGGTTGAGGCTGTCGCTTCCGTCAAGACCATAGAGACGGGCGTAATACCTCCCACCATAAACCTTGAGAACCCCGACCCGGACTGTGACCTTGACTACGTGCCAAATGAAGCTGTTGAAGCCGATGTAAGGGCTGTCCTGTCAAACTCCTTCGGTTTTGGGGGAACGAACGCCTGCCTGATATTCAAAAAAGTAGAGGATGTTTGAAGAAGTTGAGGAGCGTATAGGCTACACCTTCAAAAACAAAGATTTGCTCAAACAAGCTTTCACCCACGTGTCCTACGCCCGCGATGCGGGCGTCTCTCACTACGAAATACTTGAGTTCCTTGGAGATGCCCTCCTGAACTTCATAATAGTTGACATACTCGTCAAGGAGTTTCCAGAGAAACGGGAGGGTGCCCTTGCATCTCTGAAGGCTTATCTGATAAGCGAGGAGTTCTTCAACGAGCTCGCCCAGGAACTTGACCTGCCCAGATACATATTGATGAGCAGGGGGAAGAAGAACGTCTCCATAATCGGCGATGTATTTGAAGCTCTGTGGGCTGCCGTATACGTTGACAGCGGGCGGGACTGCAACCTCGTGAAGGAGCTTTTCAACAGGCTCTTCAAGGACAGGATAATAGAGACCATAAGGAGCCACAGGATAAGGAAAGACTACAAGACCATGCTTCAGGAGATAACCCAGAAGAGGTGGAGGGAGAGACCCCACTACAGGGTGATAAGCGTTGAGGGTCCCGAGCACGCCAAGACATTCACCGTTGAGAGCTCAATAAAGGGCGTGAGCGCCGTTGGCAGGGGTAAGAGCAAGAAGGAGGCTGAACAGGAGGCGGCCAAGAGGCTCGTTGAGAAGCTTCAGAGTGGGGAGTGAAGGTTCAGGTTCTTCAGGGCTTCCGAGAAGTACTCCTCGGCGATCTCCCTTCCGCCTTCTGCTACCTTCTTCCCCCTCTCCATCAAGAACACCCTGTCCGCAAGCAGGAACGTCTCAAGGGGGTCGTGGGTGACCATCACCACCGGGATATCCAGCTCCATGCTCTTTAGGAAGTTTATTATGTCAATCTTTCTCCGGAAGTCCAGGGAGGAGAAGGGTTCGTCCATGAGCAGAGCCCTCGGGTTGTACGCCAGTGCTCTTATTATGGCTACCCGCTGTCTCTCGCCGCCGGAGAGCTCGTTCACCCTTTTGCGTTCAAGTCCTTTAAGCCCGAACCTTTCCAGAAGTTCCTTTACGGGGAGTCTCTCGCCCCTCGCCTTTCTGCAGGCGAACTCTACGTTCTCCTTCACGTTCAGGTGTGGTAGAAGGTTGTCCTCCTGGAAAACTATGCCGAGCCTCCTCTCCTGGGGTGGCAGGAATATTCCCCGCTCTGTATCAAAGAAGGTCTCTTCACAGCATCTCATGAAGCCCCTCTCGGGTCTCTCAAGTCCGCACATAACACGGAGGGTGGTTGTCTTGCCGCACCCTGAGGCGCCGAGTATCACATTGAAGCCCACACCAAAGCTGAAGTCAGCCTCAACGCTGAAGCCGGGAAAGTCCTTCCTGAAGCTGAGAGTTATCTGCCTGTCCATCTTCTCCTCAAAAAGAATACAACGCTGAGGGATATCAGAGATACGAGCAGAAGTGTAAGGGAAGCCCTGTGGGCTTCTTCGTAGTTGAGAGCCTGCACCTCATCGTATATGTAAATGGAGAGGGTCTGGGTCTCCCCCGGGATGTTACCTCCAACCATCAGTATCACGCCGAACTCACCCATGGTGTGGGCGAACACGAGTGCACAGGATGTAAGGATACCTCCCCAGCTCAGGGGAAGAACTACCCTGAAGAAGGTCTCCACCGCCGAGTAGCCGAACACATGGGCTATCTCTATGTACCTCCTGTGAACGCTCTGGAAGGCGTCCCTCACGGGAAAAACTCCGAAGGGCAGTGAGTATATTACTGAGGCGAGCAGTATGCCCTCAAAGGAGAAGAGGAGAGACCTGCCGGTGAGAGCCTCAATGAATTCCCCCAGGGGTGACTCCCTGCTCAGGGCGTAAATAATGTAAAACCCGAGAACTGTGGGGGGCAGTACTATGGGCAACAGAACGAGAGCCTCAAGGAGCCCCTTTCCGGGAAAGGACACGAAGGATAGAACGTAGCCTAAAGCCATGGATATGACCAACAGGATCAGGGTGGTGAGCACCGAGAGCTTCAGGCTGAGCAGTAGAGCCTCTTCCATCATGGAGCTCCGAATCCAAACTTCTCAAGCATACTCTTGAACTCGGGACTCTTCAGGAACTCTAAGAACTTAAGGACTACCTCCTTTTTCCTGCCCCTTTCCGTTAAAACCGCAACGTGCCTTATGGGAGGGTATCTGTCCTCGGGAAGTATTGTGTAATGACCCTCCGGGTAAGTTAAGGCGAGGGATAGGGAAACTATACCCACATCGGCACCGCCGGAAACTACGAACTGAAAAGCCTGTGCTACGTTTGAGCCGAACACGAGCCTGGTTCTCAGCTCTTCATAGAGACCTTCCTTCTTCAAAAATTCAACGGCAGCTCTGCCGTAAGGGGCGTGCCTCGGGTTCGCCACGGCTATCCTGCGTGCACTTCTCAAACCCTCAATACCTTTGAGCTCGGGTTTAAGGGTGAATATGACGAGTCTCCCCCGGGCAAAGAGGGTAGGGTGGTACGCCCTGCCCAGCTCAAGGAGCCTTTCCGGATACATCTCGTTTGCGGAAATGAAAACATCGTAAGGAGCACCTCCGAGTATCTGGCGGAACAGGTTTCCTGAGGAACCGTAAGATACCTTTAACTCCACCCCTGAGCCCTTCTCAAAGACCTCAGTGACCTCTTCCATAAGGGGACGCATGCTGGAAGCGGAGGCTACATAAATGGTCTGGGAGTAAGCGGCTACAACAAGGAGTAACACCAACAGGAGGGCTCGCATCGGGAGAATTATATGACACAAATGTCATAAAATCAATCAAGGAGACCCCTGTCCCTGAAGGATACGTAGCCCTCCGGACTGACCACGATATGATCAACGAGCTCAAAGCCGAGTATCTCGCAGGCTCTCTTGAGTCTCTCCGTGAACATCACGTCCCCTTCCGAGGGTTCGGGAAGCCCCTGAGGGTGGTTATGGGCTATCAGAACCCCGTAGGCAGACAGCTCCACCGCAGGTCTGAGGACGTCCTTCGGGTTGGCGTTTACCGCGTTAAGGGTGCCGACAGCCACAACTTCAAGGTGCATGACCCTGTGACTCAGGTCAAGGTAAAGGGCTACGAGGGTCTCCTTCCTATCATCAAAGCTCTCCCTGAGGAAGGTGTAAGCGTCTTCTGGACTGAGTATCTTCACACCGCGGAAGGGCTCCCTTATTCTCTTTGAGAGCTCTATGAGGGCTTTGATCTGCAAGGCTTTCACCAGACCCAGACCCTTGAGCTCGGTGAGCTCTGACAGCTCCATCTCCTCAAGCCTCTTCCAGCCCATGTCCACAACGCTTTTGGATATGGATAGGACGTCCCTTCCCCTCGTGCCGGAGCCGAACAGCACGGCGAGCAGCTCTTCGTCGGACAGACTCTCGGCTCCAAACTTCCTGAGTTTCTCCCGGGGTCTGTGTTCCGCAGGTATGTCTTTGATAGACCTGTACCTGTATCTCATCTCTCCCCTTTTGTGTCCACCTTCTCAACAAGAACCTTCTTTACCTTTCTGTCGTCGGTGGACACAACCTTGAACACGAAGCTCCCCACTCTGAACACCTCCCCTTCTTCAGGTATCCTCCCCGCCAGAAAGGATAGAAAGCCCCCAACGGTGCTGTAGTTGCCTTCGGGTATCTTCACACCCGTTATCCTGACCAGCTCGTTGAGCTCCAGCTTCCCGTCTGCTATCCACCTGTCCCTTGATATCTCCCTTATGAGCTCCTCCTCTCCCTTGTCGGTCTGGATGCTACCCACGATCTCCCTGAGTATGTCCTCAAGGGTAACTATCCCTATTATCACCCCCCTCTCATCAACCACAACCGCCATGTGCTCCTTCTTCTTCTTAAACTCGTTCACCACATCGGGGAGTGGCGTGTACTCGGAGAAGACGAGGATCTTCCGCACGTACTTCTTTATAGGCTCTTCGGGCTGGGCTTCCAGCAGGTCGTAGGCGCTCACGTAACCGACTATGTCGTCCACCCTTACCCTGTAAACGGGTATCCTTGAGTACCCGCTCTCCTTTATCTTTTCAACAGCCTGGAACACGCTCGCGTTCTCGGATATCATCACTATCTCATAGAGAGGCTTAACTATCTCGCCCACACGCCTGTCTTTAAAGGAGAGTATGTTGGACACTATGAGACCCTCGTACTCGGCAAAGGTCTTCTTCTCTCTGAGTAGCTCTATTATGTCCTCCCTCCTGACGCTCACGTGGCTCTTGGCGAACCTGCTTGAGATGAACCTGCTTATGACCTTGGAGAGCACCAGGAAGGGCTTTAGGGGTATCCTGAGCTTGTCCAGTATGAAGAGGCAGGGTATCGTCAGCTTGTTGGCGTGGTGTTGGAAGAAGCTCTTGGGTATTATCTCCCCGAAGATTATCGTGAAGATAACGAGCGTCTCTGCGAGGAGTACCTCGTACCCGGATATGCCGGGAAAGTACTTAGACGCAGACATCAGGGCGAGCGTGTAGAGCGTTGCTGCAAACACGATGCTCAGCGTGTAGCCGAGCATCGTCAGCGTTATAAACTCTTCAGGGTTCTCTAAAAAGTGGGCTACGTACCTGTGCTTCTTCTTCCTGAGCACAGCCTTGAGCATACCCTTGTCAGCGCTGACGAGGGCTATCTCCGAACCTGCAAAGAAGCCTTCCAGGGCTATGAAAAAGGCTACACCGATAAAGAAACCTATCAGCTCCATGCTATAACAACTCTATCCTGTCCCGAGTAGTCCTTATATATGATAACCCTTTCAAAGCCAGCCCCCTTCAGGAGCTCCTCAACCACCCTGCCCTGGTCGTGCCCTATCTCCAGTGCCACGAACCCTCCTCCCTTGAGGTGTCGGGGAACTTCCTTTGCAAACCTTTCGTAGAACTCGTATCCCTTCTCTCCCCCTATGAGAGCTTCCCTGCCCTCCCTTCTCACCTCGGGGGGTAGCCTTTCCCAGAAGTTTTCAGGTATGTAGGGCGGGTTTGATACGATGAAGTCAAACCTTCTACCCTTAACGGGGGAGAACATATCACCCTCAAACACCTCAAGCCGGTAATCTACGCCGTGAATCTTTGCGTTCTCTTTCATAAGCTCAACCGCCGTGGGGTTCACGTCGTCCACAGCCATCCTGAGGAGGCCTCTCTCCAATAGAAGGGTTATAGATATGCAACCAGTCCCCCCTCCCACCTCAAAACCTTCCATCTCTTTATCGGCAGGTATGAGTTCAAGGGTCTTCTCAACCAGCAGCTCCGTCTCGGGTCTGGGTATGAGGACACCCTCTTTAACTTTGAAGGTTCTACCGTAAAAGTCCCATTCGCCTATAAGGTAGGCTGTGGGAAACCCTCTCTCCCTCAGCTTCATGAGTCTTTTAAACTTTTTAACGACCTCTTCTGGAACTTCCTCCGAAAGCAGGTAGAGCTCACCTGGTCTTCTCTTGAGGAGGTGAGCCAGTATTATCTCTCCGTCCCTCCTGAGTTCCCCCCTCAGGCTTTGAAGGAGCTGTCTCGCTTCCATTCCTTATCTCTCTCTCTATTATGGAGCCTTTTTCCTCCCGGGGGACTATGGATAGGAGTATGGCGAGGACGAGGAACAGACCCCCGAGCCAGTAGGTCGCCTTGGTAAGGACAGTGTCCACACCGCCGGCACCGAATATGGACTGACCCATCGCCCCACCGAAGGCGGCTCCCACATCACCGCGTCCCTTCTGGAGCAGAGCGAGTATTATCAGGAGTATTGACACTATAACGAACAGGGTTAGCAGGGCGTAATACATAGGGACTATTTTACTAAAAGCTAAGCGCCCTTGGTGAGCTTCAGGAACTCTTCCCTCGTCTTCATATCGCTCAAGAACACACCCCTGAGCGCCGAGGTCGTTGTCACGTGCCCGGGAGACATAGCCCCCCGCATGGACATACAGAGGTGCTCCGCCTCAACTATAACGCCCACACCCTTCGGTTTTAACTCCCTCTCAAGGAAGTCAGCTATCTCGTCCGTCAGCCTCTCCTGCACCTGGGGTCTAAGGGCGAAAGCCCTCACCGTCCTCACGAGCTTTGAGAGACCGCAGATGACGCCGTCGGGTATGTAGGCTATGTGAACCTTGCCGTAAAAGGGTAGCAAGTGGTGTTCGCATAGGGAATAGAACTGGATGTCCTTGACCAGAACCATCTCGTTGTAGTCTCCGAACTCCTCAAAGAGCTTCATATCAAAGGAGCGCATGCTCTCAAACTCTTCCCACATACGGGCTATGCGCTCCGGGGTCTCCTTCAAGCCCTCCCTGTCAGGGTCTTCTCCTATGCCTTCAAGGAACAGCCTTATCGCTTCCTTTATCTTATCCCTGTCTATCATGGATTCCTCCGCAGGAAAGGATACTTCAGAGGAGAGGGGCTTTTTATGATTATGAGCATTCCACAAGGCTCTTCCAGAGTAGCTCGGCGGTCTTCTCCTTAACCTCAGACTTCCTGCCCTTGATTATGCCCATGTTCTTGTAAAGGAAAACCCTCTCAAGGGTTCCGGTAAGAACGGCAAGGGCGTACTCCGGCTCCGTTTTAAGGACGCCTTCGGCGTGCATACCGGTTATGAGATCCTTTAAGAGCAGGAAGGGTATGTGCTTGAACTTCCTGACTTCCCTTCCCCTGAGGTAGTGAAATATGTTCATGTATCTGAAGGCGTCCGGCTTCTTGAAGGCGAAGTCCAGAAAAGCCATCACAACACCCTTAAACTGTTCTTCCCTGCCTTTAGCCTTCTTGAGGGCTTTCTCTATGAGCTCGTAAAGTTGGGAGGAGTACCTCTCAAAGAGCTCGTAAACTATCTGGTCTTTGCTGTCAAAGTGCCTGTATATAGCACCCTCCGTTATTCCAACCGCCTTCGCTATGTCCCTTACGGTCGTCTCCTTTATGCCCTTTTCGGAGAAGAGCTTGAGGGCTTCGTCAAGTATCAGGTCTCTCGTCCTCATAACCATTTAGGAATATTGTAATACCTGCTATCCCGTAAGCTCCATTTTTGTAACAGAGCTTTATCCTGTCCCATGTCACACCGCCAAGAGCGTATATGGGAATGTTTACTTTCCCGGAGACCTCCTTGAGCTTGAGGGTTCCGATTGGCTTAACTTCAGGGTGGGACGTTGTTCTGAACACAGGTCCGAGGGTAACGAAGTCCGCACCCTCTTCCTCCGCATACCTGACGCTCTCAAGGGAGTGGGCTGAAAATCCCACGATCATGTCCGGGAACAGGGACTTAACAACGCTTGGCGGGAAGCTCTTCTCGGGAAGGTGGACGCCGTCTGCACCCACAGCCCTCGCCACGTCAAACCGCTCGTTTATCAGGAGCAGGGCGTCGTATCTCCTTGTAAGAGCCCTGACCTCCTCAGCGAGCTCATACAGAGCCCTTCCGTTGAGGTCTTTCTCCCTCAGCTGTACCATCTTGACGCCCTTTTTGAAGATACCTTCAAGGGTTTTAATGAAGTCCTCTCCGTACTTAGCTCTATCCGTTATAGCGTAAAGTCTTGGAAGTTCCTTCATGGTGGTATATAATATAAACTTCACACCAAAGCCGGAGTGGCGGAACTGGCAGACGCGCTGTCTTGAGGGGACAGTGCCCTTCGGGGCGTGCGGGTTCGACTCCCGCCTCCGGCACCAAATCCCATCCTGAGTTATACTTTCCTACGATGGAAAAGCTCCGCTACGATTACAACCTCTCCGACGAAGAGATAGAGCTGATCAAGAGCCTTAAACCCAAGATGCTCAAGTATAGAGCGGAGTTCCTGGAGGGATTTTACTCTTACGTGGACAGGTTTGAGGGCTCAGAGAAGCTCCTTCCCCCTGAGAGCAGAGACAAGCATAGGGAGAGCCTATCCAGATGGTTTGAAGACCTCTTTTCGGGTGAGTACGACCTTGAGTACCTTGAAAAACTCAATAGGATAGGCGAAGCCCACGCCAAGAACTCCGTGCCAACCCACTACGTAAATGCGTCCATGAGCTTCGTGCGCAGGTTTATACACGATAAGGTTCTCCAGGAGCTCGGCTGTACCCCCGAGTCCCACAGGACGGTGATCGCGCTGGACAAACTCCTTGACCTGAACCTGGACATAATGACGAGCGCATACCGGGACGAGGAGTTCAAGCTCTTCCTTGCGACTGGCAAGGTTGAGAGGTTCTTCATAGAGAACCTAAAGAGGTTCTCCTGGTTTATGGACATATTTCTGATAGTGTCCCTCATATTCAGCAGCGTGCTGATAATATACTGGATAGGGCTTGAGCTCTTTCACATATTCGGAGGCAGCCTACCCCTAAAGGAGGGTGTACTCAGCATACTGGGTTCCATTCTCATACTTTACGCCCTTTCCGAGCTTATAAACGAGGAGATAAAGCACCTGAAAGGTGCCCCCTTCAGCGTGAAGACCTTTCTCGGTGTAGCCCTCGCCGCCGTCATAAGGGAGGTTCTCATACTCTCCGTGTCCCAGACGGACGTGGTCAAGATGCTGAGCATGGGAGCTATGCTTCTCGCACTGGGCTTGGTGTTCTGGCTGACTTCAAGGAGCCCGGCAAAGGAGAGCTGAACCGATCAGCGTTCTACGGTGAGCAGGTATCCCTCTTCCACCTCCTCTATTGAGTACTTGAAGCCGAGCTCCTCAAGTCTCGGTATTAGGTTCACGAAGGGTCTGGAACCGAGCACCTCAAGCCTGTCTCCCTCCTCAAGCTCACCGAGCCTTCTGGAGATCTCCACGAGGGGCTGGGGTGGCTCCATGTCCCTAACGTCAAGCCTTATAACCCTTCCCATAGCTCTATTTTACAGATACAGCATGGACTTGTAATCCTTAACGTAAGTGTTTTTAAGCTCTCGGGAAATATAAAATTGAATTTTAAGTCCGAAATTCTAAAATAGAACACTAAGGGAATTTAAGGAGGGAAAGATGGTAAAGGAAGAGGCTCTTGACCTTATTGACCAGTATCTCGGTTCATCAGACCTTGCGAAGCACAACGCAAACCTCGTCTACTCACTCCCCGCCATGGCGAACATACTCTCGGGGGAGGTTATGAAGGAGTACATGCTCAGAAGGATACTCTCTGAAGATGAAAGGTTGATGCACGAAGAGGGCTGGTGGTATCAGCACCAGCTTTCGCTCCTCGGACCCTACTGCATAGGCTTCTCGGCGAGGGACATAGCCTTCAACGGGCTCACCGCGAACACGAGGGTAATGCCCCGTTCAAGACCGCCCAAGAGGTTAAGAAATCTACTTGACCAGTGTGCAAACTTCATATGCCTAATATCCCAGGAGGTAGCCGGAGCGGTAGCCCTCAACGACCTCATAACTATAGCGAGCTCTTACGTCTGGTACGAACACAGGTACCACGGCAGGAGGTACACCCTTGACGAGATAGCCCACGCCTTCCAGAGCTTTCTCTACAACATAAACCTGCCCTTCAGAAGCGGGAACAGCCCCTTCACCAACGTTACCCTTGAGTTCGGCAAGCCGGCTCCCTCTCTTGAGGAGGAGTTCGTAGTCGTAGGAGGGCAAGTCCTTGAGACGAAGTACAGCGATATACCCCAGGAGGTCTACGACCGCGTAGCTCTCGGCTTCCTGAAGGCTATGTGGGAGGGTGATGCCGACGGGAGACCCTGGACATTCCCTCTCATAACGGTTCAGATCACCGACAACTTCAACTTTGAAGACCCCGTGTTCTTAGAGTTCCTTGAGAACATGGACAAGCACGGAGGAGCCTACTTTGAGAACTTCATGAGCAAACCCTTCTTGGAAAGGGGTATGGAACCGAGGAACCCTTACCTCCAGAGGAGTTTCTGCTGCCGCTTCCAGGTTGACCTCGGAGAGGTTCTCCGGGTGTCCAACACGGGTTCGGTCTTTGGAAACGCCTCGGGCGTGGGCTCCGTGGGAGTGATATCAATAAACTTCAACCGCCTCGGCTGGATACACAGGGGCAACAGGGAAAGCCTCTTTGAACACCTGAAGGACATACTTGCAAAAGCCAGAAGCGTTCTCAACAAGAAGAGAGAGTTCATTGAAAGCCACAGGGAGCTCTACCCAACCTTCTTTTACTACATGAAAGACCTCTCCACCCTGTTCAACACCATATCCCTGCAGGGAGGGCACGAGGGTCTCATAAACTTCGGTTTCGTGAAGCACGACCCTTCGGGTCGTATCGTGGAAGAGGAGTCCGGGCTTTTCCACCCGGAGGGTCTATCCTTCGCCAAGGACATGGCGGATTTCATACTATCCAAGCTTGAGAGGTTCATGAGGGAGGACGGTGTGCCCTGGAACTTTGAGTACGCCCCCGGGGAGACCGCAGGTCCCAAACTCGCCCAGAAAGACCTTAAGTTCTTCAGGGATATATCGGAGGGTAGAACGGACAACTACAGGCTCTACAGAGAGTTCTGGGAAGGAAAGGTTGACGGCATCCCTCCATACGTGAAGGGTAGCCCTGAAGGCTCGGGAGTGTTTCTCACAGCCGGCTTCCAACCGCCCTACGACCAGAGCTCCCTCACGAGACAGCTTGAGGTCTCCGCCCACACCCAAGGCTTTGCAACGGGAGGCAGCATACAGCACATATTCCTGAACGAGAAGCCCGACAGCCTCGCAACGAGGGACTTCATAAGGAGGCTCTTTGAAAAGCTACCCATAATCTACATAACCCTCACTCCGACCCTCAGCGTGTGTAACTCCTGTGAGGCTAAGGTCGTGGGAGAAAGGCATGAGTGCCCCTACTGCGGCTCCGACGACACTATAGTCTATTCAAGGGTCATAGGTTACTACCGACCCATAGCGAGAAAGGTTAAGAAGGTGGACAGGGAAAGCTTCCTCTACGAAGGCGAGGAGAACTACTGGCAGGGGGGAAGGAGGGCAGACTGGGTAACCCGCAAGAAGGCTGATATCATGGAGCTCATGGAGGTTGCAAGATGGGACTGAGCTTCGTTTCCTACACCGTCTCATCCAAGGACGTCCCCGGGAGGTGGAGTCTCGTCCTCTTTATGAAAGGGTGCAACTTCAGGTGTAGGCACTGCCACAACTGGCGCCTCGTGGTCGGAGAGGAGAAGGAAGAGATAACTGAGAGGGAAGTCCTCTACGAGGTGAGCTCAAACCCGGTGATAGACACCCTCGTTCTGTCGGGCGGAGAGCCCACAGTCCACAACCCCAAGAAGCTAATGGACTTCATACTGCGGGTGAAAAGCAGAAACCCCCTGATAAAGATAAGGGTGGATACGAACGGCTACGCCCCTCAGGTTCTTGAAAAGTTGAGAGACTTAGTTGACGGCTTCGCCGTGGATATAAAATCGCCTATGAATGACCCAAACAAGTACTCTTACACAGCGGGAAGAAAGGTAGATACTTACAGGGTCAGAGACAGCGCCTACATAGCCGACGGGCTTCCCCTGACCATATACAGAACGCCAAGATACCCGTGGCTCAGGGAGGAGGACTTCAGCCTGATAGAGGAGTTTACCTCTTCCCTCAGCTCACCGTGGCACCTGAACGAGTTCTACGAAGTTCCCTCATGCCCCTTCAACGAGACCAACGCCCCTTACTGACTTAATCCCCTGTCTGCTTCCCCTCCTCTCCAGCTCTTCCTCTATAGCCCTGATAACCTCCAGTTTCCTCTCGTAGGTGCAGTACTCCGGTGAGAGCAGCGCCGGTCTCTTAGCCTCCGCGGTGAGCCTGTGAACCACCGTGTCCTCCGGCAAGAGTTCCAGCATGTCGGCAGCACAGGAAACGTACTCCCGTAAGCCCAAGGTTTTGAACCTGCCCTCCTCGTAAAGCCTTGCGAGGACTGTGTTCCTCATCACGTAAACAGGGTGTATCTTAACACCCTCCACATTCAGGGCTGTCAGGAGCTTTGCGGTCTCAAGGAAGTCCACCCTGTCCTCACCCGGCAGACCCACTATCGTGTGAACGCACACCTTGAGTGCGTGTCTCTTAGCCCTCAGGACGGCGTCCACCAGGTCTGAGATCCCGTGGGCTCTATTTATCCTCTTCAGGGTCTCAAAGTTGGCACTCTGGAGACCGAACTCTATCCAGACCTCGTACCCCCTATCTCTGTATGAGGAGAGCATCTCAAGGACTTCATCTGTCGCGCAGTCAGGTCTAGTACCTACATCAAGACCCACAACCTCCTCATACTCGGTAGCAGTATCGTACAGCTCCTTGAGCTCCTCCAGCTCCCCGTAGGTGTTGGTGTAGGACTGGAAGTAAACGAAGAAGAGAGTTCTCCTCCCGTATCTCTCCCTCGCCCTCCTTATCCCTTCCTCTATCTGTTCCCGAAGACTCTGCCGCGGAGAGAGGTGCTCCGGTCTTGAGCCCCTGTAGCAGTAGATACACCCGCCTCTGCCCTTCGTCCCGTCTATGTTGGGACAGGTGAAGGGGAGGGCTACAGGTATCTTCTGAATTCTCCTTCCGAACCTCTCCTTGGCATACAACCTGAAAAAGTTTATCCTCTCCATGAGTTAATTATGACTAACTGATGAGTTATTGACAATATCTGATATTTATCATATAATCCAATATAAGGGATATTTAAAGGAGGTATAAGAGATGCAAATATTACCAATTATTTATTTCCTTATAGGGCTATCCGCCTTAGCCTTCTCTCAGGATGTATCCTCCCTCCTCAAAAGCAAGGGATGCTACTCCTGCCATGACGTGGACAAGTCAAAAGTGGGACCCTCTTACAGGGTCATAGCTAAGGAGTACAAGGGCAAAGCTGACGCCCTTAAGACCCTCGTTCAGAGCATCACCGGGGGTAGCGTCGGCAAGTGGCAGGGACTTGCGAGCAAGTACGGGATAAAGGTTACAGCCTTTTACATGCCAAGACAGCCCGTATCCAAAGAGGAGGCTGAGAAGATAGCCAAGTGGATCCTCTCCTTAGAAAAGTAAGTGTGGAGGTGATAGATATGAAGGGAGGAAGCCTTAAGAAGATAGCCCTCGGTGTGGCAGCCCTTGCAGGGCTCGGGGTTGTCTTCTCCCAGACCAAGCACCTGAGCAAGGAGTGGGAGGAGGCAGCCAAGCACGTTTACGTCCCGCCCGGTCAGCACGACGAGTTCTACGTCTTCTTCTCGGGTGGTTTTAACGGACAGGTGGGCGTGCACGGAATCCCCTCTGGAAGAAACCTCAGGACGATACCGGTGTTCTCGGTCAACCCGGAGAACGGATACGGCTACTCCGAAGAGACCAGAGCTATGCTGATGACCTCCCATGGGTTCCTACCCTGGGACGACTCTCACCATCCCGAACTCTCCCAGACAAACGGAGTGCCCGACGGTAGGTGGCTCTTCATAAACGCCAACAACACCCCAAGGGTAGCGAGGATAGACCTCTCCGAGTTCAAGACCGTGGAGATAATAGAGATCCCGAACTCGGCAGGGAACCACCCGTCTTCGTTCATCACCCAGAACACCGAGTACGTCACGGCAGCCACGAGGTTCAGCGTTCCGATACCCCAGAAGGACTACCCCATAGCCCAGTACAAGAAGTGGGCTAAGGGAACTATAACCTTCATAAAGGTGGACAACTCAAAGGGCGAGAAGAATAACAGGATGGACATAGCCTTCCAGCTCCTCGTTCCCGGTTATGACTACGACCTCGCCCACTGCGGTAAGGGTCCCTCTCACGGATGGTGCTTCTTCACCAGCTACAACACAGAGCAGGCTCACACCCTCTTAGAGATAAACGCTTCTAAAAAGGACAAGGACTTCATACTCGCGGTCAACTGGAAGAGGGCAGAGCAGTGCCTTGCACAGGGCAAAGGCAAGAAGATGAAGACCCTCTACTACCACAACTATGTTGACCCTGCAACAGGCATAGCCAAGTCTGAGAAGAAAACGAGGGTTACCATACTCCTGCCCAAGGACTGCCCCGGCGTTGCCTACTACCTGCCCACACCCAAATCACCCCACGGGGTTGATGTGTCCCCGGACGGCGAGTACATAATCGGAGGCGGTAAGCTCTCCGTAAACCAGCCGATACACTCCTTCTCCAAGATGGTAAAAGCTATAGAGAACAAGCAGTTTGCAGGAGAGGTGGAGGGAATACCCATACTCAAGTACGAGGCGG
>NZ_ABHJ01000011.1:0-58019 GCF_000171895.1 Hydrogenivirga sp. 128-5-R1-1
CCCTATAATCACTATCGCCCTCTTCTAAGCAGGCATTCAAGCTCAACGACCTCTCTATCTCCTTTATCTCCGAGCTTAAATAAAGTTTGTCCTTGTTATACTGAACCAATCCCTTTGGGTCAACGAAGGCAAGGTGTATGGTCTTATTCTCCTCATCTATATACTTGAGAAGAAAGTCGGGATAGAATTTTTCCATCCTGTTTTCCCCGACAGGGAAGAAAATCTCCCCGTTTGGAAGTATCCTGTAGAGTTTAACCTTCAAGCCCTTTTCCTTGGCATACTTCTCCAAGTCGGACTTAAACTTCATCTCGTAAACGTTCAGCTTGTCAGGCTTTACCTCTATCCTCTCAAGAGAGGATAGCCTTCCTTCGTTTATCTTCACCTTAATATAGTCTTCAAGGAATCCCTCTTTTACCTCAACAGGGTCGTTTCCCTTCTCAATCTCAACAGCCTCTTTAGGCTTAGAGTAAGGGTCTATCACGTCCGGCTTGCACAACGACACCTCAAAGAAGAATTTAATAAGCTCGGCAATCTCCTTAGTAACCGCCCTTCCCTCTTCCTCTCCCATTTCACTATCAAAGACCACGCTGACCGTGAATTTGTCCAGAACCTCATCTTTCCGAAGCAGGCTTAAATAGTGTTCCGTATTTTTGTGTTTAGCTAATATCTTCTTTCTCAACTCTTTCAAAAAGGTAGCAAAGGACTTTACAAGGAGTTTCTCCGCCTTCCTCGGATTATCTAAATCCCCATCGTAGTGTATCACCGCAAACCTGTCCAGAATACGTGCCACCTTTAGAGGAAGGTTACCATCAAAGATGATGTTCTCGGTCAAGATAAACTTGTTCTCATGCAAAAGTCTTATAACCACATCTTCAAGTCTCAGAGTATCCACCTTTTCTATAACACTCCTATAATCTTCCAGCCTTAAAGCTCTATCCTCAGTTATAGACAGATTTACCTTCACCCTCTTATCATTCTGTATAGCTCCCTCCTTGCCATCGGTTTTGAACCTGTATCTGATTTCATCATCGCCGAAGGTAAGTATAATGTGGTCGTCTTGGTTTACCTCTATGCTCTCCTTGGTCCTAACCACCATAAAGGGCAAATATTCTCCATCGCAATCCTTCTTAACAAGCCCAAGGTCGGAGAAAGTGTCAAGATTACACTCAACCTCAATAGTTTCTTCAAAGACCTTTTCGCAGATGGGAAGCTCATCTATAAAGGTCTTAAGATAAGACTTCCTCAAAGAGTAGATAGCCAAGGTTTCAAGCAACTTGACCTTATCGTAGATTTCCTTGTTCCTGATGATGCTCCTGACGGTATCGTTGCTCCTGACCGCATTCTCCACCTCGGAATAGTCCTTATACTCGTCCTTTGCGCACTTGTCTTCTCTTGTGTAGTGAATCAGCAACCTCTTCCCGTCGCCCAAGTATCCCTTCAGCCTCACCCCTCTTCCGAATATCTGAATGACCGTATTGCCCTTGCTCGTCCCGAAGTTAATAAGACATATCTGGCTGACTCTAAAGCTGTTCCATCCCATAGAGAATTTCCTGCTACCCACGAGTATGTTTATGGGAGAGCTGGGATTGTCCAAGTTCTCAAAATACTGCTCCTTTGGAATAAGCGCCCTGCCCTCAAATGCATCTTCACCGAATTCTTCTTTAACCTTCTCTATAAACTTGGACTTGTTTCCTATGTTCACGATTCCGAAGGGAACGGACTCTCTTCCGAAGGAAATAAGGAGCTCATCCTCCTTATCCCTGTTATCAATGACGGTTAGCTTTCCCGTTCCCCCGTTGAATATCCTTGAATATCTCCTCTTCTCCTCAATGCTCAAGCTGTCCAATACTTTCAAAAACTTCATAATGTCCGAGAGCTCCCTCTCTTCCTCTCTTTTGTCTTTACTTGTTTTATTCTTCTGTCTAACGGTAGTATTTCCCACAACCACCAGCAGAGGTCTATCCGGGAATTTATAACGGGTGCTCTCCCTTATGTAATAAAAGGCTTCCAACTTTTCGTTGAAGGTCTTGAGGTTCTCCTTAACGTTTGGTTCTATCTGAGCCTCTTCATCCTCTACAACGTCTTTACCTATCTTCTGAAAGATAAAATCCTTCCCGTATCGGTCGTTGAAAAACTTCCCATAGCTGTAGTCAAAAATGATTTTTTCCTTATATTCATCTATCAAGCTCTTTTCCATATTGGTAAAAGTCGCTGAGTATTCACATAGAAAGCTCCTCTCGGTATCTTCTGACAGAAGGTCTCTCATTCCTTTGAAGGCTCCTATCGTATTGGCTCCTTTTCCACCTCCGCTGAGACCTACGTGCGCCTCATCAAATAGCACGAGTCTGTAGCAGTTTTCGGGTATGGCGCTCTTAAACTCGTCTTCTCTATTGGAGAGGGCTTGAATTGTCTCAACAATTAAGTTCGTTCTGAATTGGTCAAAGAAATCTCGGTTATCCCTAAAGAACACGTCAATCTCTCTTCTAAGCTGTTCCACCAGCTCTGCAAGTGAAGAGGTAACGACAATCTCTATTTGGTCAATTACAGAGTGCCTTTCCTTCAGGAATTCCAAATAATTGATTATGTCCGCCTTCATTATCAGAGTCTTACCGCTCCCCGTTGCCATCCAGTAAGCCAAGCCGTTCCTTCCTTCCACGGGATACTTCGTAAACAGATAATACCTTGAGAGGAAAATGGTTAACTTCTGGTAGTATCTAAGCTCATCAACCCCGAGCCTTCTGGCAAGCTCTGAGAAGTTTATAAATACCTCTTCCGGAATATCGCCCTTCTCTTTAAGCCTCGGAAAATAGCTCTCTTCTTCTATTTCCCTTTTCAGTTCTTCATCAGAGGTTACATATCTCACATAAAGGTCTGGGTCTATTTCATTACACAGTTTTTTAAAAAACTCCAAGTCCTTTGACTTGAGGCTTGCCTTTTTATTCTGTCCGGGCATACTACACTCCTGCCAAGTCGCTTGTCTTTATAAACTCAAGCTTATCAAGATTGTTCTCTATCTTCTCTTGGTCTGGAATGTCTAAGTTCACTACGACTTTGCCGTAGTTTGATAGGTCTTCTCTGTTTATGAAGTCTATCAACCTGTCTCTCTCGTTAGAGAGGAGTATGAGAATACTGTTTCCGTATCCATCCTTCGCCTGCGCCATCAGGATACCGTTCTCATACCTAACCTTCTCAAGCTCAAGGTTCTTATGAAAGATATATGTTTCCAAGAGGTCATACTTGGGATTGTTCACAGGCTTTTTTATCAAAGGCTTTATCCTGACGTTGGTCAATTGGGTAAAGTCCTTACTAAATATGTATTCCGTATCCGTATCACCTCCCTCTATCTCCATATCCCCGTATATCTCAAGCAGGTCTTCGTATTGTTCAAGGTAGAGGTATTTGAATACGTGTGAATATCCGAAAGGATACTGAGGCTTCCCTTCCTTCCACACAAGAGAATACATGAGCCTCTTTATCCTCGGTATTATCACCGTATCAAAGTAATCGTTTATCTCCACAAGTATGTATCTTCTGTTTTCAAACTCTATGCTCCTCAGCTTTTCCTCTAAGGCTCTTATTTCTTCTTCCTTCTCTTTTCTCGTCTTCTCGGTCTTCACATCATTAAGCTTCTTTTTTTTCTCCAAAATCTCGTCTATTATGCTCTTTGCCTCTTTTGTGTTCAGAAGTGCTACCGCATGGGCGGTTGTCCCCGAGCCTGCGAAGAAGTCAAGGATAAGGGAATCAGGATTAGAAGAGATTTTGATAGAGTCATGAACAGTCCATACCGATTTGGGGAATTTAAACTCGTCAGTGCCCATATTTTTTATTAATTCTGTTCCATACTTTTTAGCATTATATTTCTTGTTATCCCAAATAGTTGCGTAATTTATCAATTTTTTAGTTCTCATAATAACCCATTTCTTTTTTCTCTCATCATATTTCGCATATAACTCATCTTTTATTTTTTCTACAGATTGTCTTGCATAGACCCATTTCCTTTCTACTCCATCATCGTCAATGGGATATACTTCAATAACTCCATCTTGTCTTGGTATGTTTGCGTGTGGTGGATGAATATCTAAAGGAAGAGGCTCACCAAAGCCTACAATTTCGCCATCTTTAACCAGGATAGGATAAAAACAATTAGTTCCACTCTCCCTAAGATAGTTTTTCGTGTTTCCTTTGGCAGTATTCATAAACTGGCGCACGTCTGCTTCATCTTCACTCCTTTCCTCAGGATGCATAATTCTTCCTTTGTCGGGATATATAAAATAAGCAAAATCGTTTGTGTATCTGAAGTTCTCCCCCTGAATTCCGCTTGGATTATGCACGACGGCAACCATAGTTTTCTTATACTCAGGGAACAGTTCTTCTATAAGCAATCCCAACCTCTCTTGCTCATTCTCATCAATAGCTACAACGAACACACCATCTTCTTCCCTCAAAAACTCCTTTCCCAAAGCAAGCCTATTTTCCATCAAAGAAAGCCAAGAGGAATGCTTGAAAGTGTTTTTGTATAAAATCTCCGAAGACTTCGCATTATAGGGCGGGTCAATATAAATAGTCTTAACCTTACCCCTATACTTTGGCTCCAAGAACCTCAAAGCTTGGAAGTTCTCACTCTTAATAAGAACACCTCTAACCTTGTCTTCCAAATCGTCTATAGCTGAAAGTATCCTGTATTTATCTTCAAAGCCAAAGTGCTTAGTATCTATCGGATAACTCTTTTCCTTCAAGTCCTCTACGCTTTCGGGCAAAGGTATTCCAAGCTCTTCCCACTCTCTCTTTTGGCTGTCGTTATTAAAGACCAGCTCAAGCACCTCTTCATCCTCTATCTCCTTAGAGGAAATCACGTATTCCGCTCTTTTGACCAGCTTTCTAAGTTCCCAGAGCTTCTTTTGGAAGTCCTCCATCTGGGCAAGGACATCTATTATCCTCTGGGCAGAATCTTTGAAGAGCCGGGCTATCTTTAGAGCCTTGTTCAAAGCTTGAGGATTATTCAGCAGGTCGTCCGTATCAGCAAATATCCTGTTCTTTATATACTTATCCAGCTCTTTGGTTAAAAACCTCTTGAGATTTTTGTGTATGAAGTAATCGCTATCTGTCCCCTCCTTAAACAGGGCTATACCTCTCAGGAGCTTCCACAGAGTCTCAAGTTCTTTATTCTCTTCAAAGACCTTATCTACCTTTTCCTTTGTGTCCACCTTGCTATTATCAGGGAAGCCCATATTCTTTGAGTCCAAGAAAGCCTTTCTACTCGTGAGAATCTTCTTGCTTCCTTCCTTAGCTACGTCTTTTACCTTCAGCTTTGCCTCTTTGTCGGTTTCAGGATTCCTTACCTCTATCTCTTCTATTTCAATATTCAAAGCCTTGAAAATCTCTTCTATTATTTCCTCCACAGGTGTTTCTTCTTTTGAGAGGACGAATTTCAAAATGAGTAAGTTATTGGAGTCATCGTAGTGGCTTTCGTTCAATTTGAGCTCACTATTGCCTTCTGATTGTTCGCTGTTTTCAAGGTCTATGGTTAGCTTGATAGTGACTATTCTGCCGAATACATCTATATCCTTTATCTCATAATCCTTTGCGTATTTGAGTGTTTTTATGTAGTATGTATCCCAGCTCTGCCATCTGAATAGAACATCTCTCCCGTCATACTCCTCCGTAGCAGAGTAATCCCACGCTGTATGTTCTATGCTCTCTTCCTTAACAAAGTCTTTTTCCTCGTAGCTCACCTGATAGACCGAATACCTGTTTTTGGTGTATCCGAAATCTCCCTTATTGTAGTAAAGGCTAAAAAAGTTATATAGGTGGTTGTATATGTCCACAGATGACACAAGCTCGGTAGTGTCTATTTGAGTGAGAGCGTCATCTATAGAGTTTAGGGTTTCCTGTATTACTATTTTTGCTTTATCGCCTTCAGCTCTTTTTAATTCCTCTGTATATGCGTTCCTTATTTCCTTCAAAATCTTCCCTAAATTACTTTTGTCGTTACACTCTTCTATTTTCCCTCTTTCAAGGGCACTAAGTTTATCTCCCACACTCTCCAAAATATTCTTCTTTAGCTCCTCAAATTTCCTTCCTTCGTCAAACGTTCTCTCCAATCCTTCCACCACTTCTTTTAGAACCTTGTCTATAAGAGTCTGCTTTTTTCTGAAAACCTTATACACGCCGAAGGAAAGCTCCGGCTTGTCAAACCAGAATATTTCCTTCTTCATAAGGCAGAGGAACTTGTCCTTTCCCTCTAAGGTTGAGCAGTCTATATCTGTGTATTTTGCTTCCATCACTCCATCCCTCGTCTTATTGCTTATATTTTACCGACCGCTAAGCAAAACAGAAAAAGTTTGTCCCTGCCCCTTTTATTCATAGGAGGCTGTGCCAGAACCTACCCTCAGTAATATATCATCTGTTCTTTGAGCTTTTGTTCCTCCAGAAGGTCAACGCTCCTCCTGTGCCTCCTCATGTCCCTCTCCACAAGCTCGGGAGATGCCTCATATACCTTCTTTTTGTTATTCCAGGACAGCCAACCTTTACGCAGGTATTCTTTGACCTTCTCCCTATCAATCTTCCCGTGGACGAACTCCACGATACCGAAGGGTGTCTTACAGACGTGGCTCCTTCCTTCCGTTATGAAGGTGAGCCGGTTAGGGACCTGAGAGATTAAAGACAGCTCCGATGCCCTGCTCTCAAGGGAGTGGTAGAAAAACTCCCTATCTCTCAGAGCATTAGCGACATCGTATAGCTGGGTAAATGGGTGTCTGTGCCTTGACCTCGGATTGGCATACACACCTCTTGCAACCCTCACAATCAAGCCCGCATCTATGAACCTCTTTAGCTTTTTGTAAAGGGCGTCCTTTCTGTCTGAGAAATACGACCTCATCAAGGTGTCCGTCCAGAGCCACTCTCCCTCCTCCTCAAAGGAGTCCATGAATTCAAGGAGTGTTTTAAGGTTAAGAGGTTTTCCCATAAGGGAAATTTACGCTTGATGGAAGGAAATGGCAACTGAGTGCAAGGAAGTGGGCTTGACTTATACCTTCTCAAGCCACAACGTTTTTGTGTGAAGGTCAAGAAAGTGGTAATAGAGCCTCTGGACAAGTTTTTTGAAGAGGTAAAGACCGCTATCACAGAACACAGAGAAGGAAAAGGCGTGGAGCTTGACTACGTCTCCTTTGGCTCCATAGAAGACCTGAACAGGATACTCACTCCTAAGAGAAAACAGCTCCTTGATACGGTTAAAAAGTTAAAGCCAAGCTCCCTACATCAGCTTGCCCAAGCTTTGGGAAGGGATTATAAGAATGTTTACAAAGACGCCATTCTATTGGAAAAGACAGGATTCCTTGAACTCAGAAGAGAAGGGAAGAGCCTGAAGCCCGAAGTGTCCTACGATGAGATTGAGGTTGCCCTCAAGGTAGGATAGATTATCTGTATGGGCTACATAACGGGCGTTGATGCTTTAAGACACCACGGATACGATTGGCATCCTGCAAAGGTCAAGGAGGACAGGTATCCCCAAAACGTAAGGGAGTGGTCTGACTTTGGGATAGAGGGAGATATCGCCTCTCCCATAAGAGCCTTCCTTGACATCCTCTACCACTACATCGTAAACCTGAACATCCTCCCACCCGTAAGACTTGAGGAATATGTATTTACGGAGGAAGAAGAGAGAGAAGTATTAGAAAAGGCAAATAACCTGCTCAGGAATGTGTTGAAGGATGGCGAGCAGATAAGGCTCCTTGAGGAGTGGTTTGACTACAACGCAGGGAGAATTAGCTATGACAAAGTTAAGTATGGAAAACGTCTCAGAGAGCTTAAAAGAAAGGCTGTCTCCGGGAAGCCCGTATTTTCAAAGCCGGGTATAGACCTAACAGAAAGCGAAAAGGAGAGCGTCCTTATGCAAAAACTGATAGCCTTGCAAAGAGGAGACAGCGCAAAGACGCTTTACGACGTAGCCCTAATCCTTGAAGAGCATGGAGACGAAATCCCTTACCCTCTTAAAAAAGAGGCTTACGATGTCTTGTCTGAGCTGAGCCGAAACTTTGATGACTTCCTTGTTATATATGGAGACTTGTTTTCCTCTGATAGGTTAGCCTTCATGCGGACGATGGGAAGGCTTGAAAAGTTCCTTAGTAGGTTTGAGGTGCAAAAGAGCAAGACGTCAACTACTCCTCCCTAACGGAAGGGGTCTCCGACTGCAAGGAGGGAAAAGATGAAAACTGTAGTTAAGATTTCCCCCAGAGGGCGAATAACTATCCCGAAGGAACTCAGGGACAGGCTCGGACTCAAGGCTGGAGACTACCTTCTTATCCGGACTGAAGGGGACAAGGTAAAGCTCAGAAAGATAGAGCCAATAGAGAAGTTTGCGGGGATACTGAAGGGAGCAAAAAGCTATTCTGATGATGAGATTGAGGAGATGATTGAGGAAGCTATTGCGGAGGAGGGAGCGTAGTCTATTCTTACGTCTCTACTCTGGCAGGGGGTTCATTCACCAACCTGTTAGCAAGCTCAAGAACTTTCTCAACGTCGCTACCCTCAAGAGCGAAAGAGATAAAGCCTCTTACAAATAGCTCTCCCACACCTTTTCTTTTTAAGAAATCTCTAAGGAAGCTTTCGGTAATTTCTACAGGACGGTCTATGACCTCTTTCCCTGACCGGCTTCCGGGCTCCTTATACCTCTTGAGGTATTCGTTCCATGCCTCCCTTATGACCTTTTCGGCAAGGGTATCTTCAAGCACATACACTCCCCTCTTACCCACTACGACTTTGGGCTCTCCGGGCTTTATCACCTTAACCCTGACGCTCTTTGGGTTTGTCTTTGGATAAATGACTCTCCCGAGGATAAACCTCACGTCCCTTTTTGAGTCTCTTACCGGTATGAGATGTCCCACAACATACACCTCCTTACTTGATTTTAGGCTCTTTCGCTCTTTAGTCAAGCTATATGTCCGACATATCTAATATTCCTGTCAAAACTTATCTTTAATGTGTATTGACATTAAGTCAGATTAGCATGATAATAGTTGATGCCAATGGCTGTTCCCATCCTGGTTGATACGAATATCTGGATATACGCTTTGACCGACTATACGGAGAAAGGAGACAAAGCGAGAGAGGTGCTTTCCGTTATGAGCGAAGGCAATTTCTTGATTCTGGCTCCGCTCCAGGTAATGAAAGAGCTGGGTAGGGTTCTGCTTGATAAGATGAAGCTTGAAGAAGATGAAGTCCTGAGTATTCTTGAGAACTTTTCCAGAAGCGTGAGCTTTATAACCGAAAGCCCTCTGGACATAACAACTGCCGTGGAGTTGAGGAAGCGATACGGATACCTTGATTACTTTGACGCCATAATAATAGCTACTGCCCTTAACAACGGTGTGGAACTCGTGCTTTCAGAGGACGTCCCATTGCCCGACAGAATAAGTCTTTCGGGCAAGGAGGTCAAGGTCATCAACCCCTTCTGAAGGCTATAAACATTTTTTGTTTATTCCTGTAAACATCTTTTGTTTACTTATCAACAAATTTTGTTTATATTTATAAACACTATGGAGTTTATAGATAGGGTAGAGGAACTGAGGAGGTTGAAGGAAGGTCTGAAGCAAGGAGAGAGCTTTGTGATAACAGCTCCGAGGAGGTATGGAAAGACGACACTCATAAAGAGGGTTTTGCAGGAGCTGGGAGACGATAATCTTCTAACCCTCTACATAGACCTTATGCCCTATGCGGACAGCGTATCAGCCCTATCAAAGCACGTCCTTGACAGAGCCCTTGACCTGCTCGGTGTGGAGGGGAAGATAAGGAAGCTACCCTACCTATTTCAGATAAAAGGAAAAGCGGTCTTAAAAGAAGAGGGTATAGAGCTTAACCTTGAGGTCTTCAGAGGGACGGACGAGAGGGAGATGCTCAGAGAAGCCCTTGAGCTTCCGGAGAAGATAGCCAAGAGGAAGAACAAAAGAATGATTGTGGCTTTTGATGAGTTCGGGGAGATATACAAGACCAACCCGCAAGCTGTAAAGCTCTTCAGGAGCGTAATCCAGCACCACGAACACACCTCCTACATCTTCGCAGGTTCTCAGGAGAGCATAATGAAGAAGGTTTTTGTGGACAAAGACGGTGTGTTCTTCAGATTCGGGACCATCATAGAGCTCGGAGGTCTTGAGCTTGAGGACACCCTTGAGTATGCGGTCAGCAACCTCGGACTGCCCGCAGACGAGTTCGTGGAGATGTTCAAGCTCCTGAAAGGACACCCTTACTACCTTGCAAGGGTAATGGAGAAGGTCAGAAGCGGTAAGGAGCTTTTGACAGCTTTTGAGGAGATGATGGAGGAAGAGAGAGCTTACGTGGAGCTCCTCGTGGAGCGTGTGCTAAGCATAAAACACGCCCTTGAAGTCCTCAGAGCGCTCGCAAGGGGAAATAATCCCTATGAGGTCCTTGAGGTGAAAGACCAGGTCGTAAACCGCACCCTCAACAAGCTCGTAAGCTACGGCTACCTGAGAAGGGTAGGTAGAGGCGTCTATGAGTTCACAGACCCGCTGATGGAGATATATTTGAGAGAAGGATAACTTTTCGGAGACAAGCCATGTTCAGAGCCTTCATCAAGGGAGCGCCGGTAGAGCCTCAAGGGGTGTTCTGGAAAATCAAAGGAGGCGGGTGAAATGGAAAGAGATGCACTTATCTACTATTTCTTTATCATAGGCGTCCCGCTCCTGGCTTTTTTGGTCATCTTGTTCCTACCCTATCGTCGTGAACCTAACGAAAGCGAGCGAAAGACTTGAAGATTTTGGGATAAATTATTCCCAACTCACTCCTTCCCTCTCAGCCCCGCTATCTCCTTCAACTCTTCAAGCGTAATCCCTCTCACGTTCTTGCCTTCCCTCGCTTCTCTTACCGCCCTCACGGTCTCTTCCGGAAGACCTCTTTGAGCGATAGCCCTCTCAATAGCCCTGCGGATGGGAAGGGATACCTTCTCTATTCTCCTTCTCAGGATAGGGATAGTGTCGGGAGATATGCGTCTGCTCTTCTTGGGAAAGTCCCACAGGAGCCTTGAGATGTATTTATCTACCTCTCTGAAAGCCTCTTCTTCTTTTTTTTTGAGGTTGTCATTAACCGCTTTAACGAGCTTATTTACGAAAGCCCTGAGTTCCTCTTCAGGAATTTCACCTATAAGTGAAACCTCTCCCTGTATTCCCTGGGTGTTTATGGCGAGGAACTTCTCGTAAGCCACGGGGACTCTCTTCCTGTCCGCTATCTCAAAGAGCCTCTGGAGAGGAACGTCCTTTGTTATGTAATACAGGTCAACCACGTCCCTCAGCTCAGCCCTGTCTTCCCATGCGGTTATCTTGTTAGCTCCTATGTCTTCAAGGTTGTTCACGTATATGCCGTGTTCGGTCTTTATAAGCTCTCCGTGGTGGTTGAACTCCGTTGCGAGCTCTAACTTGTAGCCGTTTGCGAAGAGTCTTGCGAAAGAAGGGCTCTGATGGACTATCTCTATTTCAAAGCCTGCCTCTTTTAGAAGGCTTACGACCGACGGGAAGACATCTCTGAGGTCTGTCTCCCTCGTAAAGAAGTCAAGGTCTTCCGAAATCCTGTGGTTATAGTAAAACCTTGCAAGGGCTGTCCCGCCTGTGAGGTATATAGCCTCTCCCAGAGGGGCGAGAGCGGAAAATATCCCGTTCTGGAGAGGAATGACCTTTTCCCTGTATTCTTTTAGCTCCTCTTCGGAAGCCTTCGTGAGCCTGAAGGAGTCCATAAAGATAATCTATCTCCCCGGACCCGTTCTTGGTCTCTTTTTCTTTTTCTGACTGTCTTGCTCGGCTTGTTCGCTACCACGAACCAATGTGAAAACCTTTTCAATTTCCTCAGCCGGGAACTCCACAACGACATCTACTATGGAAGTCCCCAGATACCCAGCGTTTACCAAGTATTTTGTTTGACCGGGGTAGAGATAGAGGCTCCATGGCACCAATTCGTCGGGCGCTGTGGTCTCTTCGGGGAGAACTAAAACCCCTCCCCGTTCATCTCTTTCTCCCGCCTCCACCAGAAAGGTAGAGGGGTATTCTTGTCCTTCATAGAATACTGTGCCCCTGATAATCACCTCAATACCTCCTTTCTGAAGCTTCTCATCTATATCATCAGGAAGATACCGCTATAGGGATGGAAAAGCTTTTCTCAGCTCTCTTGCTGAAGTCCAGTATTTCCACCGCAACCACGTTATTTTTCTCATCATAGTCTATCACTATGTTGCCCTCAAGATGTTCGCTCTCAATAGGTGAAGCTTCTTTGAGCCTTATGTAAAGAATATCTGCCTTTGAGTCGTATTCTACTCGCATAGCCCTTTTCTCCTCAACCCTCTATCAAAGAATAATGGGCTACGAAGAAGAAGAGAGGGCTTCTTTTGGCTTGAAAGCCTCCCATCCCCCTATCCCTACGTTGAAAGCTCCAACGAAATCTGCAAAGGACTCCTCTCCGCATTCGGGACACCTGAAGAGGTCTCTCGTTGGTCTCACCTCTTCCCTCCTCTGTCCTACGTAGCCACAGGAGGGACACCTCTGAGAGGTCTTCCGGGGGTTTACCCTCTCCACTTCTATTCCATATAGCGAGGCTCTTTGCTCTATGAGGTTCTGGAGCTGTCCGTAGTTCCACTTGGGGAAGTAAAGCTCCGTCTTGTCCACGCCGTCAAGCCTCTCCATCCTTATCTTCCTGCAACGCTCCCTGAGAGCCACTCTGATGACCTCGTTGGCGAGAAATTCGTCCATCTTCTTCATGAGGTTCTTCTCCTTCCGCCTCATTCCCTTCAGGCTTCTCTCTACCTCTCTTTTGCGCCTCAAGAGTCTTCCCTTGAGGTCTCTGTTGCCTTCCGAGAGAAGGCTTGTCTGCTCCTCTATCCTCCTGAGAGAAGAGAGGAGATTTCTCTTAGCTCTCCACAGCTTTCTTATCGCCCCTTCAAGGTTCACGGGATATTCAATCTGTCCCCTCGGATGCCTGCCGTTCGTTAGCTTCTTTTTCTCAAGCTCCGGCGTGATTAAGCTCCAGTAAACGGGGCAGGCTTGTCCGAGGTCTATTCCGAGGATGTTTTCCCTTTTGTCGTCCTCCGAAATGTCCGGAAGGTTGTAAGACAAAAGAAGTGAAATCCCTGAGCCTTCCCTGTAGCTCAGTCCCGCATAGGCAACTTTATACTCTCCTTCCTTTATCCTCTTGAGTATGTTGTAGTAGCTGTTGGCGGTAGCATAGTCCCTTCCCTTCAGCCTCATGACCGCCTCAACCACGAGGACGGGTGTCGCTTTTTTGCCCTCCACTTCAACCTGCTTGAAAAACTTTACCCCGACCCTCACGCTTACCCGGTTCTTTTCGTCCGGCTCGGAAATCTCAAATATCCTGAAAACCTCCCCAAAGGCTTTCTCATAGGGGTGGCTCTTGGTAGTGTGGACACGGGCGATTATCGGGACGCTCTTTATGGCGATGGTCTTGAACTCCCTCTTCAGGTTCTCCCTGATGTCCTTTTCTATCGTGTATCTGATGGAGCTCGCTATGTTGTCCTTGCCGAGCTCAAGCTCCAGACTTCCAAGTTTGACCTTCGCACACTCCGGGGGAAATCTCTTGCTCAATTCGTTTGAATTGACCGCACGGGTATTGGGTCTTCCTTTCTCCTCCAAGCCCTCAAGGCTATCTGGCAGGGTTTTGAGGTAAGCGACCCTTACCCCCCTGACAAAACGCTCAAGCGCTTCACGAAGCTCGTAAAACTTGACCTCTTCCTCCCTGCCGGTTTCAAGCAAGAGGAGTTTAAACTTAACCTTCTCCCTCTTCGCTGTTAGTTTCAGCACCTTGTTCATCGCTCACCTCCAGAATCCCGAGCTTTCTTATCCTCCTCATCTCCACCAGCTCCCTTGTGATTATTTCAGAGAGTGTCTTCCCCTCTTTAACGCTTTTTATCTTTAACTCTTCCCACAGCTCTTTGGGAAGCGTTATAGAGGTCTTTACCATTTTTGTTTTGCTCGGCTTCTTCTTCCTTCCCATAGGTATTATGATAGGCTTTCGGCTTCAAGAAATCAAGATTTCTTAGAATTAAGAAATAAAAATTCTTGACAAAAATGCGGAGCGGGAATAAACTATTTCATAAGCGGGACACAGGTGCCCGCCGGCTCCTTGACAACTGAATAGGCAGGATTGACGATTTTCGGAAATTAACTTCATTTGCGGGAACGTGCATATCTGTGAATGTCTGTCCCCCAAGTATTGGAGAAGCTGGTGGCTTGGGGTTTTAAAAGAACAGAGAGGACACGGGAGGGAACCTTTTCTCTGAAATTGAAGAGGGAGCTCTTCTGTTTTAAAAGAACAGAGAGGACACGGGAGTCTCACTTAACATGAAGACCTGATTTGTGTAGTCCGGTTTTAAATGTATAGAGAGGACGCGGGAGAATAGTCTCCCGAGAGCAAATATTGAAAGACCCTGAGTTTTAAATGTATAGAGAGGACACGGGAGCCTCGTCCCAGATGTGCGCTCTCTCTTCTCCGTCCCGGGTTTTAAATGTATAGAGAGGACGCGGGAGGAAGCGCTCCTCTTTCAGCATATAGGATTTCAGCTCGCGTTTTAAATGTATAGAGAGGACGCGGGAGTTTCGTTGGGGGCGAAGGCGTGAGGCGTGAGCCGAGCCCCCAAGTTTTAAGTGTATAGAGAAGACGCGGGAGGTGTTAGAACACGGCATCATAGAGGAGCTGAGCGAGTTTTAAAAGAACGAAGAGACCCACGTGACAAAAGTATCTCAGGGCACACTCCCGGTGCCCGTGCCCAAGCCTGTTCTGTTCGCAGAACGGGTGGGAGGCGCAAGTCCTCTCTTCAATTCAAATTCACGTTCACATCTCCTCGTTAGGGAAGAACATCTCCCAGGCTTCTCTGTCTTTCTGTCTCCTTATCCTGGGCTTTAGATTTACCTCTATCACAAACCTCTCAAAGTCGCTCAAGCTCTCCCTGTCTTCGTTGTATCTGTCTATCATCTCAAGTATCCTCCTTATGCCGAGTCCGTGGACCATGTCTTGAAGGTAGGCGACAACCATACCTTCTCTGTCTCTCTGTCTCAGCTCCTCTTCGCTTATCTCACCCTTCCGAAGAGCCTCTTTATACTTCTTAACCTCCTTGAAATACCACCTTCGGAACTCCTCTCTTTCTCTTGCCCACTCCTCTTCCGTGTATCCTCTGGGAGGCTTAATCCGAACCTCTCTCTTATCCTGTCTGTCTTTTCCCTTATCCATTCCTCAAGCTCCTTTGCCCCTACCTCTGTATAGTAGGTATCCCTGAGAGCGGTGTCAACTTCGCTCCTATACTTCTCGTCCCTCAGAGCCTCAAGCATGAACGAAAAGGACTCAAAAACATTCTCCGGGGATACGCCCGTCTTTTCTTTCACAACCTCAAGGAACTCCTCAAGGTTTTCGGTCTCTTTCTCTATATACATGAGGTCAAGGTAATCCCTGTATCTGTCAAGATTCCTTGATAGCGTAGCAACCACCTTCCTTGCGCATATTCCCTCAAGGCTGTCAATCTCCAGATTGGGATATAGCCCCATCTTACTCCCTTCAAAGAGACCCGCAAGCTCGTCCTCAACGAACTCCACCTTGAGCTGAAGCGCCGAGCCGTCCGGGAGCCTAACAGGTGGCTCCAGAGTAAACCTCACCATCTCAATAGTCGTATCCTCTTCGCTTTCCCTTTCAAACCTCTGAACCTTCACCTTGCCCAGGTCTTCAAGGGCTTCCTTCACGTCTCCGAGTTCTATACCACGGACAGAGCCCCTCTTGCAGAAGAAGTCTATGTCGTAGGAGACCCTGTGTTCGTCCAGCAGGAACCTCGCAAGGGCTGTCCCTCCCGTAAATAGAAAGGGGAAATCCCTCCTTCCCGCAACCTCGTTCACCCTCTCAAGGACGAGCTCCTGAAGGTGGTAGATTATCCCTATCCTCATCTGAAGTCGTAATTGGCTTTCAGATAGTCCTGAAGGGGAAGCCTGCTCTTTTCTGCATACTTCCAATAGTCTTCCCTGCCGTATTTCTCCACCACGTATTTAAGGAACTCGTAAAGCTCCTCGTCCTGCTCCGTCCAGAGGGCGTTTTCAAGGGCATAGGTGGCGACCGCCAGGGCGAACCTGAAGTCTTCTTCCGGGACTTCCTCTCCCATCTCTCTGGCAAGGAGATAGTAGTATGGCAGAAATCTCTCCTTCCTTTCGTGTTCATGGAGAGCGACGAGGTCTCTTGCCCTTTCGTAGAGCCTTTTTAGGTTGAACCTTTCTTTTGTAGGCATCCTCAAAGTCCTCCCATGCCCAAACGAATTTCCTGCGGTCTCCTATCCAATAATCTATGGCGTCAAAGTAGATTTTCCTCAGCTTCTCCACGTCAATACGGTTGATAAGCTCCGAGTTCACTACATCCTCTATGTCTTTCGCAAGCCCCCTGCTTATCTTAGAGACCGCCAGGTCGTAGGGAGACAGAGTAAGAACGTGAACCTTCCTACCCTCCATGACAGGTTCAAGCCTTTCTTCGTAATCCGGAGGAAGGTTGAGAAAGCCCTCCGCAACCACCTGAAATCCCTTACGGGAGAGAAGGTCTCCGAGACCGCCCATGTAGGGTCTTACAGCCACATCAATATCCTTGGTAGTCCTGCGTAGTCCGTATTTCAGGATGAGAGAGGCTCCGCCTATGAGGATGAGGTAAACATCTGACTTCGGATTGTATTTCTCTATCTCCTCTATAACTTCCTTCAGCTTGCCTTCAATCTCCCGCCTGTCTAATTCCATCGCATTCTTCTTAAGGAGAAAGTAAGCGTCCTTTTCTGACCGACCGACCGGGGCTTTCCATTTCAGAGGCAAGCACCTCTTCTACAGCCTCCACAATTTTGTCCAGAGTCTCACCGCTGACCTCTCCAACCGCCTCGGCAAGTTTCTTTGCACCTTCGGGGTCCCACTTCCACCCTGCCTCGTGCCACTTATATGCTTCATCAGGGTCTTCAAAGCCAGCCTCATACCACTTCTGGGCTTCTTCTAAGTCGTCCCAACCTGCTTCCTGCCATTCCTTCTTCAGGCTCTCTGAAAACATGGCTCATCTCCTTACAAGTTCTACAATAGCGTTGAGCAGAGACTCCACGTCACCGATGTCCGCCTCTGCTTCTTTTGACACCTCTAACTTTCCCCCAATCTCCATTACACGCAGGACAGAAAGTCGCTGGGCGTCTTCGTCCAGGAAGATGACGGTATCTCCTACCTGTCTATACGAGAGAGAGCGTGGAATCTCTCCGCCGAACTCCCATTCCAGCGCCTTCTTGAGCTTGGGACTCATCCCCCCTTCTTTGGTGGGTCTCTTCAAGCCCAGCCTGTCTCTTGTAAAGGGTCTCATCCCTCTCATGAGTGCTCCCTCCTATAAACCCATGCCCCTATTGTATTTCCTCTTCTTGCTTTTGACATCCTGCTTCTGCTCGTTGTCCTTCTCAAGGGCATCTTTCCCGGCTAATCTGTAAAGCTCCGTGAAGGCATCATCGTCAAGCTCCTGCAAGAACACGATGTCCGGCTCATGCTCGTAAGCTATTATGTAGTATCTATCCCCGTCCTGAAACCCGTATTTTCTGATAACCTCCGCAAGTTCTTCAAGAGTAGAGGCATTTTCCCAATCACGCCACATCTGCTTGTTGGTCTCCCGTTCCATCTCGCTCCCAATTATCCCGTACCACACTTTTGCATTTCCCACATCTTCCACAGCATCCTTGTAGTTCTCCCCGTCCCTGAACTGAATCATGCCGTCCTCGTAAACCTCAAGGACACCGAGCCTTCTGCCTCTTATAACTCCTCTGTCAAAGTCAACCTCTATGTAATAACAGCCATCGTAACCGCTCAGGATATTCCTTCCGGGGTCGTATCTGACCTCTTCCTTGAGCCAAAGGTGTTCTCCGAACAGGGGTATTTCAGGCTTTTTCTCCTCTTCCATTTCCATTTCTCTTACCTCCTCATCCTATTGTTCCTGCGAGGCTTGTGAGAGTCCTCTTCAATATAGATTGAGACATCTATAGGCTCCACGGACATCTGCGGACTGTTAAGGTCCACAGCTCCGATAACGGTAGGCGTGGAGAAAGATACGGGAACGAGCTCAAGCCTGCACTCAATACAATCAATTGCGTTATCTATCCTCACATCTACCTTGTAGGTCTCATCGTCTATATAAACCTCTATCTCCTCTTTCCTGTCCACAAGGTCTATCTCCTGATACAGCTTGTCCCTCAATTCCTCTGCGAACTTGTCAAGGTCGTTGAGTCTTACCTCTCTCGGCATCTTTGCGAGTATCTGGGCGAGCTTTTCTCCCACAATGGCAGGGAGAAGGAAAGCTGTCTCTATTGGTTCAACCGG
The DNA here is from genome assembly GCF_000171895.1 of Hydrogenivirga sp. 128-5-R1-1. Classification (NCBI taxonomy): domain Bacteria; kingdom Pseudomonadati; phylum Aquificota; class Aquificia; order Aquificales; family Aquificaceae; genus Hydrogenivirga; species Hydrogenivirga sp. 128-5-R1-1. The sequence goes on from NZ_ABHJ01000011.1 coordinate 18,360, forward strand.
CTCTTCTCCGTCTGCCTTGCGAATGAGGAAGCGAATCGTGGCGGTGTCCGCATCCACCTCAATATCAGCCTCTATTCCCTCTTCTTCAAGGAATTCCTTGAGCTTTTCCTTTTTATCCTCCAGCTCCCAGCTTCTCGCCAGGTTCATCCCCGTTTCGTCAAGAGCCTTTTGAACTCTTCTTTCAAGGCTATGTTCTACGATGAAATCTGCCAGCAAATCCTCTTTGGTCTCATTAAACCCCATCTTACCGACCTCCATTTTGGGTCATTATAAAGAGGGGGTAAAAATTTCGTTCACCTCCCCATGAGATTGTTCCTGTGTCTCTTTCTGGCTTTCCTGACCGCTCCGGGGGCTTCTTCCATCTTCCTCACGTCAAGCTCTGGACTTGTGAACCACGTCTTTCCTCTCTTCACCGCTATGAAGTAGCCCCTCCTAACAAGCTCCCTTATGCTGTCGGGGGAGTATCCGAGCTCTTTTGCGACCTCCGAAGAGGGTTTCAGGGCTATACCGAGCTTTCTCTCAAGCGTAAAAGCGAGGATTATGTCAAGGCTCCTTATGAGGGACTCCCCAACAATCTCCTTCATGAGCCTGATGTCCATCTCCCCGAGAGCCTTCTCAAGTCTTTCTTTGCCCGGTCGTCCTTCAATAACTTCCCTGAGAGGCTCTTCAGCTATTTGGAGAGCCCTTATGTATTTTTCTCTGCTCTCTTTGTCTCCCTTTATAACGACAGGCGGAAAGCCCTTGGAAAGGAGAAGGTAGTTAAGGATAATCCTCCCCGTCCTTCCGTTCCCGTCGGGGAAGGGGTGTATGCACTCAAAGAGGACGTGCCCCTTTGCGAGGGACTCCGTAAAGTCTCCATCGCCAAAGTGCTCTCTGACCCACTCCACATACAGCCTCATCCAATCGGGCACGTGAAAGGGGGAAGGGGGGCTTATCTTCGCTCTCAGGATTGCTATGTCGCCCCTGCGGTAGTCTCCGAACTCTCCCGTCACTCCCTTGTTTATCTGTTTTATGAGCGACTCTGAGAAGAGGAACTCCCCGGACTTGAAGTTTTCATAGGCGAGCCCATAAACGAAGAGAGCGGTCTTGAAGTAGTTAAGGGCGACCTCCATGTTCCTTGTCTCGGGCTTTCCCGCCTTGAGGGCTTTTTCAAACTCCTCCTCTGATACGAAGTAGCCCTCTATAAGTATGGAGTTTCTCGTTTCCTCTCCCAAGAGATAGAGCCACTCTTCGTTCCTAACTATGGGCTCGGAAAGACCGCCCAGGGACTCAAGGAGTTTTCTTCTGCGGTCTATGAGCTCCTGAGTGTTTCGCATAGGGAAAAGGTAATTCTATTGTCCCTGATTTGCAAGGAAAGGAAAGTGTTTCGCTATTGGGTCGTTGGGCTTACCGCAACACTATCGGCGGGCGTATATTGTTCACTATGAGCGACTACACTCTGGGATACTTCCTCGTGGCTTCGGGAGTAATAGCGGTTGCGTTGTTCTTGGTGTGGTATTCCCGCAGGGAGATGGGGAGTGAAGGTTAAGTCTTGCCGGAAGTGGTGGGAGTTTTGGGGGCTCGGTTGAGCCAAAGGATAAATCCACCCACAGCGAGAAGGAAAGCCGTAAGAATTAGTAGTGCAAGCATAAGGTCGTTCATCTTTCCCTCCTCTTGTCGTAAAATATAGCTATTGATAGGGCTATTGTGAAGAAAACAATTCCGAAGGCGAGTAAAATCCAGCTTGCCTTTTTCTCTTGCAAGATAAAGCCTACAAGGGAAGCTATTATGCTACCTGCAGATATTGATTTTGTATAATCTAAGAAGAGTTCAAGAGTTTTAGGGTACCTCATACCGGCTTCACCGTTTTGGGGACCTGAAGGGTTCGGGTCTGTTTCTTTTTCTGCATCTGCTTTTGCTCTTGAGCTTCAGCCATTACAAATAGTATAGGCTACGGGGGCTAAGGTTGATTGATGGGATAGCGAAAAAGGGGGTCCGTTTTGTTCACTAAGCCCCCATAAGGGATTGGAACGGAGAATAAGAAAAGACTATATTCAAGAAGGAGGAGCGGACGATGGAACTGCTATTAGGTATAAAGCTTGAAAAAGATAAGTATGAAGTCAGGGAATATCCCGATACCGGAACTCTGCTTATAGTTCGCAAGGGTATGAAGGGAGAGCCGGACTGTTCAATAGAAGGAGAGGGCTTTGTCGTGGAATTCAAAGATGGTGAAATCTATACGGTAGATGTGTATGACCCTGGAGTTGCTTCACAGGTCAAGGATAGGTTCTACCTGCAAGTTTGAGCATTGAGCCATAGGACAAACCCACCTACAGAGATTTCTTGCCCTCAGCTTCCTTGCTTACCCTTATGAAAGTTACAAACATATAGACAAGAAGCCCAGCTATAATCAGTATCCCTATAACGCCTATCAGGTCTTTCACGCTTTTACCCCTGTGTCTTTTCCTCCGCCCTCTTCATAATATAGGCGAGCTCAAGGACAGAAGCTCCCAGAGGGACGGTATAGTCTCTGTTCATCCTCCTGACCACCGCTTTCGGGAGCTTGAGGGGCATGAACTTGGGTTTTGCATACAGGAATGAGAAGCTCTCCGAACCCCAGACGAGCCAGCCCAGAAGGGAGAGAAGTATCCCCTCTTCAACCTCGGGGTTGTCCCCTTTAAGGTTGCCGACGAAGAAGAGGGACAGCTCCGTGCTCATATATGGCTCGTCTCTCATGGCAGAGGGGACAACGAGAGGCGCCCTGATGACGAAGAGGTTGTAGTCCTCAAAGACAGCGTTCTGATTACCACCGAGCCACCCCATATACCTCAGACCTTTTTTAAACTCTTTCTCAAATATCACGTATGCGTTCTTATCTCTCTTCGCCCCCTTGAGCAGAAGAGGCGTCTTTATGCTCCGATAGAGAACAGGGAAGAAGCTCTCATGGTTTAGCTTCCCGTAGCTCAGGAGAGGGCTCCTCGTGTCCTGAGTAATCGCTATGAGATTAGGTGTCCCCATCAAGAATTTCTCAAGCTCTTTCACGTCTCCGCTGAAGCCATCGGCAAAGGCAAAGAACTTTCTATCGTCCCGCTCTATGGTAAGGGAGTCGTCTTTAAAGGCAAACCTGTATAGACTATAGAGGTAGTGTCTTCCCGCTCCGGCGAGCTCAACGCTCCTGTCCTCTACGAGCATAGAGTAAACCACAGGCTTCCGGGTTTTGAGGTTATTGAACCTGAGAACGACCCTCCTGTCCGTCCTCAGCGCACTTATGAGAGCGTTCTTCTGAAAGTAAATCGCACCCTGCCTTCTCTCCGCTATCTCCTCTATGGACTTCCTGCCTAAGGTCTGGAAAGGGTGGGCGAGGGCATGGTCAATGAAAGCTCTCACCGCATCCCAGATTGGGTATCTGTCCTCATCGCCCGCAACGTCAAGCAGGGCAAACACCATGTAAGTTGCCTTCTTTTCAACGCCCCTGGACCTGATTGCCTTGAAAAAGCCAGCCACCTGAAGGAGGAAGGCAAGAGCCTTGTAAGCTAAATTTCCCGTAAAAGTGTAGCTGTTATGTTTTTTCAGCTCTTCCCAGAAAGGAAACAGGAACTCCATTTCTACAGCCCGTGCCTTTCCCTCCATCATCTTTGGGTTTATATACTTTCTCTTCTTTCCGGTCTCCTCCGCCCCTTGCAATGCCTCCAGAAGTTTTTTGGCGTTGTCCTCAAGGTTAATCTCATACAGAAGGAACTGTCTGTAAGTGTCCGCATATATCTTCTTCTCCACATCGTAAACCGCCTTTCCGTCCCTCACAAAGGAGACCTTTTTCACTCCGGGAACCCCGCCCCCGAGTATCCGTGTGAGTTCCCTCCTGACCTTCTTCAGGAAGGGAGTATTCCCCTTCCTGTCTCCATAAACCTTCCTGAGCCACTCCGATATTCCGAGGCTTTCAGCCTCTTCTTCCGCCTCTCTGATGAGGTCCTCTTCAGGTTTATCCGAGAACTCTTCCCTCCTGACCGCCTCTTTCCCTATCCTCAGCAACACTTCTTCGTAGGTAAGACGGGTGTCCCCGTATCCGAGCTTAGTTATCAAAGGCTTATGTGTTAGCCATGGACCGTCCTCTCCCTCTCCTTCCTGGGCAAGCCCAACGTGAAAATCTACCTCTATCTTGAAGAGCCTCTCAAAGAAGAGCTGGGCAAGGATGTCGTCTCCCCTAACAGCCCCCTCCCCGAGTTCTTTAAGAGACTCAAAGAACCTCCTTACCTCGCCCTCAAGGTCTTTACACTCAAGAATTTTCTCAATAAGTTTAATACCCACCTCACGCCTGAGTCTTCCGAGTTCCTCTGTGTAGTCGGACGGGCTAATCTCTCCCGACCTGAGACCGTCAAGGAGGTCCTCCAGCCTGTTTGCCACATCTACGTCCAGATAGTAGAGGTTGATGTCTCCCTTCCCTTCGGTAAGCCTTCCGTAGTAAACCTTAAACCGATTGTTTACATCCTTTCCTATTGAAGTGTCTTTTCTCTTCCTCCGCAGGGGCAGGGGAGTAAAGGTGACCTTTTCCGGGTCTATATCCTTCCCCTTCAGAAGTTCTATGGACTCTTCCAGGAGCTCTATTATCTCCTTTCTCCACCTTCCCTTCAGCTCTTCGTTTTCCCTGGTCGCCTTCTTCCCCAGACCCTCTTTGAGCATCCTCACAAAGGTTGCCTCCCACCTGCCGAGGAGAGAGGTAATCAGCTCGTTATACCTGTAAACCTCGGGGTCGGACTCCCGACTTTCCGAACCTGCATAGAACACACCGCCTACATAAGCCCTTTTCCTATCGGGGCCCATTATGGGAGGGGGCTCTCCCTTTGCAAAGATTGAGAGAGCCTTCTCTTCACCACGAAAACGGGAAGAAGCGTCTATCATCCCACCACCTCCTCTATCAAGGCGAGCAATAGGTCTCCACCGACCTTCGGATAGGAGCCGGAGAGCCAGCCGAAGACCTCGCTGTTCTCTATGGGAAAGACCACACTTCTCACGCTTCCCGAAAGAGGGTCTCTGCTTATCCTCGCAGAAAGCTTTAGCCCTGCCCCCAGCACTCCTATGCCGAACCTCGTTATGTATTTGGAATAGAGCATTTCAACCGAGACAAAATCTCTCTCCACAGCTTCGTATGCTATTGCGAGGGTCGGTATGTAAACGAGTCCATAAATCGGGGAACTCTGGCGCCCCGTTTTCAGCCTGTAGAGCCAGGCTTCAAGCTCCTCCGCAGTCCGCCTGTTCGCCCTGTAAAAGAGGTCTCTGTGCTTTTCAAAGAGCCTCAGGGCGGTTTCCACGTCCCTCTGCTCTGCGCTCGTCTTCAGGTCCACAGCAATCAGCAGGTATGGGTGGAAGAAGTCGGTTTCCTCTCCTATCTTGCTTATTTCCACGTCGGGAAGGACGCTGAGCATCTTGGCGATTAGAGAAGCCAGCCGTTTTATATCTGCCATCTGTTCCTTTGTCAGGGAAGGATAGTAATCGCTCAGCTCCTCCAGGAAGTTAATAGCCTGCCCGCCCGGAGAGAGCTCCTCGGGTGTATAGAGGGGTCTCATCTGTTGGGAAATGGTCGCCACTACCTTGCCCGACGGTGAGTAATAGCTCTCATAGAGCTTCCTGAAGAGCTTTGAGAAGATAATCTGGTCTCTGAGCACGCCCCTCTTCTTTAAGAGGTGAAGTAGTTTTTCGGTTTCCCTCTGGACTTCCTCGCTTTCCTCTCCCTCCTCCATGTTAAGCTCTTCCATCAGAGACTCAAGGTATGTTCTCGCCCGCTCTCTCACGAGCTCCTCGTTTTCCTCTTCCACGAAGGCGTAAACCCTTATTATCTCCTTGACCACGTCTTCTTCTCCTTCCATTCCCCGGATACGGGCGGACGCCTGCAGGTCTTCCGCCGCGTTCTCCTCTATGGAAGAGAAGTGGGTCGTCAGTATGAGGGCTCTGGTAAAGTTCTGTCTGAGGGACACCCCCCGTGAAAGGGTAGAGGTGGAAATCACCCCGTCGTAATCAAGGCTGTCTCCTTCAAGCTCCTCCTGAGAGCCCCTTATGTTGCTCGTGCTCGCAAGAATCTTGAACCCCTGAGCTTCCAGCCTCCTCTTTATCTCCTGGACAGCCTCCCTGCTCTGAACGTATATGTAGAGCCTTTCGCCTTTCCTCTTCAATTCTTCAAGGTGACTCCCTGCAAGCGCAACGCATCGGTCATAAATCTCATCCCTGTCCTTCGCCCCGAGTATGAACCTCTCCTTTATGAGGAGCTTCTTTGCAGGGTAGGAGTAGCCCGAATAGACGAAGGCTCTTGAGCCGTCAAGATTCATCTCCCCTTCGGGCTCAAAGTCGGCGAAGGTGAAGGAAGGGGACACGTATCCCTCCCGGACGAATTCGTTCCAGGCTTTTTCAAAGACGCCCTTGGAATGAAGGGTCGCATCAAAGACCATCAGGCTTACCATGTCGGGATATTCCTGCATCAGCTCTATCGCCCATCTAAGGCTTGCAAATCCGTTCTTTGAACCTGTGAGTTCGTCAAAGACCATAGCCACCCTGTATCCCTTCCTTCTCCAGCTTCCCATCCTCTTTTTTACACGCCTGAGCGTGGGGTAGGAAGACCGGGCTGCCTTGGTAATTGAGTGGGTGGTCAGAAGGCAGGCTATCTTCTCGGCTCCCTCTTCTATCTTCCTGTTTATCTCTGCGACAGCCTGCTTGATTCTTGAGGTGTTTTCTGCGTCCTCAACCTCTGCTATGTCCCCCGCTCTCGTATATGAAATAGTCTTTCTCCTCGGCTTTTCTTCCGAGTCATAAAGGAAAACGGTGCTGACGCCCTCTATCTTGCCAGCCTCTTTGTTTACCTCTTCAAGGAGCCTTATCCTGGGGGCGAAGTAAAGGAGGATGAGCTTGTCTTTACTCTCTTCAAGGACGACCTTTTTCATGGCAAAGGTCTTTCCGGAGCCGGTAGAGTGGAGGAGGATGAGGACTTTCCCCCACGGGTCTCTCCAGAACTCTCTCGTCCTTCTCTCCGTGTCTCTTCTGAGTTGCGATATTCTGGACTCGGGGGTTATCTCGTAAACCGCCCCGTCCCGCCTATTTATTTCTTTTTCAAGCTCAAGGGCTTCATTTTGAACCTTGTCTTTAAGTTCTCTCAACCTCTTCAGTATCCTGTGCATTCTCCTGGTTGAGAGTTCTTTCTGGGTTTTCAGGGCGTAAGGCTCTTCCTTCTTCTTGAGCTCTCTGTATAGCTCTTTGAATTTTCTTGAAAGTTCCTCTACAGGAAGTTTCTCATGGGAAGGGTTGAAGGTGAAAACGACCCCGTCCGTGGTAGAGGTAATCAGCCCCGTATGTATCCTGTCAAAGATGTCTCCGCTTTCTCTCAGGTAATCAAAGAGGTAGGAAAAGACCTGAATGAGGGACTTGGTCTCAAAGTCAAGCTCTACCTCTTCTCTTTCCAGCATCGTCCGACCTGTCTTCAGGAGCGCTTTTGCGAAGCTGTGAAGGGAGGGGTCTCCGAGCGATAGGGAGAGCTGAATACCCCTTGCTCTGGGTGGGACGACGACCACATCTTTGGTGTTCTCCTTTCTCGTCAAAAATCTCCTTATGTGTCCTCCGCCCCCGAAGAGCTTGATGTCATACACGTGAAGTTCTTTTGTGTCCCTCTTGGGATTCTTGATGTAAAAAATCAGGTCTGCGTTGAAGAAGGCTCCTGCTTCCCGGTTTTCCGAGAACATATCAAAGACTACGGGGGTTATGTCTCCCTTCGGGAGGTGCATGGCAAAGAGCCTTCCCCCGTATAGACCTGTCACATAGACACCGAGCTGAGTTTCTTCCTCTTTTGAAGAGGGGGATATTTCCGCTTTCGTGGAGAGTTCACGGAGGACTTCCTCTCTATCTCTGAGGAGTGCCGTGGAAAAGAGTTGTTCAGGAGGTAAGGTCTGGAACAGCCTGCTTATATACCTGAGCTCTTTCTCGGATACTTTTGCGATGTTTATAAGTTCTTCAAGTCTTTTCCCCCACTCTTCTTTGAGTTTTTTGTCCTTTGTCCTGTTAATGACGCCTCTTGCAAATCCGATTTTAAAGCCGAGCTCAAATATGTGCCCTTTGACTGAAATCCACATATTTCCCCTTTTGTATAGAGTATAGCGAGGACGGGAAAATAGAAGGGAAAAGTGCCCTCTATAATGAGACATAGATGAAGAGCTCTATTAAGGACAGGATAGGTAAGTGTTTCCTCTTTTACGTGGGTTTTGGCTCTGTCCTGTGGGTAGCGGACGGTATCTACAACGTGGTTAAGAAGGAAGGGGAGCTTGATATTACCTTCTGGAAGCCCGGATATAAAGCTGTGTATTTGAAGGACCCTGAGAGGATAGAGAGGGTGTGGGAGCTGATTGACCGATACAGGGAATTGAAGAAGGTGGCGTGGTTTGGGACCTTCACGTATGCCCACAAGCCCGGAGATGAGTGCGTGGTTGAGCTGTGGGACAGGAAGGAAGACGTTAGGGCAAGCGTGTGCAGGAGTGCGACAAAGGGGTGGTATCTGCGATACGAGAGGGAAGGGCACAGAAGCGTCCCCGCTTATTACAGGCTCTCGGAGAGAGAGGCTGTGGAGCTTATGGAGAAGATAAAGAAGGCGGTGAAGTAAGTAAGTAAGTATGCTTACTAACTACCTGCTTGACAGTTATTAGCAAGTTCTTGGAAGACTACGGATGCATCGTGGTTATGGACTTTCCCTATCTTGTAGTTATGACAAAAAGGGAAAGGCGTGGATATGAGATTGAGTTCAATTTCCCTACTTAATAGTTCCAAGCAAAGCCACCTTCAGAGTTTCATGCGATTGTGGAGTGGTTCTCCTATCTGAATAGTTATTATCAACCCCCAGAAAAAGCAGGAGCGGATTGCCTGGTCAATTCTTGTTTCCCTACTATATAGTTTTGCCTTCATGCTCTCCCTCGTGTTTTCTGGTTCCTCTTCAACATTTGCCTGTTCTCCTACTACATAGTTAATTGAGAACGAAGGCGTCTTTTCTTCGGTCATAGTCAGCGTGTTCCCCTACCATATAGCTATCATTCCGGACTGTAAAATAATAATATGATGATAAGCGGGGGAATACTGTTTCCCTACTATATAGCTATCTTCCAAACAGGCTCGTGAGATATGTTGTCGTGCAGGAGTATATAGGTTTCCCTACTATATAGCTATATTAAAAACCCGACCCTGACTTCCTCCTGTGGGTGGACAGAAAGGGTTTCCCTACTACATAGTTATTTGTTATTTTCCAAGCTTCCCGCTACTTGGAAGCGGCAAAAGGACATTAAGAGCGTAGCGCTCAAATACCTGTTCTCCCAATACATGGCTATATTCAAAAACTCGTCTGTGCCTAACACATAGCTATTTTTAGAACGAACTTGCATATCCCCGACCTTCCCGAGAGGTATGAGCAATTCCTTCAGTTTTCCTAACACGTAGCTATCTTTACAGCAAAGGAGCTCCACGATGTCCTTCAGACGGAAGCTCAGGGTTTTCCTACCATGTAGCTATTCTTAGCGATAAGGTTGCCCCATACGACCTCCCGTTCCCCTACCATGTAGTTATTCCCAAAGCTTGGTAGCTCATCTGTAGATGGTCTTTTCGGAGACGTTCTTCCCCTAATACATAGTTACACCGGAAACAACGAAGACCGCAAGCAAAGTTGTGGGGTGAAAACACTTCCCCTAATACATAGTTCCTATTCCCCTGCCAAGGAGCCGGGCAGGCTCTCCAAGCCTGCTATCTATCTTCTATTATACGCCCTCTCCCCGGAGCTCAATTCCTTTCCGTTTTTTGGGAATAATTATTCCCAACTTTCTCCAGCCAACACAATAGGAAAGCTCCCGTAATCAGGTAGCCTATGGCCACAAAAGCCAGAAGCTCAATCACGCCCATCTTCTCTCTCCCTGTTCTTCCTGAACCTCTCCGAAAAAGCCTTCCCCGAGAGAATGTCCTCAGCGGGAGGGGTAACCTTTAAAAGCCACTCAAGGAGAGCTTCCCTCTTCTCGGGGTCTCTGGGAAAGCTCCTCTTTCTCCTTACGGGAAGACCGAGCCTCAGCATCTCCAGCTTCGCCTCGTGTCTTTTCCTCTGTATGTCTTTAAGGCTGAGGACGATTTCTTTTCCCGGCATCTCTTCCTCTCCTTCCTCTTAATATATCCTCAAGCTTTGCAATCACCTTCTCCTCTTCAGCCCTCTCCTTGAGGTAGTCAAGGTCTATCTCTCCCTTGTATTTTTCCAGAAGGTATTTAGCCCAGAGGCAGTCGTCCTCGCTCTTCCAGAACACGCAGGCTTTCAGCCTGTCAATTATCAGGTCTTCTATCCCTATGACGTAGGCTCTTGCTCCGAGCTCGGGGACCTTAACCTCCCTGACCTTTTCGTAGCTCCCGTCAAGCCTGTCATCGGGCACTTCAACGAACAGTCCGAGCTCGTCCGAGATAAAGAACCTGCCCTTCTCCCTGAAGTATCCCGAAGAGAGGAGGACTTCTTTGACGAACTCCCTCGGTCCCACGAGGTCTATGTCTCCCGACCTGTAGTATCCGAGCGTATATATCTCAACCGCACTCCCCCCTACCACTACGGGAGGTCTTATTCTTCTCTTCTCAGCCTCCTCCGTGAGCCACGCTCCCAGGAGGATTAGCTTCTCTACCTCGTCCGTCGTCTGCCTTATCCTCTCAGCGTAGTCCATACCTCTATATAATAAGCCTTCACTTGAAAGTATGTTATGAACTGCATAACATATTCCTATGCCGGTGGTAAGGGTTACGGTTTCGCTGGACAAGAGCTTGGCGGAAGAGCTGAAGAGGCTCGCAAATAAAGAAGGGGTAAGCTTCTCAAAGCTCGTAGCCAAATCCCTTGAGGAGTTCCTGATTGAGAGGAAGAAGAAAGAAGCAGGAAGGAAGCTCCTTGAGGTGAAGCTATCCGAAGAAGAGAGCAGGCTCGCCATGGAAGAGCTCTCCCGGATGAGGAGGGAAGAGTGGAGAGGGTAGGTCTTGACACGGGCTTCTTTATAAAGGTCTTTGAGGGAGAGGAAGAAGCTGTCCGTGTGTGGAGCTCGGTAGTGGAGGGGGAGCTGAAAGCCGTAACCTCTTCCCTCGTCCTCTTTGAACTCAAGAGGCTTTTTCACAGGCTCGGTAAGATTGAGAGGTGGGACGAGGTAAGTGAGGCGATACTTCTCAACTGCGAGGTCGTCCCTGTGGACGTGGATGTAGCTCAGGAGGGGGCTTCCGTCAGTCACGGGACAGGTCTTCCTGCGATAGATGCTCTCATATACGTGAGTGTGAAGCCTGCGGACAGGTTTTACACTACCGACAAGAGTTTTGAGGTTGTTAAGAAAAAAAAGCCGAAGGTGGTTATTCTTTGAGCACCTCTTACCTCTCCAAGCCCCTTACCTTCCTCATATAGGGCGGGAGGGAAACCTCTTCTCTGAGCTTCGGCTCTCCGGGACTGACTTCAAGGAGGCGGTTTACGAGGAGCTTCATGTGTTCGGGGAGTTCTCCGTGTCTGGGGATTATGGCTTTTCCCGTGAACTTGAGGGAGCTGTCAAGCCACATGAGTGAGCTTTCCTCAAAAGCCATGTAAGGTCTGTGTGGCTGTCCTTCTCTTGAGTTGTCTGCCACGAGGAGCCTGTCAAGGAGTCCGATACCTGCTGTATATCTTGTCCGGGGGGACTGGGTGTCCTCCGAGAACGACCCTCTTGGCGACCCTACCTGCGTTTATCCTGGGGTCTTGGGTCGTTACATATACCATGTTCACTTCGTATCCTCTCTCAAGAGCTTTCTCAAGGAAGAGGAGCTTTTCTCTGTATTCTTTTTCCTTCCTCGCTATCTCGTGCTCGGTTCTTTTGCACCATTCAATAAGCCTGTCAGTAGTGAGCTTGATGTTCTTTCCCCTGTGCATAGGATTAAGATATGGGAGAAGGAAATGGGAGCAAGTGTCAGAGGCAATGGAGAAGGAAAACTATCAGCTTCTGAAGGATATCTCAGAAGAAACAGGAATACCTATGGTCAGACTTTTGCGTACCCTCGTTCGCTACGCAAGCTACAAATACTCCCAGGACAAGAAGTTCCTGGTTGAGCTCCTTGAGGCACAAAACAACAAGAAAGACGAGGAGGAGCTATAAACTTTCAGCCCCGACTTTATAAAGAATGTATAAAATTTATATACAAAGACAATATATAACATATACAAAAAGTATAAAAAAGCTATAAAGAGAAAGGTGAGTAATGGAGACCTGGGTCATAAGTGTGCTGACTTGAGGCACCCTCGCTTGCCTAAATACCTTATATGTAATATATAAATTTCCTATAAAAAACTTATACATTTTGATGAAACTATTTATAATATTTTTATAGCGAAAGAGAACGAGAAAAGGAGGTGTTAAAGATGGGCAAGACAAAGAAGGTTGCAGTCCCTATTCCAAGAGAGGAATATGAGGCACTAAAGCGTCTATCTACCGAGATGGGTTTGTCCCTAACGAAAGTGCTCGTAGCGTCTATCCGCCTCATCAAACAGAAGTTTGAGGAAGACCCGGAACAGACAGGCTTTGAACTTTTCAAGGCTTTATCTGGGAAGGCAGGGATGAGAAACAAAGTGGGGAAGGAGATTGAGGAGACGATAGCTGAGGAGAAAAGCACCACCGAAAAGAAAGAGCTAACAGAAGCAGAAGAGGCAACACAGGTAGCAAAGGCAATCAGCGAAAGAGCAACAAAAGATGAAACACAGGAAAGAACGAGCATGGTAGAGATGGAGCGAGAGCGAGGAGGGCAAGTGGGAAAAGAAGGCGGGGAAAAACCTAACCCCGATGAAATCTACGAGATGTTTCTAAAAAGGCTCAGGGGAGGGACATAGGCTTTACCCATTCTGTCTCCTTGTCAGCCCCGATAATGGCTTTCAGTTCCCCCAGAGGGGCCTTCTGTCTTTCAACTGCCTCTTTATAATGAGCGGTGAAAAACCTTTATAGGAGGTTGAACCATGGGCAAAATAAAGAAGATACAATTTATGACGGTTGAAGAACTCGCCCTCGCACTTCGTGTGCCTAAAAGCACCATCTATAAATGGGTATATGAACGAAGAATTCCCTACGTAAAGATAGGAAAACGGCTTCTGTTTGAATACACAAAAATTATGGAATGGATTGAAAAACATACAGTATCTTAAAACATTATATTTCTAAAGTGCTTTGTCTAAAAAGCCCTACCCATTAGAATAAAGACCCATGAGCAGGGACTGGAGCAAATACAACGGAGAGCTTGTAAAGAGGGGTGAAATACTCATAGACTCCATGAGCTTTGGTCTAAAAGCTAAGAGTGAGAGGAATAGAAATACAGGTAGACCGCCGGTGTATTCAGACCACCTCATCTTGATGCTCCTCTTCATAAAGTTCGCCCTGAAACTCCCATACAGACAAACCCAGGGACTCGCTAAAAAGCTCTTCCAAAACTCAGGCTTGAAAATCCCTGACTTCAGGACTCTACACTACAGATTCAAAACCATGGAAATAAACATTAAAGACTTCCCAGACCCGGAAGACCTGCCAGATGACTTCGTAATAGTCCTTGACTCCACGGGCATAAAGGTTACCAACAGAGGGGAATGGCTCAGGAAGAAGCATGGCAAGAGGGCAAGGAAAGGATGGATAAAACTACACGTAGCCTTTGACCTCAAAAGGAAGAAGGTAGTGGAGATAGAGGTAACGGACGAGAGAGTCCATGACAGTCAGAAAGCTAAAAAGCTTGTAGAAGGTGCTAAGAGGGAGGCAAAGGACAAGGGCAAGAAAGTGAGCAAGGTTGTGGCTGATAGCGGATACGACACACATGAGTTTTTCAGGTATTTGCATGATGAGGGTATATGTGCGGGAGTGCTTGTGAGGAAGGGGGCGAAGGTAAGGGGAAATCCATTGAGGGATGAAGTGGTAAGGGCTATAAGGAGGGGGAAGAGGCGATGGAAGGAAAGAATAGAGTATGGCAAGAGGTGGCTTGTGGAGAATTTCTTCTCAGTATTCAAGCGATGGTTTGGGGAGTATGTAGTGAGTTTGAAGTTTGAGAATATGAAGAAGGAACTGGTGTTCAAGGTAGGGATAATGAATATGCTTATGATGGCAGGGGTGGTATGAACATGAGCCTGTCCGCATATGTGAAAGGGGAAGATGCAAAGAACAGGGAGTATCTAAAGCTATTTTTGGACAGAGCATTTCTAAAGTTTTGCATCTCTTGACAAGAAGGCACTCAAGTCTGTAAAAAAAAAGAACCTCCCCGAGGAACCCCCAGAGAGGTGAGAGGAATGAACGAAGCTAAATACAACGCCCTCCTGAATATTTTCTCACATTCCCTATACATACTGTCCTCCTCACCTACCTACTCTGCCTCAACTCTATCAAGATTCCTGAGTTCCCCTGACTTTAACCCAATGCCTCAAATCCAATCCCTCATATACCAGCTCCTCGCTAAACTCAGCTCCTCCCATAAAGCCTTCCTCATCGCCGATACCACACTCCTGAGAAAAACAGGCTCCAAGATTGAAGGTGTCAATAAGCTCTACGACCCTTCCTCAAAAAGAATCGTCTTAGCCCACAGGGCACTGGTCATAATCCTGTCGGTAGGCAATTTAAGAGTGCCTCTCCATGTTGAGCTACTCCGCGACGTCAAGCCTGTGGATGCCCTGATAGAAGCTCTGAAAAGGCTCCTGCACTCTCTGAAGAGACTATTTCCCAATCTCCTTTTCCTCTGCGATGCAGGTCTTACCTGTAACAGGCTCCTTGAATTCCTCCTGTCCGAAGAAGTTGATTTCGTATGTGCCATAAGTCAGGGTAGAGTGGATCGGGAAAGCAAGGAGAAGCTCAGAGACCTGTGGTTTCCGAGACCTGAGAGAGTGAAGCTCAAGGGATTAAGTAAGCCTCTTTATGCACACAGAGTTGGTGAGGGAGACGACAAGGAGAAGGTGGTTGTAAGCAACAAGGCACTTAGCAAGAAACGATTTGGAGACCTTTACAAGCACAGGTGGCAGGTAGAGAGCGAGATAAAGGTTCTCAAGGTTCACGGACTTGAAAGCTACATGGTGAGGAAACTCAGGGCTATAAGGCTCTGGATAATGGCGGTGTGGCATGTTGTGCTTTTGAAGCTTAGGTCTAAGCTTAATGAGATAGGTTTCCGGAAGTATATGTTGTCTCTTGCGTTTCCTCCCATTGTGGTTGAGCTTGTTGAAGTGGTTGAGTTTATTCAAGAGGTTCTGCGACGATGCTTGAAGTTTTTTCCTTTTCCTGACGATAGGCTATTTCTACTTATGTTCCAAAATTTGACAGGAGGTCACTCATGTTGTGAAAAAGTTTGGTTCTAACAGATTTCTAACGAACTTCTTAAAAATAACACTAAATTATGATAAACACCATAAAGCATGAGATTAACTTCTAAGCCTTGAGTTATAAGCATTATTTGGCATTTTTAATCGTTCTTTTCCTTGTGTGTCAAGCACTTGATAGAGTTTCTAATCCCCAGGTCGCAGGTTCGAGTCCTGCCGGGCCCGTGTTCAACCTGTATCCTTCACCACGCTTTTGAGCTTCTCTATAAGAAGTTCTAAGTCCTCTTCAGAATACCTTAGGCTAACAGTCAGCCTAAGTCTTGCACTTCCCCTGGGGACGGTGGGATACCTTATCGCCTGGAGGAATATACCCTCCTCAAGCAGCTTTCTGGAAATATTAAGGGCTTTCGCTTCCTCACCGACTATCAGGGGTATTATAGGCGTGCCGTGGAAGTGGACTTTGAAGGGTAGTGCCTTTAATTCTCTATAAATACGCTCGGAGAGCGTCCTTAACCTTGTAACCATGTCTGGATTCTTTTCAATCAGCTCAAGACTCTTCAGGGCGCCTGCACAGAGGGAGGGAGGCAGGGAGGTTGTGAATATAAGACTTCTTGCCCTGTTGACTAAGAGCTCGGTGAGTTCAGCACTTGCGCATACGAAGGCTCCGTAACTCCCGAGAGCCTTTGAGAGAGTTCCCATAACTACCACGTGCTCCTTCCACGGGAGTCCGAACTCCCTGAGGCTGCCCCTACCCTCGCCTATGGTTCCAGTTGCGTGGGCGTCATCTATGTAGAGGATACACTCGTAGTTCTCAGATAATTCGTAGAGGGCTTTGAGGTCTGCCAAGTCCCCGTCCATGCTGAAGACGCTGTCGGTCACTATGAGCGCTCTCCTGTACTTTCCCCTCTCTGCCTTCAGTATCCTTTCAAGGTCTTCGTAATCCCTATGTCTGAATATCCTTCTATCAGCCTTGGAGAAACGGCATCCGTCTATGAGGGAGGCGTGGTTCAGCTCGTCACTTACTATTAGATCACCCTCGCCTGAGAGCACGGGTATGGCACCAACGTTAGCCAGATATCCTGAGCCGAAGAGAACGCAGGCGGGCGTACCCTTGAATCTGGCTAATTCCTCTTCAAGCCTTCTGTGAACTTCCGTATAGCCCGACACCAGTTGAGATGCACCTGAACCAAGACCGTACCTCTTCAGGGCTTCAACAGCTGAACCCACCACCTCCGGGTGGTCTCTCAGCCCAAGGTAGTCGTTTGAACAGAAGTCTTTCAGGTTCTCAATCTGCCTTCTTTCTCTGAATAGACTCTCTTCCCTCAGTCTGTTGAGCTCTCTTAAGACCCAATCCATATGTGATTGAATTTATACTTACAGCCCTTTAAGAGGTTAAATTATTAAACCATGCTGGGCAGGAACTACAAGGGTGTATTCAGCAAGATGGGAGAGGGTCTTTTAGAAAAGTACGCCGAAGACCTCAGGAAGGAGCTTGAGAGCAAGCCAGACGATCCGGAACTCTTGTTCAAACTGGGCATAGCCTACACCCGTATGGGTAAGGTGGATAGTGCCCGGGAGGTTTACAAGAGGTTGAAAGACATAGACCAGGAAAAAGCCAAGGAACTCCTTGACGCTATATACGATGTTTAAAGTGTTATAATAAAAAATTGCACATTTTATTTTTGATAAGGAGGTCTGCGTAATGCCCCTTTCCAAAGAGAAGAAGTGGGAGTTGATAAAGGGACACCAGAGACATGAGCAGGACACCGGCTCTCCTGAAGTCCAGATAGCTATACTTACGGAGAGGATAAACAAGCTGACCGAACATATGAAGAAGCACAAGAAGGACGTCCACTCAAGGAGAGGACTCATAGCCATGGTCAACAAGAGGAGAAAACTCCTTGAGTATCTGAGGGACACAGACTACCAGAGGTATGTAGAGATATCAAAGAAGATGGGGCTTCAGGTAAAGTGATATGGAGGAAAGTGCAAGGATAGGCAACAGCAAAGAACCGATAGTTATAGAGGTTGGTAGATACGCTAAGCAGGCTGACGGGGCTGTAGTTGTAAGGCAGGGAGGAACCGCCGTTCTCGTTACGGCGGTGATGTCAGATGAACCAAATACGGAGATAGACTTCACGCCCCTCACCGTTGATTACAGAGAGAGACCCTCAGCCTACGGGAGGATACCAGGGGGCTTTGTTAAAAGAGAAGGAAAACCTTCCGAGAGGGAAGTTCTCGCCTCAAGGGTTATAGATAGACCCCTCAGACCTCTATTCCCCGAAGGCTTCTTCCACGACGTCGTGGTTACAGCCCTGACCCTGTCCGCTGACGATAACTACGACCCAGATGTGCTCGCCATAACCGGTGCATCCGCAGCCCTTCACATCTCAAGGATACCCTTTGAGGGACCCATAGCGGGAGTTAGGGTCTGCAAGGTTGGCGGTGAGTTTGTAGCCAACCCGACCTACGAGGAGAGGAAGGATGCAGACCTTGAGATAGTTATGGCGGGAACCAAGGACGCAATAGTTATGGTGGAGGGTGGAGCTAAGGAGGTTCCCGAAGAGGTCATAACGGAGGCTCTCTTCTTTGGACACGAAGCCATACAGGAGGCTATAGCGCTTCAGGAGAAGCTCCGTGAGAGCATAGGAGTGCAGAAGGTTGAGTTTGAAGGTATAAACCTTGACGAAGAGCTTGTCAGGGCTCTTGAGGAAGAATGTTCCGAGAGGATAGTTTCAGCCTTTGCCATTCAGGACAAGAAGGAAAGGAATAAGACTCTTTCCCATATACTTGAGGAGTTCATAGAGAAGCACGGGGTTCCCGAGGAACTCCACTTCAACGTTAAGTACTTCTTTAAGAAGCTTGAAAGCAAACTCATGAGGGAGAAGATACTTGCGGAAGGTGTCAGGATAGACGGGAGGAAACCTGAGGAGATAAGACCCATAAGCATAGAGATCCATCCCTTTGAGAGACCGCACGGATGTGCGGTGTTTACCAGAGGACAGACTCAGGCTTACGTCACCGTCACCCTCGGTGCTCCCGATGAAGCCCAGTTGATAGAGACCATAGCCGAGGGCGAGGTTTTCAAGAGGTTCATGCTCCACTACAACTTCCCACCATTCTCGGGCGGGGAGGCACGCTCCTGGGGTCCTCCGAGGAGAAGGGAGATAGGACACGGTGCCCTGGCCGAGAGAGCCCTTGAGCCTGTTATCCCTGAGGAAGATGACTTCCCCTACATAATAAGGGTTGTCTCCGACATACTTGAGTCCAACGGCTCAACCTCAATGGCTACCGTATGTGGGGGTTCACTTGCCCTCTTTGACGCCGGTGTCCCTATTAAGGGAGGCAAACACGTCTCCGGTATAGCCATGGGGCTAATAAAGGAAGGGGACAGATACGTCATACTCTCGGACATCCTCGGCGACGAAGACCACTTGGGAGACATGGACTTCAAGGTGGCGGGAACCAGAGAGGGCGTTACCTCAATACAGATGGATATAAAGATAAAGGGTATAACCAAGGAGATAATGACAGAGGCGCTCAAGCAGGCTAAGGAAGGCAGGCTTTACATTCTGGAGAAGATGTACGAAGCCATACCAGAGCCCAAGAAGGAGCTCTCCCCCTATGCACCGAGGATAGTCATATACAAAGTCCCCGAAGAAAAGGCTGCCCTCGTGATAGGTCCTGGTGGTTCAAACGTTAAGAAGATATACGAGGAGACAGAGGTAAAGATATGGGTTGGGGAGGAAGGAAAGGTCTTCCTCACCGGTTATTCGGACGAGGCTATACAGAAAGCCATAGAGATGATAGAGAACCTTGTCAAGGACGTGGAGGTGGGGCAGGTTTACGAGGGCAAGGTGACGAGGGTAGAGCCTTACGGGGTGTTTGTGGAGATACTTCCCGGCAAAGTAGGTCTCCTGCACGTGTCCAAGATGGCTCAGCCCATAAAGCATGCCGGTGATAAGTACAGCGTTGGAGACACCGTGAAGGTCAAGGTTCTTGAAGTGGACGACATGGGGAGACCCAAGTTCACCACAATGGGACTGGACGGGAGCTCTTCTCCCCCAGAAAAGAAGATAGAGGTCGGTGAGGTTTACGAGGGTAAGGTGACAAGGGTGGAGCCCTACGGGGTGTTTGTGGAGATACTTCCCGGCAAAGTAGGTCTCCTGCACGTGGACAACATGAAGGAGAGGACGAGGGACGCGAGGGAAGTTTTTGAGGTAGGTGATAAGGTGAAGGTCAAGGTCTTTGAGCTGGACGAGAGGGGAAGACCCAAGCTCACGGACAAGATAGAGTGACATGGTAAAGGTCAGGGTCAAGAGGCTTCCTCACGGGGAGGGTATAGAGCTACCCTCCTACGCTACCGAACACTCTGCGGGTTTTGACCTGCGGGCTGCCGTACCAAAGCGGATAGTTCTGAAACCCATGGACAGGGCTCTAATACCTACGGGCTTCATCTTTGAGATACCTGAGGGGTACGAAGGACAGGTTAGACCGAGGAGCGGTCTCGCTATAAAGAAGGGCATAACGGTGCTGAACTCTCCCGGGACGGTTGACTCCGATTACAGGGGTGAGGTGAAGGTCATACTCATAAACCTGGGGCACGAGGAGGTCGTTATAGAGAGGGGAGAGAGGATCGCTCAGATGGTCATAGCGCCGGTTAGCAGGGCACACTTGATTGAGGTAGAAGAGGTGAGCGCCACCGCCCGCGGGGACGGCGGCTTTGGAAGTACGGGGGTCAGGTGATCACTTCCTCTTCACGTAGTCCGTGAAGACATAGTCCTTGTTGGCAACGCTCTGATGGCAGGAGAAGCACTGCATATAGTCTCTGGCACTCTTCCCGAAGACCTTGTATTTGCCCGTCTTCTGGTCTTTAACAAACCTTGCAAAGCCCCAGCCTGCTGAATCCTTGAACCTCTTTGAGTCCTTGAGCATGTACTCTATCCTCTGTATGGCGTCCGGTTCAACCGAGGCGGGGAAGGCTGGGTTCTTCTTGAGGCTGTAGCCTATCTTGACGAGTATGGCGCCGTCCGGGAACTTCTTGGCACCCTTAAGGTAGGCTTCCACTGCCTTGTCGTTCCCTATTATGTATCTGAGCTCGTTCTTGTCCGTCCTGTAGTGGGTGGCAACGACGTGCCAGTTCTCGTATCCCTTAATGAGTCCGAACTTCAGACCGGTTGGAGCTTCCAGCTCCCAGTCGCCGGCAAACACCACGGCTCCCACGCCTAAAGAAAACAGAAGCTTTTTCATAGAACACACCTCCCTTAAAGGCTTTCCAAAAATATCCCCCAGAAACTTGAACTTTTCTTGAACTTTCCTTGAAAGAGGCTCAAAATTTCTCCTAATGAAGGGAAAGATATTGATAGTAGAAGACGACCCGCTTATAGCTGATATGCTGAAGAGGTATCTGGAAAAGGAAGGCTTCAAAACCTACTGGGACTCCACTGGTGCTGAGGCTGTTAAGAGTTTTGAGACCCTCAAGCCCGACGTGGTGATACTTGACCTTATGCTCCCGGATACGGACGGCTTTGAACTCTGTAAGCTCTTCTCTTCCACCGACAGTATGCTCCTGATACTCACCGCGAGAGATGCGGACGAGGACAAGATAGTCGGTCTGGAGCTGGGAGCGGACGACTACATAACCAAACCCTTCAACATGAGGGAGCTCCTTGCGAGAGTTAAAGCTCTTCTCAGGAGGAGGAAGAAGCTTTCCTTGTCTGGAGAGACCCTTCGGGTGGGGGAGCTGGAAATCCATACGGGGGAGATGAAGGTTCTCCTTAAGGGCAGGCTCGTTGACCTAACTCCGAAGGAGTTCCTCATACTCAAGAAACTCCTCTCAAAGAGAGGCAAGGTTGTATCTCGCGAGGAGATAGTTTCCGAGATATACAGCGGTGACATTCCCTACTACGAGCGCATCGTTGATACATACATATACAGGATACGCACCAAGCTGATGGAGATAGAACGCTCCTATGCGGAGCGTATAAAGACCGTCAGGGGGTTCGGCTATCGGTTTGAATAGGGTCTCTTTCTTCTCCTTGGTGTTTGTGCTCCTCTTCCTTACCTACCTCATAGTGGCGAGCCTCATAGCCTTTTTCACTGTGAAGATAGTCGGCATTCCCATAGGTAAGAAGATGTTTCTAAAGATAGTTGCCTCCATACTTGTGTTCGTCCCTGTCTACGTGTTCATCGCCTACCTCATATCCAAGTTCGTGAGCAGGGACCTGCTCCGTCTTGAGGAGAGCGTTAAAAAACTTCCCTTCACTGGCGAGGTGCCGGAGAGCGGGATAAGGGAAGTCCATAGACTTGGGGAAGTCTTGAGCCTCCAGTCCGAGAGGATACGCTCCATGGTTGAGACTCAGCGCCTAATGCTCTACCGTATAGCCCACGACCTGCGGACACCCCTCACGAACCTCCGGAACGTTCTCACAGCCTTCAGGGACGGCGTTATAGGAGAGGAGGAGAGAGACCTGTATATAGAAAAGTTGCTAAGGGAAACGGACAAGATGGGAGTCCTTCTGGAGGAAGCCCTGTACAACATGAAGAAGGTCAGCAGGAAAACTGAGAGGAGCAGGGTGAACCTCTGCGCCTTCCTTGAAGAGCTTAAAGCTATCTGGAAGCTCAGGCTTATGGAGAGAGGAGTCAAGCTGCTGGTGAGCTGCGACGGTGAGGTTGGCGTGAGCGTCTCGCCGGTAGACCTTGAGGAGATTCTGAACAACGTTATAGAAAACAGCCTTAAGCACACCTCCTCCAGAAACATGGAGATCGGTGTGGTTAGGAAAGAGGATTGGGTTGAGCTCACGCTCAGGGATGACGGGAACGGCTTTGACTCTGCAAAGTTGATGGAGGCTTACAGGCAGGGCAGCCTCGGGCTTTACATAGTCAGAGAGCTGACATGGAGAAACGGGGGTGAGTTCAGGATAAATACCTCCGGTGAAGGGACTGAAGTTGTCCTGCGCTTTCCTACAGGCTAAATTTTATTTAGCTCATTAAATTTCCGTACGGGAGGGTTTGCCATGGATTTGAAGAAGCTCTTTCTTGTTCCAATACTTGCTGGGGGTGTGGTCTTCTCTGCGGATAAGATAGTTCTCAAGAAACCACCTGAGTCCCTTGATAGATACTATCCGCCCGTCTCAAAGAAGTTTGAGTTCGTTTCCAGCATGCACGCCATGAGTACCGCCTTTACGGGCATAAGGCTGAATGTGAACGACGGAAACTGGGAGAAAGCCCTACACTGGGCTAAGGAGCTCAAGAAGACCTACCTGAACACCTCCAAGATGGTTCCTGAGTGGAAGGACTATTTCAAGCCGGCTCTTGCGGACAACCTCGTGAAGGCTGTCAGCTCCAAAAACGTTGACAAGGTTATAGATGCTACAAAGAAGCTCGGTCAGACCTGTGCAAAGTGCCATCAGGACAACGAACTGGCTGTCAAGCTCGTTTACCGCTTCCCCAGCTTTGAGAAGGTCATGATTGAAGACCCCGTGGAGTTCATGGAGATGGAGACGGGTAAGTATATGGAGAAGCTCGTGTCCTCCCTTAAGGCTCTCAAAGTTTACCTTATGCAGGGTGAGCCTGAAAAAGCCCAGGAGGCGGGTCTTAACTTCGTTGAGAGGGCGAGACAGCTACGCTCAATGTGTTCCAAGTGTCATACCAATAAACTCTCGGAGGAGCTCATAGTGGGTAAGGAGTACGAAGGAGCCCTTGCCAAGATGGAGGAACTCCTGTCTGCCGGCAAGCCCGATAAGAACGAGGTCTTCAATGCCTTGGGTAAGGTTGCGGTCAGCTGTTCCAAGTGCCACAACGTCCACCTCGTCCCTGCGGTTGTGAGGGAGGCTTTTGAGAAGTGATACCTATCCTCCTCTTAGCCTTGCTTATGGTGGGGTGTGAGAGGCTGGAGACGGTGTTCGTTGAGGAAGACCTCCTTGAGAGACCACCGGCAAAGAGGTGCTCTGACTGCCACGCTGAGATATACAAGGAGTGGAAAGAGAGCAGGCATTTCCACGCATGGAGCAGCGAGCACTTCAGGTTTGAGTCCGAGAACTACACCAAGACCAAGTGTCTTCCCTGTCACGCCCCCCATCAGGTTGACCCCGATAAGAAACCACTGCTCAGGGCTGAGTTTAAAGAGAACGGAGTGAGCTGTGTAGCCTGTCACTTCAAGGAGGAAACGAGGGCAATGCACGGACCCCTCAAGGTATGGTCTCCTCCTCACCCCTCAAGGCAGGATAGAAACTACCTCCGCTCAAACTTCTGTGCCGGGTGCCACCAGGAGACCTTCAAGGAGTGGAAGGTTGCCAAGGTGGATAAGAGCTGTCAGTCCTGCCACATGCCTTCCCTCGGGAAGAAAGACCTGATCCAGAAGTTCCCCTTTGAACTCTTTCACCTCGCCAAGCCGAGGACCTCCCACAGGTTCCCCACCCTCAAAGCCGGCGAGAAGGATATGAAGGTTGAACTTAAAGAGGGCAGACTCGTGATCACGAACGTGGGTGTCCCCCACAATCTTCCCACGGCGGATCAGGGAGACCCGAGACTCTACCTCGTGGCTAAGGTCAGATATAAGGACGGAAGGAGGAGGATCGTAAGGAAGCTCCTCTCAGCCCAGTCCAAGACAGCCCTTAAGTACGGAGTTCCCT
Source organism: Hydrogenivirga sp. 128-5-R1-1 (assembly GCF_000171895.1). Lineage (NCBI taxonomy): Bacteria > Pseudomonadati > Aquificota > Aquificia > Aquificales > Aquificaceae > Hydrogenivirga > Hydrogenivirga sp. 128-5-R1-1. The sequence goes on from NZ_ABHJ01000011.1 coordinate 42,279, forward strand.
ATGAGCTCGTCCTTCCAGCGGGAGATGTGGAAAGCGTTGAACTCAAGGTTATGAGGAAGCTTGCCTGGAAGAAGGAGAAGGAGGTTATAGCGAGCTTCACTTTGCGAACTCCCTCTCCCTGACCCTCGGGTCTATCCAGGCTAACAGGAGGTCTGCCAGCAGGTTACCCACTATCAGCATTATCGTCCCTATGTAGAGCCCGCCCATCACGAGAAATAGGTCTTGGGACAGGACGGCGTCAAGCATGAGCATGCCCATACCGGGCCACCCGGTTATTATCTCAATTAGCGCCGCACCGGATATTAAGCTCGCAACCTCGTAACCCAGCAGAGTGGTGAAGGGATTCATCGCGTTCTTGAATACGTGCTTCACCACAACCCTCTGGGGGACTCCCTTGGCTCTTAGCATCACTATCATAGGGCTCTTCAGAGCCTCTATAACCGCGCTCCTCACCAGCCTCGTAAGCCCTGCAAGAGACACGAGGGCAAGGGTCATAGCGGGTATAAAGAGGTGATGCAGTATGTCCAGCACTTTACCCAGAAGGGAGAGGTTTTCAAAGTCCGGGCTCTGGATTCCCCCTATGGGAAACCAGCCAGTCCTGCTCGCTATAAACAGGAATATGAAGGCAAGAAAGAAACTGGGTATGGACATGAAGGAGTAGGCGTAAGCTTGAATAGCCTTATCAACCTTGCTTCCCTCCTTGAAGGCGGCGATCATACCCAGGGGAACCGCCAGCACCCAAGATATCAGGGCGGAACTGACGGACAGGAGTAATGTGTTGGGAATCCTCTCAGCTATGAGCTCCACGACGGGGGTGTGGTACTGGAAGGAGTAACCCAGGTCAAAGAAGACCGCCGACTTCAGCCACTTGAAGTACTGAACCAGCGTGGGCTGGTCAAGTCCGTAGAGCCTCTTGAGCCTCTCTATAGTTTCGGGAGATATCTGGGGATTGAGTTTCAGCTGGTCTAAAAAGTCTCCGGGAGCGAGCTTTATTATTAGAAAGGATATGAAGGTGACGCCGAGTATGGTGGGGATCGCCTGAAGGAGGCGTATCAGGACGAACTTAAGCATCAGAAGTAGTTAGCCAAGAAGTACTTGGTCTCCTCAAAGTATCTCTCTATCTCCTTCCTGTGCTTCTCTTTCACGTACTTTACTAACCTGTAGTCGTCCCAGTAGCCCAGCATGGGTATCCAGTCAGGTATGGAGTCCTTGCTGTCTATAAAGTACCACAGGGCGCCTATGAAGTCCTCCCTCGCCTCTCTCTTGAGCTCAAAGTCCGGGTCTGTGAGGATCCTGTAGAGGAGCTTGACGTCAAGTATTAGGTTCCGGAGATACTCCATCGTGGGAGGAACCTTGTCAAGTTTATCGTAAAAACTGTGCTTGAGTTTTTCTAAGTTGTTGAGGTTCTCGTAAGTTTTGTGCTTCTGGAGCTTCTTCTCAAAACTCATGGCAGTAATTATATCATGCCAAGTTTTTCTCCAAATACCTATAATTAAAGTGTCTAAAGAAAAAGGAGGGTGTGGCATGAGAAAGTTTGTTGCCTTGATGCTTTTTGTGGGGGCTTTTCTGTTTGCAGGGGGCTTTAGTGTTTCTCTCTCCTCTGAAAAAACGGGAGTGGTGATACCTACACCCCTGACCAAGAACGTGGGCGAGTACTATGTCAGCATAGGTGTTTTCTCAATCGCTGAGCTTGAGAAGAACTTTCCGAGGGCTTACAAACTCCTGGTAAAACATCACGGAAAACCCTCAAGGAACCACACTCACCACCTCGCCGTTAGCATATGGAAGGAAGAGAAAGGCAAGGAGGTTTTCCTGTCCGACTACGAGGTTGAGGCGGAGGTGCGTTCTCCTCTGCTCAGGGCTACGAGGAAGAAGCTTACTAAGTACCCTCACCAGTATGGAGATAACTACGGAGGCTGGTTTGACATGTCGGACAAAGGGCTTTACCACATAGCGGTGATAATTCACGAAAACGGTAAGACCAAAAGAGTCACCTTTGACTACCTGATGCAGTGAAGCCTCCAGAGGGTTAGCTTTTCCTGTAAAATTGTAATGTTCAAACGTCGTTTTACCCGGAGGTAGTCTGATGAAACTGCACGAGCACCAGGCTAAGGAGATTTTCGCCAGATACGGTCTACCCGTGCCGGAGGGAAAGGTCGCCTTTACCCTCAAGGAAGCAAGACAGGTAGCGGAGGAACTGGGTAGTTTCCCCCTCGTTGTTAAGGCTCAGGTTCACTGTGGGGGTAGGGGAAAGGCTGGCGGTGTAAAGATAGTGAAGGATATGGATGAGCTGGAACAGGCTGTAGAAGGCATGCTCGGTAAGGTTCTCAAGACCTTCCAGTGCCCCGACGGAAAGCCAGTAAACAGGGTGTGGATAGAGAAGGCGACAGCGATAGACAAGGAGTACTACCTCTCAATAACTCTGGACAGGGCTCGTTCAAAGCCAATAGTGATGGCGTCTTCTGCAGGCGGTATGGAAATAGAAGAGGTAGCCAAGGAGAACCCTGAGGCGATAATCATAGAGGAGGTTGACCCGGCTCTTGGACTTATGCCTCATCAGGCTCGCAAGCTTGCCTTCAAGCTGGGTCTACCGGTTAAGGACTTCTCCAAGATGCTCCTGACCCTTTACAGGGTTTACATAGACCTTGATGCATCCCTCGTTGAGATAAATCCCCTCGTCCTTGATAAGGACGGTAACCTTATAGCCCTTGATGCTAAGCTTGACGTGGACGACAACGCCCTCTTCAGGCACAAGGACATTGAAGAGATGGAAGACGAAAGCCAGATATCTCCCTTAGAGGTTGAAGCCAATAAGTACGGACTCAACTACATAAAGCTCTCCGGGAACATAGGCTGTATGGTGAACGGAGCGGGTCTCGCCATGGCTACCATGGACATAGTGAAGCTCGCTGGTGGTGAGCCTGCAAACTTCCTTGACGTGGGAGGTGGTGCAAACGTTGAGCAGATAGCCAACGCCTTCAGGATACTTATGGCAGATGAGGACGTTAAAGCAGTCTTCATAAACATATTCGGTGGGATACTCAGGTGTGACAGGCTCGCTCAGGGTCTCGTGGAGGCGGGCAAGGTGGTTGAGCTGAGCGTCCCCATAGTGGTCAGGATGGAGGGCACCAACGTTGACGAGGGCAAGAAGATACTCGCAGAGTCGGGCATGAACTTCATAAACGCAGAGGATATGTGGGACGGAGCCAAGAAGGCTGTTGAGCTTGCAGGAGGCTGAACGCTAAAATGGGCTTGGCGGAGAGGTTTCTTCCCCATTACACTGTTAGGGACTACGAGAGGTGGGAAGGAGACTGGGAGCTTATAGAGGGCATACCTTACGCCCTTGCCTCTCCTTCTCCTCTTCACCAGAGAACACTTGCACGTCTTGTCAGACTTTTTGATGAGAAGTTGGATGCCTGCCCCGAGTGCAATGTATATGTGGAACTTGATTGGTATGTGTCTGAGGACACGGTAGTAAGACCAGATATGGTAGTTGTATGCTCAGAAAAACCCTTTGATAAGCTAACCTTTGCCCCGGATATGGCGGTTGAGGTGGTTTCCCCCTCTACACGGGATAAAGATGAGGAGCTGAAGAGGATGCTTTACGAGAAAAAGGGTTTAAGGTGGTATGTGCTCGTATACCCTGAAGATAAAAAGGTCAAGGTGTTTACCCTTTCAGAAGGCTTTTTCAGTTTTGTGACCCCTCATCCTGAGAACATTTTTGAATTTGATTTGGGCAGGTGTAAGGTGAGTGTTGATTTCAGAGAGGTTTTCACAAATTAAGGAGGTCTGAATAATGGCTATACTCGTTGATAAGAACACAAAGGTCGTGGTTCAGGGGATAACAGGAAAGGAAGGTTCTTTCCACGCCACCCAGTGTAAGGCTTATGGAACTCAGGTGGTTGCGGGAGTTACTCCCGGTAAGGCTGGACAGGAGGTAGAGGGAATACCCGTCTTCAACACGGTAGAGGACGCTGTTAAGGAGACCGGTGCCAACTGCTCTCTCATTTTCGTTCCTGCACCCTTTGCAGCTGACGCCATAGTTGAGGCTCTTGACAGCGGTATAGAGCTCGTAGTCTGCATAACCGAGGGAATACCCGTAAAGGATATGATGATGGTAAAGGACTACATGAAAAAGGCTTACCCCAACGCTAAGCTGATAGGTCCCAACTGCCCGGGATTGATAACTCCCGGCGAGGCAAAGGTGGGCATAATGCCCGGACACATATTCAGAAGAGGAAAGGTCGGTATAGTATCAAGGAGCGGAACGCTCACCTACGAAGCTGCCTACCAGCTCACCCAGCTCGGTATGGGGCAGACCACCGCCGTCGGTATAGGGGGAGACCCCGTCCATGGGCTATCTCACAGGGACGTGATAGAGCTCTTCAACGAAGACCCGGAGACGGAAGCTATACTCATGATAGGTGAGATAGGCGGAACCGCAGAGGAGGAGGCAGCGGAGTTCATAGAGTCCAACGTTGATAAGCCGGTATTCGCTTACATAGCGGGTATAACCGCACCTCCCGGTAAGAGGATGGGTCACGCTGGAGCGATAATAATGGGCGGAAAGGGAACCGCTCAGGCAAAGATGAGCGCCCTTGAGAAGGCGGGAGCCTACGTTATAGACAACCCCGCCAAGATAGGTGAGACGGTAGCCAAGATACTGGGCGTCCTTGAGGTTGCGGAAGAGGACAAGACGTGCGATACTGATTAAGGTTATCTTGATATATTGAATTTCTTTAGTATTTTTATATTTCCGAGAAAACTGAGGAGGTATGCAGATGGGACTTAAGGTGAGAGTTGACCAGGACACCTGCACAGCCTGCGAGCTTTGCTACGACAGAATTCCTGAGGTATTTAAGGACATTGGCGACGGAATTGCAGACGTCGTCAAGGTTGACATAGAGGATGGGGACGAGAGGTGGATGAACGTCCCCGAGGACCTTGCGGACGACGTCCAGGAGGTTGCGGACGAGTGTCCGAGCGGGTCCATCATAGTTGAGGAGGAGTGATGTGCCCAACAAGAAAGTTCGCATAGATTACGATACATGCACCGCATGCGAACTTTGCTACGACAGGGTTCCCGAGGTCTTCAAGGACAGGGGAGACGGCATAGCGGACGTGGTCAAGTACGACATAGAGGAGAGCGACGAGGAGAAGTGGATGTTCGTTCCCGAAGACCTTGAGGAGGAAGTGGAAGAAGTTGCCGACGAATGCCCAAGCGGTTCAATCATAGTTGAAGACGTCTAAGATACTCTTTCTGGGAACCGCCGGAGGAAGAGTAACCACTTTCCGCCTGGTCAGACGGTCAGGCGGGTTCCTTATAGATTTTTCTGGAGTCAGGGTTCAGGTTGACCCGGGACCGGGAGCCTTCGTTTACCTTAAAGAGCACGGTATTGATTACAGAGACATAGACCTTATAGTGTTGTCTCACATACACCTTGACCACACCGCTGATGTGAACACCCTGATAGAGGCGTGTACAGACGGCGGAAAGCAGAGAAACCTCGCCCTCTTTGCTCCGAAGTCTGCTGTGGAAGGAGATGACAGGGTAGTTCTACCCTATCTTATCAATAGGCTTGGAAACGTAGGAGTTATAAAGGAGGGAGAGGAGCTATCTTACCGCGGGGTGAAGGTCAAGGCTGTAATGAGACACTCCCATCACGGTGCTGAGACCTACGGTTTGTCCTTCAACGACTCTGTGGTTTACCTCTCCTGTGCCAAGTACACGGAGGAAATGCTGGAGAGGTACCCAAAGAAGCCAAAGGTCTTCATAATAAACACCACCTTTTACAGAAGGAGAGCGGGCATAGAGCACCTGTCGGTTGAGGAGGTTAAGGAGCTCATAGCAGCCTGTGAGGCAGACACGACCGTCATAACCCACTTCAGCATGGAGATGCACGAGAGGGGACCCGATAGGGTCGCGAGAGAGCTCTCTGAGGAGCTCGGTCTCAACGTGGTTGCCGCCCACGATGGGATGGTTATATCCTTCTGAGGATACTAAAATAGGTTTATGAAGGAAAGCTCGCTCAACGCTGGAGAGCTCCAGTTCAATTACGCGAAGCGTTACTTTGAAGAGTTCATATCCGTGAGACCAAAACTTGCAGAGCTCATTGATAAAGTTGACACCCCAGCGCTGCTCATGGACCTTGAAGGCGTGAAAACGAGGTTCGTTGATGTGAGGTATCACCTGCCCGAGGTTAACGTGTTTTATGCGGTAAAAGCCAACGATCACATAGATATACTGAGGGCTCTTGCCGAGGTAGGGGCTGGTTTTGAGGTGGCTTCTTCGGAGGAGCTCGGAAAGGTGCTCTCCCTCGGTGTTCAACCCGAAAGGGTTATATCCAGCAATCCCGTTAAGCCTCTGGACTTTATAGACTACGCCTACGGCGTGGGTGTAAACAGGTTCGCCGTGGACAGCTTCCCCGAGGTGGACAAGATAGCCAGGGCAGCGCCGAGGGCGAGGGTTTACGTTAGGCTGACAGTTCCCAACGAGGGTAGCGAGTGGCCCCTCTCCAGGAAGTTCGGCGTTGACGTTAACACGGCTGTTGAGATACTTGAGTACGCTAAAAACAGGGGGCTCGTTCCCATAGGGCTGACCTTCCACGTGGGTTCCCAGTGCAACAACCTTAGGAACTGGTTCATAGCTATAAAACGTTCAGCCCAGCTGTGGGAGGCTGCGAGGCTGAAAGGTATAAGGCTGCTCGTCCTGAATATGGGAGGCGGAATACCCGTTAGATACCTTCAGGAATCTCTCAGCGTGGAGGACATAGCTTACTACGTCAGGGGTCTCCTGAGGAAGTACTTTCCGACATCCCCTTATGAGCTTCAGATAGAACCGGGCAGGGGTATAGTGGGAGACCAGGGGATAATGGTCGTCGGTGTGGTGGGGACGGCTACGAGAGGTGAGGAGAACTGGCTTTACATAGATACGGGCGTTTTCAACGGACTCGCTGAAGCGCTGGGCGGTATAAGGTATCCCACCTACCTGAAGAGAGAGGGAGAGTTGAAGGAGTGGGTCATAGGCGGTATATCCTGTGACAGCATGGACGTGGTAGCCAAGAGGGTTTTTCTGCCGGAGCCGGCGGTCGGGGACAGGCTGTTCATCCTGTCCGCAGGGGCTTACACTACGGTTTACGGAGCGAACTTCAACGGGTTTCCACCACCGAAGGTTATATGTCTCTGACCTTAAAACTTATCCTTTCTTCCTCATCAAGACCGAGCTCTATGACTTTGGATATCAGACGCAGGACGTCTCCCGAGTCTTCCTTCAGAAAGACCTCAAAGCTTCTCTTCAGAGCTTCAACGCTGGAGGCTGTCATACTCAGTATGGTGAGCACTGGTATATCAAAGAGCTTTTTCACGGAGTTCAGGGCGTCTTTTATAGCTATGTCGCTTATGTAAATTATGTCGGGATGCATGAAGAGGGCTTCCTCAACGCCTTCACTGAAGCTGTCCACGTCAACACCCACCTCTCTCTGTATGACTATGGAGTTGCTGTGCTTTATAAGGTAAGTTATGGGTCTCTCAAGGACGTATATTAGTCCCGACTCCCTGACGCATAGCTCTTTCAGAAGGGAGTACGAGAAAAGGTTGTGGATCACGAAAGACTTTCCTATCACAGCTAAGATGCCGTTGTAGCTTCTCAGGGACTCAAACAGGGACTCTAAATTCTCCTTGGGAGATACGAGGTCTTCAAGGTCAGGTATATCGTAGGGAACTTTAACTATGCTAACCACGTAACTTCCCCTCTGGGTCAGGTAGGTGACCCTTATCCTGCCAACGTCTGGCATGCCGAAGGAGAAAAAGCCTTCCCTTCCAAGGGGACCCAAGGATGTGGATGTATGAGAACGCAGGGATACAAGGGTGTCCCTTATATCGTCGGGAGAGAGGATCACGTCCATCACCTTTTCTATACCTCTACCTCTCCTCTCAACGGGAGAAGCCTTAGGTGCAAGGATAACCTCGGTAAACTCTCTCTTCTCCCCGAGATAGTTAAGTATCTCCGGTGCTATGTTCATACAAAACCCCCTTCAATATAATAAACCCCCTTGAACCGGCTGTGTGAGAGTGTGAAAAATACCTTTGCTGGGATCCGAGATAGAGCCTATTAATATAGTAGTCCGGGATCAGATACTGCGAGGGGGTTTCACTTTTCACCTTTCCAAACGGTTCTGGTTCCTAAAAACTTTTGGGAGGTGGGTGTTATGAACTGGCGAGTTTCTATAAACATAGTGCCTTTGCTTGGAGCTTTTATCCTCATAACTGCCTGTGGAGGCGGGGGAGGAGGTGGTGGTGGAACTGCCTCACCTACATACGCAGTGGGCGGTACTATATCGGGTCTGAGCGGCACCCTTGTACTTCAGAACAACGGAGGCGATGATCTCAGTGTGAGTACGAGTGGAAGCTTTACTTTTTCCACGACACTAACTGACGGTTCTGCATACAACGTGACCATCCTTACCCAACCCACTGGACAGACATGCTATATAAAGAACGGTTCGGGTACGGTGTCCGGTTCAGATGTAACTAACGTCAATGTAAACTGCTACGATTCTGGAAGTCTGGATACGTCCTTTAACTCAAAAGGGTTTGTCACTCACCATAACGCAGCTGGAGGGAATGGCCGTGACAATGGTAAAGCTATAACTACGGACGATCAGGGACGGATACTCGTTGCTGGACAGAGCCACAACGGGTCTGACTTTGATCTGTCTCTCTGGAGATATAACCCGGACGGGACCCTTGATACATCCTTCGGTACTAAGGGATTTGTTACCCATCACGATGCGGCTGGAGGAGGTGGGAGCGACCGTGTTTATTCTATTACAACCGACAATCAGGGAAAAATACTCGTTACTGGAGAGAGCGACAACGGTTCTGATATGGACATGGTAATATGGAGGTTTCATCCCGATGGAACCCTTGATACCACCTTTGGAACAGGCGGAGTGGTGGTTCATCACAACGCTGCAGGAGGGAACGGTGGCGATACAGGCAGGTCTATCGCTATAGACAGTCAAGGGAGAATACTGGTTACAGGACACAGCCGGAACGGTAGTGGTAATGATGATATGGTCATCTGGAGGTACAATCCTGATGGAACCATTGATTCAGCCTTTGGAAACAACGGAGTAGTAGTTCACAACAGTGCAGCGGGAGGGAACGGTTCTGATCTGGGTAACTCCATAACTATAGATGGTCAAGGGAGAATACTTGTCACAGGCGAGAGTTCTAATGGTTCAAACGATGACATGGTGATATGGAGGTATGACATCTTTGGGAATCTTGATGCATCTTTCGGTACAGGTGGCGTGGTGGTTCACCACAACGCAGCAGGGGGGGATGGTAACGATCTGGGCAAATCGATCACTATTGATAATCAAGGACGCGTACTCGTTGCTGGTCATAGCCAAAACGGTTCTGATTATGATATGGTCGTCTGGAGATACAATCCTGATGGAACCCTTGACACGTCCTTTGGAAACAACGGGTTCGTGGTTCACCATAACGCAGCTGGAGGCAACAACCATGACTATGGTCGTTCAATAGTTATAGACAAACAGAAACGTATTCTTATCGGAGGCTCCAGCTTTAACACCTCTGATGAGGATATGGTTGTCTGGAGATACAACCCAGATGGAACTCTTGATACATCCTTTGGAAACAACGGAATAGTAATTCACAACAGTGCAGCAGGAGGCAATAACCACGACTATGCCCGCTCCATAACAATGGATGATGATGGAAAGATACTTGTTACAGGTGATAGCTACAATGGCTCAAATTATGACATGGTGATCTGGAGGTTTATTCCGTAGGCTGAGAAGGAGGGAGTTGTCATGCCCGTCTCTGAGAGGAGGTGAGTGTTATGAGGGTGTCTATAAGAGCTGTTTTCTCGCTTGGCATATTTGTCCTCACTGCTACCTGTGGGGGTGGCGGAGGTGGTGGGAGCAGTTCTCCAACCTTTGGTAATAATGGAGTGGTTATTCACAACAACGCAGCCGGTGGAAATAGTGAAGACGTTGGAAGCTCAATTATCATAGACGGTCAGGGAAAAATACTCGTCACAGGTCACAGTAAGAACGCCAATTTTAACGAAGATATGGTCATTTGGAGGTTTAGTTCAAACGGGACGTTAGATAATTCCTTCGGAAACAATGGAGTAGTTGTTCATAACAATGCTGCGGGAGGAAATAGTAGCGACAGGGGCAATTCAATAGCCATTGATGGCAACGGAAGGATCATTATTACTGGCACCAGCTTCAACGGAAACAATAATGACATGGTTATATGGAGATACAACTCCGATGGAACATTGGATATTTCCTTTGGAAATAATGGGTTTGTGGTTCATAACAACGCTGCCGGTGGAAATAGCCACGACTGGGGTTTTTCAGTTACAACTGATAGCCAAAACAAGGTCTTGGTAACGGGTACAAGCCATAATGCAAACAACAACTATGACATGGTTATATGGAGGTATAACTCCAATGGAACATTAGATAATTCCTTTGGGAACAATGGAATAGTTGTTCACGATAACGCCGCAGGTGGGAATGGTGACGATATAGGAAGTTCAATTGTTGTTGATAGTAATGGAAAGATCGTTGTGGCTGGTTATAGCTCCAACGGAAGTAATAATGACATGGTGATCTGGAGATATAACTCTGATGGAACGTTAGATAATTCCTTTGGGAACAGCGGTATAGTGGTTCACAATAACGCTGCCGGTGGAAATAGTGATGATGTAGGAGTCTCAATAGTTGTTGATAATCAAGGAAGGATACTTATTACCGGCTCAAGCAAAAATAGCAACGGCGATAGAGACATGGCAGTATGGAGGTATAACCCTAACGGGACACTTGACAATACCTTCGGAAACAACGGAATAGTTGTTCGCAATAATGCTGCGGGTGGTGACGGCAATGATCATGGTAGTTCTATATGGGTTGACAATGGTGGAAATGTATTTGTGACTGGATACAGCATAAATGGGAGTGGGGATAACGATATGGTGATCTGGAAAGTATATCCTTGAATTATCTGGGCTTTCAAAGCACCCTGTATTATTAGTCTCCTGAAAGGGGCAGTCCTGCCTTTGCCACACCGATGACAGCAGTCATACTTAAGAACTCAATTTACTATATTCTTTACTTAGAAGCGCCCACAAGGAGGAAATCTATGGCAGTAAAGGACATAATGGATGCACTTCGTTCGGAATCTCTGGAAGACCTTGGACTCAAGGAGAATCTCGCACAGCTGGTAAAGGATATAAAGCTGGTGGGTAGCGAGCTTGACGTGCTTCTATACCTTCCCAAGACAGGTCTTGAGGATGTGCTCAGGGCAAAGGTAGAAAAAGCCCTCTCTGAAATACCGGACGTTGAAAAGGTAAACGTTAAGTTTGCAAGCGCCCCTCCTCAGCAACCCCAACCTCAGCAGGCTCCCCAGATGCCGGGTGCTCAGCCGGCTTTCACTAAGAGAAAGGTGCCCGAAGTTAAGCACCTGATAGCGGTCGGCAGTGGAAAAGGAGGAGTTGGCAAGTCAACTGTTGCGGCTAACCTTGCCCTCGCCCTCGCTAAGCTCGGCTACAGGGTTGGGCTTCTGGACGCTGACATATACGGACCGAGCGTCCCCACCCTGCTTGGTCTAAAGGGCGAGAGGGCTACGGTGAACGAGAGAAACAGGATAGTTCCCGTTGAGAAATTCGGAGTTAAGGTTCTATCTATAGGCTTTATGCTTCCCTCGGAGGAAACACCCGTTATATGGAGAGGTCCGATGCTCATGAAGGCGCTCACCCAGTTCCTCTTTGATGTTGAATGGGGTGAGCTTGACTATCTCATACTTGACCTTCCCCCTGGGACGGGAGACGTTCAGCTCACACTTGCCCAGAACGTTGATATATCGGGTGCCGTGGTAGTCACTACTCCGCAGGACGTAGCCCTTGCGGATGTTAAGAAGGCAACCTCCATGTTCAAGGAGGTTCAGATACCCGTCCTCGGGGTTATAGAGAACATGGCTTACTTCATCTGCCCGAGCGACAAACAGAAGTACTACATATTCGGTAAGGGTAAGACGGCGGAGTTTGCCTCCGCTTACGGTCTAAAGATACTGGGCTCCATACCCATAGACCCTGAGGTAGCGGAGAAGTCCGACGAGGGTGAGCCCGTTGTTGTCAGTAATCCCGACTCGGACGTGGCGAGGGCTTTTTATGGAATAGCGAGAATAGTAGCTCAGGAATTAAGCTGAGGAGGTAATAGAATGTTTGCAAAGAAGGCAGGTAAAAGAGTCGTTTACTTAGACCATATCGCGACCACACCGGTCGCTGAGGAAGTCCTTGAGGCTATGCTCCCCTACTTCAGGGAGCACTTTGGCAATCCGACCTCTCTGCACAGCTTTGGACAGGAAGCCAAGAAGGCTGTAAACGAGGCGAGGGAAAAGGTCGCAACTCTGATAAACGCAAACACCCCTGAGGAGATAGTATTTACCTCCGGTGGCATAGAGGCTAACAACCTTGCGGTAAAGGGTATAGCGAGCGCCTACAAGAGGAGGGGCAACCACATAGTTACCACGGAGATAGAGCACCACTCCATACTACACCCCTGTAAGACCCTTGAGAGGGAAGGCTGGGAGGTAACCTACTTGAAGCCTGACAGGTACGGGCTCATAGACCCGGAGCAGGTCAGGGAAGCTGTCAGGAAGGAGACGGTCTTGGTCTCCATAGGGCACTCCAACAGGGAGATAGGAACCATACAGAACATAAAGGAGCTTGTTCAGGCTGCCAAGGAGAAGAACCCAAAGGTTATATTCCACACGGACGCTGCTCCCACTCTTGGTCACTATCCCGTTGACTTAAAGGAATGGGGTGTGGACGCCGCCTCCTTCACGGCACACCTGATGTACGGACCCAAGGGTGTGGGTGCCCTCTGGACAAGGAAGGGAGTGAAGGTTCGTCCCCTCATAGAGGGCGGAACGCAGGAGAGGGGCGTTAGAGCGGGAACTGAAAACGTGCCCGGGATAGTCGGCTTCGGGGCGGCAGCCGAGCTCACCATGAAGGAGCTTGAGGACAGGATGACGAGGCTTGCAGACTACAGGGACAGGTTTAAAAAGGCTATTGAGGAGAAGCTGGAGTACATAGAGTTCACCGGTCACCCGACTCAGAGGCTTCCCCACCATCTTTCCCTCATAGTCCACTTCATAGAGGGAGAAGCTATGCTTCTTAGGTGCGACCTTATGGGTATAGAGACCGCTTCGGGTTCCGCGTGTGTGTCCCTCGCTCTGAAGCAGTCCCACGTCCTCTTTGCTGTGGGTGTGCCCAAGGAGGTTTCTAACGGATCGGTGGTCTTCAGCTTCGGAAGGGAGAACACCGAGGAAGATGTCCAGTATGCCTCCGAGGAGTTTCCCAAGATAGTGAGCTGGCTCAGGAGCCTCTCGCCCTTCAACCCGGAGAACTGGGATCAGTACGTCAAGTCAAGGGAGGGCGCTCACTGAGCCCCTCCGTCCTTATACAGCAGAAGGGCTTCAGCTTTACTTCTATATCCTTCAGGAGCTCTCTGTATGGGCTTCCGCTGATGGGGTCTCTCAGGTCTTCTTCAAGCTCAAGCAGCGGAACGAGGACAAAATCCCTCTTCCCTATGTAAGGGTGAGGTAGTTTAAGGTCTTCCTTTTCTGAGATCACATCATCGTAGAGGAGTATATCTATGTCTATCTCCCTGGGACCCCAGTGGAAGCGTTCAACCCTGCCCAGAGCTACCTCTATGGACTTGACCCTCTCAAGGAGCTCCTCCGGCGGAACATAAGTCATCAACTCGGCGACGCAGTTCAAGAAGGAAGGTTGTTCTCTTACGCCCCAGGGCTCGCTTTCGTACACCGTTGATATCCTCGTGAGCTCTCCGATAGAGGAGAGCTCCTCAAGAGCCCTGACTATGTTTTCTACTCTATTTCCTAAGTTTGAGCCTAACCCGAGGAAGACTCTTTTCCTTGACTGCATACCTCAGAAGTCTAAAATTAATACAACCCAAAGTCAAAAAAGGAGTTAAAGATGAACCTACCTAAGCTGAGAATAAGACACATAGAGGCGGACGTTCCCATTATCCAGGGCGGCATGGGTGTGGGTATATCGTGGGAAAGACTTGCCGGTGCGGTAGCCTCCTACGGTGCGATAGGTGTTGTGTCCGCCGTCGGAACCGGATACAGGCATCCTGACCTCGTTAAGAGGGATAAGTTCGGCAGACCAGTTGGCTCGGTGAACGCTCACAGCGCCGAGGCGCTCACGAGGATAATTCAGAACGCCAAGGAGTTGTCCGGCGGAAGGGGAGCCATAGGGGTTAACATACTTTCAGCAATAACGGACTACGGACGTGTAGCGAGAGATGCAGCCGCTGCGGGAGCGGACCTGATAATATCTGGAGCGGGGCTTCCCCTGTCCTTGCCTCAGTATGTGGAAGGCTACGAGGTAGCCCTCGTTCCCATAGTCTCCTCTGCCCGTGCCCTGAACGTTATATGTAAAACCTGGAAGAGGAGGTACAACAGGCTCCCGGATGCGATAGTCCTTGAGGGACCTAAATCCGGGGGGCATCAGGGTTTCAAGTACGAGGACTGCTTTAAGCCCGAGTATCAGCTGGAGAGCCTTCTTCCCAGCGTTCTTGAGGAGGCGAGGAAGTGGGGTGACATACCCGTCGTAGTTGCTGGGGGAGTGTGGAGTTACAGAGATATAGAGTGGTATATAAGGAACGGAGCCGCCGGCGTTCAGATGGCTACCCGATTCGTTGCCACCCACGAGTGTGATGCACCTCTCATATACAAGGAGATCGTCCTTAACGCTTCTGAAGAGGACATCATACTCCTCAAGTCCCCCGTTGGATATCCTCTCAGGGTCATAAAGACACCCTTTATAGAGAGATTGCTTGGGGGCGTTAACGGCTGGAACGGATGCGTTTCCAACTGTGTAACTCCCTGTAACAGAGGAGAGGAGGCAAAGAAGGTTGGCTTTTGCATAGCCGACAGGCTCGGTGCAGCGTGGCTCGGCAACTACGAGGAGGGTATATTCATAATAGGAGCCAACGGGCACCTGTTGAAAAAGCAGGGTATAGTTCACGTGAGAGAGCTTCTTGATATGCTTACGGGGAAGATACCAGACCCGACCGTTGATCCTGTAGCAGAAGGATTTACAGTATCCTGACGGAGGTGAGGAGCCTCCTTTCAGTTCTATCCCTTCTGTAAGAGGGCAGGTCTTCGGAACAGACAGTGCACTTCTCTATCAGACCAAAGTTGTTTATGCCCATAGACCTGAGCTCCTCCATAACAGCCCTCTGCATATCCATGTATAGGGAGCCGTTCCTCTCCGCAAGGTATGAGGGGAACAATCTCCTGAACTCCTCGCCCACCTCGTAACAGCAGGACTTTGCGGAGGGACCTATGAAGGCGAAGAGCCTGTGCAGTTCCTCGTAGGGCTTTAGTCTATCCAGAGTTTTCTCTACCACACCGGCGGCGAGCCCTTTCCAGCCTACGTGAACTACACCGACCCACTCGTCGCCAACGAGGACGAGGGGCACGCAGTCGGCTGTCCTCACGCCTATCTCAACCCCCTTAAGGTTGGTGACCACCGCATCTCCTATGGTAGGGGGAAAGGGGAACCTCGTGAGGGTTATCACCCTGTTGGTGTGCTTCTGTATGGGTAGGTAAAGATGTGGGTGTTCTTTCCACTCTGTCTTAATCTCTATCAGCTTTCCCTTTACCTTG
>NZ_ABHJ01000010.1:0-60870 GCF_000171895.1 Hydrogenivirga sp. 128-5-R1-1
ATCCTCCGAGGTAGTCAAATACTCCCCCAAGGAGTGTAAGGTAGTTGACAGAATACCCGTCTATTACTCCATAGGTCACCTCGTCATACCCGGTGGAGACTCAGCTAAACCCTGGGGTAAGTACCTGATAGCCATGAACAAGATAACCAAAGACAGGTACCTGCCCACAGGTCCCGAGCTACCCCACGCAGCCCAGCTGATAGACATAAGCGGTAAGAAGATGAAGATGCTCCTTGACTTCCCCACCCACGGAGAGCCCCACTACGCCCAGATGATACCCGCCGAACTCGTGGTCAAACACCAGAAGAGGATTTACGACCTTGAGAAGAACGAACACCCTTACGCCGTGAAGTCAGAGGACGAAGCTATCAAGAAGGGAGTGGTTAGAAAGGGCAGAGAGGTTCACATATACATGAGCGCCATAAGGTCTCACTTCACGCCCGACAACATAGAGGGTATCAAGGTTGGAGACACCGTTTACTTCCACGTCACCAACATAGAGCAGGACTGGGACATACCCCACGGATTCGCCATGTTCGGGGCTAAGGCTCCCAACGTGCTCATAATGCCCGGTGAGACCTTGACGATAAAGTGGAAGCCCGAGAAGCCCGGAGTTTACCCCTTCTACTGCACGGACTTCTGCTCTGCCCTGCACCAGGAGATGCAGGGATATGTGAGGGTGTCTCCGAGGAAGGCTAAGGTAAGGCTCTGCTGGTGGACGGGCGATAAAAAGAAGTGTGCCGACTGATCAGGAGGTTGTGATATGAATCTGATTTCCCGAGGGCTCCTCGCCCTCGCTTCTTTACTTCTCATCGGGGTTTTCTTCGTGCCACTCTGGAAGATAACCCTTACAGCACCGCAGTATCCAGAAGGTCTGGGGATGCTTATATGGGTGAACGATATAACCGGCGAGAAACCCCACGACCTTTACAACATAAATCTCTTAAACCATTACATAGGAATGAAGTACATAGAGCCGGAGAAGATACCCGAGCTCAAAGTTATGCCCATCATATTCGGGTTTATGGTGATCCTCGGACTCATAGGAGCTGTGACGGGAAAGAGGAAGATACTCAAGGTGTGGGTTTTGCTCTTTGTGGTCTTCGGAGTGCTCGGGATAATTGACTTCTACAGGTGGGAGTACGATTACGGGCACAACTTAGACCCGAACGCACCCCTAAAGATACCGGGACTCGCTTATCAGCCTCCCCTTATAGGCTGCAAAACGCTCCTGAACATGCAAGCTTGCTCCTGGCCCGACACGGGTGCATACATAGCTGTGGTGTCTCTGGTGCTGGGTGTATTAGCCTTAGTTGTCAGCAGATTGGGCGAGCGGACGACTTCCTATGAGGCGGTGCAGACATGAGGTCCCTTCTGCTCCTTCTGCCCCCCCTTTTCCTCTTCTTGCTCTCCTGTGAGACGAGCCCGAACCCAGAACCCATAGAGTACGGCAAGGATTCCTGCGCCTTCTGCAGGATGATAATAGCGGACGCTGGATTCGCCGCGGAGCTCAAAACCAAAAAGGGAAAGGTTTATAAGTTTGATGCGATAGAGTGTATGGCAGCCTTCGTGCTCAGCGGGCAGGTTAAGAGGGAAGACATACTCGCTCTGTGGGTTTCGGACTTTGCCAACAAGGGAAAGCTCTTCAGAGTTGAAGAGGTCAAATTCCTCGTGAGCGATAGGCTCAGGAGCCCTATGGGACTGAACATATCGGCTTTCAGTAATGAAGAAGACCTTCAGGTCGCTTACAGGAACTTTGGGGGTAGAATACTGACCTGGAACGAGGTTCTTGAGTACGTGGGAGAGAAATGGAAGGAGAAGATTTCAAGAGCGGGGACGCGGCAGCACTCACACTGATACTCCTGTTTGTCCTTACCTCCTTTTCGGCTACACTTGAGGTGTGTCCAGGTTGTCCCGTCAGCGGTATAAAGGAAGCCATCAGTATTGTACGGGAGGGAGACACCATCGTGGTCAGAGGGGGAACCTACAGGGAAGGAACCATAGAGATAAATAAGCCTCTGACCCTGTTGGGAGAAGGCAAACCCCTCCTTGACGGTGAGGGAAAGCACGAGGTCGTCAGGATAAAGGCAGACAGGGTTACCCTTAAGGGTTTCAGGGTTATTAACTCCGGCAGGAGTGAGGTTGAAGACATAGCCGGCATAAAGGTGGAGGGTGTAAGGGACTGCCTGATAGAGGGCAACCTCCTTGAGGACAACTTCTGGGGGATATACCTTGCAAAGGTTGAGGACTGCAGAGTTGTGGGGAACGAGGTGAAGGGTCCCTTTAAAGTAGGGGAAGCCTACTCCGGGAACGGGATACACATATGGCACTCAAAAAGGATACTGGTAAAGGACAACTACATAACGGGGCACAGGGACGGGATATACTTTGAGTTCGTGGAGGACAGCCTTATAGAAGGGAACCTTGCGGAGGGGAACTGGCGGTATGGACTCCACTTCATGTTCTCTCACAGGGACAGATATATAAACAACACCTTCAGGAAGAACGGCGTTGGGGTCGCCGTTATGTACACCAAGAAGGTTCTCATGAAGGGTAACCTCTTTGAGGGACAGTGGGGAGGGGCGTCCTACGGATTGCTCCTCAAGGCGATAGATGACAGCCTCGTGGAGGGCAACGTGTTCCGCAAGAACACAGCGGGCATACTCATGGACGAGTGCCAGAGGACGGAGATAAAGAGAAACGACTTCATTGAGAACGGATGGGCTCTTCGGGTGTGGGCAAACTCCTGGAACAACGTTATAACCGGCAACAACTTCCTGGGCAATACCTTTGATGTGGCTACCAACAGCACGATGAACCCCAACAGGATAGAGGAGAACTACTGGAGCTCTTACAGGGGGTACGACCTCAACAGGGACGGCATAGGAGACATACCCTACAGACCGGTAAAGCTCTTTTCATACATAGTTGAGAACAATCCCTCGGCGGTGGTGCTCCTCAAGAGCTTCTTTGTAGAGATCCTTAACGTGGTGGAGGAGACCTTGCCCGCTGTCATATCCGTATCGGTAGAAGACCCAAGACCCCTAATGAGGAGGGTGAATTGGAAGCGATAGAGATCAAAGGGCTCAGCAAGAAGTTTGGAGACAGATACGCCCTCAGGGGCGTGAATCTGAACGTGAGATCCGGGGAGATAACGGCCGTGCTCGGACCAAACGCCTCCGGTAAAACGACGCTCCTCAAGTGTATACTGGGGCTCGTCCTGCCGAGCGAAGGTGAGGTCAGAGTTAATGGCAGGAACATAAGGGAAGGGCACGACTACAGGGGGGATATAGGCTACATGCCCCAGGAGCCAAGTTTCCCCGAGAACCTTACACCCAGAGAGCTCCTGAGTCTCTTGTCGGAGGTTAGGAGGCGCGACCCGGCGGAGAACGTAATTAGGCTCGTTGAACTCTTCGGGCTCGGGGATTTTATGGACAGACCCGTCAAGTTCCTCTCGGGCGGAACGAAACAGAAGGTAAGCGCCCTCATAGCCCTGACTTACGAGCCCTCCATACTCATCCTTGACGAACCCACCGTCGGGCTTGACCCCGTGGCAAGCTCAAAGCTCAAAGAAGAGATAGTATCTCAGAAAGAGATGGGAAAAGCTGTCCTGCTTACATCCCACATAATGAGCGAGGTGGAGGAGCTCTCGGACAGGGTTGTTCTACTGATAGAGGGACACCTTAAGCTGGAGAGCTCAGTAAGGGAACTGAAGGAAAGGACTGGCGAGAGCACCCTGGAGAGGGCTATAGCGAAGCTCATGGAGGAAGGTCTTGATTGAAACGATAAAGCTGTTCTACGCAGACCTGAAAAACCTGCTCCGTATAAAGTGGCTCTGGTTTTACCTCCTTTCCCTCGTAGGTGGCACATTTCTCTTCCTTTACATGAGCGACGACCTTGCAAAGGTCGTTCTCAGCCTGCTGAACGTCACCCTCCTCATAGTTCCCCTCGTGACAGCCTTCTTTGCCATAACCTACTTTTACGATTCAAGGAACTTTATGAAGTTCTTGCTCACACAGCCGGTAAGCAGGAAGAGCGTTTTCCTCGGAAAATTTTTCTCCCTATCAAGCTTCATGAGTATGCTCTACCTTCTGGGAGTGACGATCCCGCTTCTTGGAAGGCTCTTAGGCTCTGAAGACAGAGGGCTTCTCGTAACCCTCATAGTTGCCGGAGCACTGCTCAGCTTTCTCTTCTCCTCCCTCGCCTTCCTGGTGGGTGTAGTCTTTGAGGACAGGGCTAAGGGGGTTAGCTTCCTTCTTGGTCTGTGGCTCTACCTCGCCCTGCTGCACGACGGACTCATACTCACGGTTATATACGTGTTCAGGGAGTATCCCCTTGAAAGGGTCGTCCTCGCCCTGACGCTTCTCAACCCTGTTGACCTCGCGAGGCTGCTCGTAGTCCTCAATCTGGACATAGCCGCCCTGATGGGTGTATCAGGAGCTATCTTTAAGGAGTTCTTCGGTTCTGGGATAGGAATGCTGGTGGTGGCCGTGAGCATGCTTGTCTGGATCGCAGTTCCCACAGCCCTCTCGCTATTCCTATTCAAGAAAAAAGACCTGTAGGAGGTGCCTCTATGCTCTATGCCCTGATCTTGGTGATCTTGCTGTCCTCCCTGTCCTGTGAAAGGAGGGAGAACGCGAGCTTTGAACCAGCCAAAGTTAAGGAACTGGTGGGGATAAAGGGCTGCCCTTACTGTCACGACATGAGTAGAAAGCTCCTGGGACCTTCGTTCACCGACATAAGCAGGAGGTATTCCGAAGATGAGCTTGATATCCTGGTAAACAGCATACTCAAGGGTAGCAGGGGAAAGTGGGGAAAGGAGGGCATGCCTCCTCAGAAGGTTACGAAAGAGGAAGCTGAGCTCATAGCCCGCTGGATAATCAGCCTCAAACATGAGCTGGATTAGTTGATAAAACTGCGTTTTAAGAATATAATCTAATTTAAGATGATTTATTCAGATACAGTCAGGTACGCGCTTCTTGCCCTTGCATACCTTGCACTGCACAGGGATAGGCTCGTGAAGGCGGACGAGATAGCCAAAGCGCAGAACATCCCCAAACCCTTCCTTTCAAAGATACTCCATGAACTCGCCCGGAGGGATGTCCTCCATTCTGTCAAAGGACCCAAGGGGGGTTTTGCCCTGAAAACCGACCCGGAAAAGCTGACTATGTGGGATGTGGTCTCCCTTATGGGTGAGGATTACAGGTTTCAAGCCTGTGTGCTCATGCCCGACAAGTGTGAGGTTTACGAGACCAACCCCTGCGTGGTTCACCACAGGTGGGAAAAGCTCAAGAGGAAGATAGTTGACTTCCTAAAGAATACTACTATAGCAGACCTCGTCAGCGTTGAGGAAAGACATCTCGCTGACCTGCTTTCTTAAAGAAGAGAGCCGTTCCTGAAGATAGATTTAAAAAGAGCCAGCCAAAGGATACAGCGTAAGAGACCGCACAGATAAACCATAGAACCTCAAACCCTGAGAAGAAGGAGGTCAGGAGGAGCAAGACCGAAACCCAGTGCATGTAGAACTGAATCCAGACCTTCTTAGGTCTTATCACTTCGTGCATGGTGGGTGCGTCTGGAACGCCCATGTTGGAGAGGTGCAACCATACGAGGAAGGGTATTATCCTGTACATCATCGCCAGTATTATGCTGTGAACGAACACCCCGTAGAGGAGTAAGAACAGGAGGAAGCCCTTTGAGCCAAAGTCCACAAATGGGTATAGGAGCATAGAGGCTGTCAGGAAGAGCATACCCGTGTACCAGAGGCTTATGAGCGGGTCGGGTATCTTCCTCCTCCTCTCCCGAAGTCTAACAACGATAAAGAAGGCGAAGGATATAAAGAGGAGGGAGAGAAGAGCCTTAAACAGCCACCACTCCAGAACTATATACAGAAGTAGTAGCGCCACAACTACCGGATGGAAGGCGTTGGCGTAGCGTTTAGGATAGGGAGGGGTAACGAAGAACATCTCTATTACCTGGAAAGCCACAGATGCTATGAGGATACCTACCCAGCCGAAGAGCATGAAGCTGAAGTGAGCCTCGGCGAACCGGAGGTAGTTTATCTCCAACTTGCCCAGCAGACTCGTCACGAGAGCCATACCGACCAGAGTGCCCGCAATGAAGGAGCCGAGGGCGTACCTCATTCCCATGGAGGTGGGAGTGTAGCTCTTGAGCTTGAACAGCTTGTAAAGCATGAGGGGTGCTATGAACAGCACGCTGAGGGCAACAAGTATCAGCCCCGAACTGAGCAGGAGTTTGTTTCCGTAAAGGAACCCAGCCACGAGGAGGAGCGTACCCGAGAGGAGCGTTATGTGGGTGTAAGCAGCCTTGGGGAGGGGGTTCTCTATTACAGCCCCGGCAACCACGGGGAGCATCTGAAATAGGGCACCAACCATAGTCATGGCGGCAAAACCGAGGGTGAAGATATGAACGAGCGCCTGAAGGCTGAACTCTCCGCTCAGGAGCATGCATAGGGATAGTATAGAGCCACCGAGACCCAAGATGGAGGCGGTTATGAAGAAACGGGCTACTATGCTGAAGGGAGGAGCGTAGAGGAGGGAGAGCGCCCCGGGAGTCATACCTCACCCAGCTGGGACATCTTCTCCACGACTTCGTCGGAGGGAAGGTTCTGGTCTGTCATGGGGTAGAGAATCTGCTCCTCCTTCATGTTGTGCTGCTGTATCAGTATCATCAGGGACTCTCCGGCGGAAAGGAATTCGTCCTTGTTCTTCTCTTCCACAGCCCTGCCGAGCCTTTCAAGGAGCTCCCTCGCCTGATTGTGCTCCATCCTCATAACCTGAGTGGGACCCATGGTCATACCAGTCCTCTCCTCAAACTCGGGAAATAGAACCTCCTCCTCCTTTTCAAAGTGTAGCAGGGTCTTCTCCTTGAATTTCTCGTAGAGCTCCTTAGCCTTGTCCCAGTCACCCTTGAGGACAGCCTCCTCCGCTTCCGCGTAAAGGCGGTCACACTTCCTGTGCTCTTCTGTCAAATACTGCGCTATAAACATCTCTCACCTCCGCCTGAAGTAAGTAAACATTAGTTTAACGCCAAGCCTCCTTCCGTAAAAGGATTTAGCTCATGTTTAGCCATCTCCCAGAATGAAGAAACCCCTATCTTCGCTGTAAGTTATAGCGAGGCTCGTGGTGGGCTTGAGCTCTCTGCTGAGCCTGAAGCTCTTCACCTTTTCGGGGTTGGCGGTCTCCACCAGCCTGAGCTCAAAGCTGTGCCTTCCCGGCTCAAGGATGAACTCCTCGTAGACGTAAATTGAAGAGTCTCTCCTCATACCCCTCGGGTCGTATTTCTTCTTTATCAGGGGCTTGCCGTCAACGAGCAGCGTAACCTCAATAGGAGACCTTTCCACGGCTATGTTCTGAACTGCCTGCATGTGCTTGAGTTTGCTGTAAGCCTTGCCCACCTTCTTGACCGGCGATGAACGGTACTTGAAGGTTATCACGGCTAAAGCCTTGTCGGTTGGGTAGAACTCTATCCTGTCCGTTGTTAGAGGGTAGAAGCTCAGGAAGGGTAGGAGCAGAATCAGGGGAGCGAATACATGATTCAACTTCCTCGGAGCAACTATCTTCACGTCCTCTGGAAAGTCCCCACTCCTTATCTCTTCCAGGAACTTATCAACCTCAGACCTCACGTCGGCAACGCTGGGTGCTTCTATAAGCCTGACCCTTCCCCTGCCTATCCTCTTCAGGAGCTTGGGTTTTCTCTCGCCCAGAAACCTCTCCTCAGTCCACTCAACACCCTCCCTGAAGTAGCAGTCTGGACCGTCGCAGGATATCAGAAGGACGCCTCCGGCGTGTTTCAAGAAGTCCCTTATCCAGACCGTATTGAGTGCACCCGCACAGGGCAGTGTGTACACCCTGAGCCCGTTCCTCTCGTCCACCTGGGCGCTGAAGGGACACCTGAAGACCAGAAGTTCCGGTCTCTGAAGTTCAACCTCCTTGAGTATCCCTTCGTAGGGAACCGTATCTATCACGTTGGCGTTGTAGTTGCAGGAAGCCACACATATACCGCAGCCCGCACACTTGTCCTCTATGACGTAAGCCTTCTCCTCTTCGGGGGATATCCTCTTCATGTAGATAGCCTCGTAAGGGCAGTCCTCAAAGCACTGCCTGCACCCCTCACATCTGTCCTCAATCACGCTCGCAGGGGGATTTCTCCTGCCCTTTATGAGCCAAGGGAAAACGGTGAGAAACCCGAAGAACCCCAGAAAGGCTGCCCAGTTGAGAGATAGGGGAAGAACTTTGAAGAGGGGAAAGCCCGTCAGGTAAAACCAGTCAAGGCTCATCGCGAAGGGAACCTTGCCGAGGTCTGCGGGAGGGTCGCTCCTGGCGGGAAACACGATCGCCATACCCACCGTATAAAGGGTAAGCAGTACCATGAGGTATCTCGGTGGGAACAACCTCGGTCTTGATATCCTCATGACGTGAACCCACAGGGTAAAGAGCAGGAGTATGGTCACAGCTATATGTCCGAATAGGAGTATCCTGAAGAGACCACCGAGGTTCTTTATATCGCTGCCAAGAAACGCACTCATAAGTGCGTGTCCGAATATGGGGATCACGCTGAAGAACTTGGCTGTCAGGAGCCCCGTCAGCTGGGCTCTCTCATCCCAGACGAGAAGGTACCCTGAGAGCCCTATAACTATGAATATTAAAAGGGTACCGACGCCCGATACCCAGGCGACCCACCTGAAGAGCCTGAACCTGTCGGTAAATATCATGTGGAGCATGTGAAGCACGGCGAACAGGATCAAACCATCTGAAGAATATCTGTGGACTCCCCTCATTACGTTTCCGAGGAAAGAGGAGGATATGTTTTCTACGGACTGGTAGGCTCCTTTGGGGTCAACATCGTAGAACAGGAATAGATAAACTCCGGATATTACGTCTATTATCAACAGAAATATGGTTATTGCTCCCAGGTAATAAATAGGGTTCAGCCGGGAAGAGTAGACTTTACTCAGAGCGTAGGACAATCTTTGCATAAACCTGTAGGTAGGACTAACGCTCACGAGTTCAGCAGCCACGGGGCACCTCCCTGACGAAAGTAATTACACACTCACGCATACTCTTAACATAATAGGAAAAAGAGATTAATTAATCATTAAAAATTTTTATGGATATATTAAGAAGGATTTATAGAAAAATGACTAAAAGGTCGTAAACTAACTTATAGGTGAGTGAATAAACATTTACGGAGGTGCCGGGATGAGTGAGGAGAGGAAAACGCCGTTCCTGCAGCTTGTCTTTGACGACTTCATCCTGCTGCTCTTCATAGGGGTGGCAGTGTATGCGGTCTCCTACCTAATATGGGGACTGATGGAGCTCGCTTGGCTCCCGCCTATACCTGACGAGATAAAGCAAGCGCTTTTAGGGAGGTGAGAGTCATGGCTATTCTTCCACCAGGTGAAGGTTGGTTCCACCAGAAGGTAGCTAAGGACGAGAAGATATGGATGGTGCTGGCGTTCATAATGTCCCTCTTTCTATTCTTCTGGATGATAGCGTGGCACGTTTACGCTGAACAGAACCCATCCTTCACGACCTACAGGACTACACCAGAGGAGTTTTACTCGCTGACGGAAGCCTTCATAAACAAGTACAAGGTTGGAGAGGAAAACGGTGTTCCCGTTGTTAAACCTCCTCCAGGAAGCGATGTTTTCCTCCTCGGACGCCAGTTCAGGTGGGAGCCTGTCCTCATACTGAAGAAGGGAGAGGAGTACAGGTTCCACATATCTTCCCTTGACGTCCTCCACGGGTTCTCCATACAGCCTGTAAACATGAACTTCATGGTCTTTCCCAAGTACGACTACGTCTTGACCTTCAAACCCACCTCTGCTGGTGAGTACGCAATAGTCTGCAACGAGTTCTGCGGTATAGGGCACCACATGATGATAGGGAAGATAATCGTTGAAGAGTAGGGAGGTGAAAGTTATGGCTGTAGCTGTTGAAGGTGGTGAAAAGTGGTTCAGAACCTGTGATGTTACAGGTTTTAAGGTTGACGTAAGGGCTGAGAAGATAGCAAGGCTTAACGCGGTAGTCGCCGTCGTTTCCTTCCTGATAGCTATAATTGCGGCACTTCTGCTCGTTTTAACGAGGTGGCAGCTTTTCCACGTACTCCCCGTGGACTGGTACTACAGGATACTTACGCTGCACGGGTTGGACGCCCTCGTGTTCTGGATAATCTTCTTTGAGCTTGCAGCTCTCACCTTTGCATCAACCGCCTTCCTTAACACGCGTATGTCCTCGCCAGCGGCAGGATGGCTCGGAACGGGGTTAGCCATAGTCGGTTGGCTCATGGTCAACTACACCATACTCACTGGCAACGCGGACGTCCTGATGACATCCTACGCACCTCTCAAAGCTCACCCGCTCTTTTATCTGGGAATGATACTCTTCGCTGTGGGTGCCCTTGTGCTCGTGGTAGTGTTCTTCGCCAACCTGATGATATGGAGGAGGGAAAACCCCGGTCAATCTCTACCTCTCTTCGTCTACGGGCTCATGGCGGCGGCGATAATAGCCGTCATAACCATAGTCTCCGGTGCGATAATCTACATACCGACCTTCCTATGGTCTCTGGGGATAATCTCCGACATAGACCCAGCCGTTTACAAGCTTATATGGTGGGGGCTCGGTCACCCGTCCCAACAGATAAACGTTGCGGCGCATGTGTCCGTGTGGTATCTCCTCGCCTTCCTGACCGTTGGAGGAACCTCTATAAACGAGAAGATAAGCAGGTTCGCCTTCGTGCTTTACATAGTGGCTATAAACGTTGCTTCCGCTCATCACCTTCTCGTTGACCCGGCCGTGAGTCCGGTCTGGAAGGTTTGGAACACGAGCTACGTAATGTATCTGGCTGTCTTCGCTTCCATGATCCACGCCTTTGCGGTTCCCTCGGCGATAGAGGTCGCTCAGAGGAGAAGGGGCTTCACGAAGGGACTCTTTGAGTGGCTCAAGGCTGCTCCTTGGGGTAACCCAGCCTTCTCAGGACTGATGCTCTCCATGATAATCTTCGGCTTCATAGGCGGTATAACGGGCGTCGTCAACGGAATGGAGCAGACCAACATAATAGTTCACAACACCATATCCGTCCCCGGACACTTCAAGGGTGCTGTGGTTGGAGGAACCGTCCTCGCCTTCATGAGCGTGACCTACTACCTCATACCCCTGCTCTTCAGGAAGAAGATAGCCTTCTACGGGGTCTCCAAGTTTGTCCCGTGGCTCTTTGGTATAGGGATCGCCATACTCGCAGTTTCCATGTACATACTGGGAGCCTTCGGTGTTCCCAGGAGGCACTGGGACATCACCTTCTCGGGAGGACCCTTCACCTACACCTTCAACCCGGTCACCGACTTCTTCTGGGCTCTCTTCGGGCTCGGAGGCATACTGGCGGTTCTTGGAGCTCTGATATGGATAATCCAGGTTGTGGTTTCCGTATTCTTCGGTAAGCCCTTCAACGGTCCCCAAGACCTGCAGATCCCCATAGCCGAACCGCCCCCTCCCGCAAAGGAAGAGGAGGGCAAGTTCGTTGCACCGGGAACCTTCGCCCTCGTCCTGCTCTTCATAGTTACCTTCATAATCTTCGTGGCTCTGAACTACGGATGGCTTTCAGCTATGTGGGAGGTCAAGTAACCCATGGCTCCCCTCCTTGCCTCCCTTCTTTTCCTTCTTTCCCTTTCCTTCTCCGAGGACTTGACCCCGAAGGCTGACTTCGTCCTCGGTAAGAGGGTACCCGATGTCGTGCTCACGACTTCAGAGGGCACGCAGGCGAAGCTATCCGAGCTCTCCGGGGGAAAACCTGTTCTTATGAGCTTTGTGTATACGAGGTGCACCTCGTCCTGTCCGGTTATAGTCCAGCGCTTGAAGAGAGCTCTTTCAGAGCTGGGTAGGAGTGATTACACAGTTCTGCTCGTTGACTTTGACGAGAGGGACTCAGTCTCAGAGTTGAGGGATTTCGTAAAGCAAAGAGGCATAAAGGAGCCCAACTGGAAGGTGGTTTTAGCCAGAGGAGATGAGCTCATACGTCTTACAAGGGCTGTTGATTTCAAGTTTTATTACGATGAGAAGACTGATATGTTCGCCCACCCCAACGTCCTGGTGGTGGTGTCGCCCGACATGAGAGTGTCCGGCTACGTCTTAGGGCTCTCCTACGACCCCGACAAACTTTCCTCCTTGATAGCCTCCGCCGCGTCCGGCAGGATCAGCCTGAACCCAATAAAGGGGCTGCTGCTCAGGTGCTTCAGGTATGACCCTATAACGGGAACGTACTCTATAGACTGGTCTTTCGTAGCTATGCTCCTCGGAGGTTCCCTTCCCTTAGCCCTCATGTTCTACTTCGTCGTCTTTAAGAACGTTGTCACAGGCATAAGGAGGTTCCCGGCATGAGGAACCTCTTCTTAGAGAATATTTTTGAGTTTGTGGTCATTAACGGATTGACACTCGGCATGAGTGAGTGCATATTTACTTGTATGACATATATCAGGAGTAGGAGGTGTGGTCATGAAGCTCTTTAAACTCGGCCTTTTGGCTGGTGCGCTGTCGTTGGGAGTGATCTTACCCGCAAAGGCGGGTGGCGTTCCGAAGCTCACACCCGAAGAGATGAAGAAAGCCACCCAGATGTACTTTGACAGGTGTGCAGGGTGTCACGGAATGCTGAGGAAGGGAGCAACGGGACCCGCGCTAACGCCCGACATAACACGCCAGAGAGGTCTCAAGTATCTGAAGACGATAATCACGAACGGAACGCCGGGAGGTATGCCCGACTGGGGCAGGCAGGGGATACTCTCCAAGAAGGAGATTGACCTGATAGCGAGATACCTTATGCACGAACCCCCGGAGCCACCCCTGATGTCTCTCGCGGAGATGAAGAAGTGGTGGAAGGTTTACATTCCTCCAGAGGCGAGACCCACAAAGCCCCAGCACAAACTTAACTGGAAGAACTTCATGGGCATAATACTCAGGGACGTAGGAAAGGTCGCCATAGTTGACGGAGACACGAAGAAACTCGTTAGCATAGTTGACACGGGTTTCGCCGTTCACATATTCCGTTCCTCCGGAACCGGCAGGTATTTCCTCACGATAGGGAGGGACGGAAAGGCTACCCTAATAGACCTCTGGCTGAAGAAGCCCGATAAGGTCGCGGAGGTCAAGGTCTGTTACGACGCGAGGTCTATAGACACGAGCAAGTACAAAGGACCCAAGGGAGACTACATGGACAAGCTCGCCATAGTGGGATGCTACTGGCCTCCCAGCTTCGTCCTCCTTGACGGGCAGACCCTGGAACCCCTGAAGATAATTGACACGAGCGATTACACCTGGGACACCAACGAGTACGTAAGGGAAGCGAGGGTCGCTTCAATAGTTGCCTCCCACCACGACCCCGAATGGATAGTCAGCAACAAGGAGCCCGGAAAGGTTCTCATAGTTAACTACAAAGACCCCACCAACATAAAGATGCACCTGATAGATGCAGAAAGGTTCCTTCACGACGGTGGTTGGGACCTGTCCAAGAGGTACTTCCTCGTGGCAGCCAACATGAGGAACAAGATAGTGGTAATAGACTCCGTGGAGAAGAAGTTCGTCGCAGAGGTGGAGACCGGTGTGAAGCCCCACCCCGGCAGAGGGGCAAACTTCGTTCACCCGAGGTTTGGACCCGTATGGTGCACGGGGCACCTGGGCTCCAACAACGTAGCCTGCATAGGAACAGACCCCGTAAACAGGTCAAGGTACGCCTGGAAGCTCGTGGGTAACGTTGAACTGCCCGGACCCGGAGGAGGAACCCTCTTTGTAAAGACCCACCCCAAGTCTCCTCACATCTGGGTTGACAGGACGCTGAGCGCAGATCCCAAACTCCAGAGACAGCTCTACGTGATAGACAAGGACAGCCTCAAGGTAATAAAGACCGTAAACGTTATAGAGGAACTCAGGAAGAAGGGTTATAAGAACATAGACGGAAGGGTCGTCCACCCCGAGTTTGACATGCACGGCAAGGAAGTCTGGGTATCCGTATGGGGAAGGAAGGACAAGCCTACCGCAATAGTGGTCTTTGACGATAAGACCATGAAGATAAAGAAGGTGATAACCGGGGACTGGGTAAGGACGCCCACCGGAATATTCAACGTCTACACCACAACCCACGACGTTTACTGAGGTGGGATAGATGGTTTCTCTCATCTCACCACGCTCCCTCGCCCCCTCCCTTTCCCTTTTCTTTTTTCTTTTTTCCTTCGCTGGAGATGGCAGGGAGCTATACCTCAAGCACTGTGCCCAGTGTCACCATGAGAGCAGGATAGGCAGGACAGCCCCGCCTCTAATTCCCCAATTCCTCAAGAGGAAGAGCGACGAATACCTCTTCAAGGTTATAAGGGAAGGGATACCCGCTACAACCATGGGATCCTTCGGCTATCTTTCCGACGAGGACGTAAGGAAGATCGTTGAGTTCATAAAGAGCCCCGTGGGAAGGATAGCCTACTCCCTGGAGGACATAAAGGAGAGCCGTTCGGATCTGGATAGAAGTCCCAGAGAGCTGAACCTGAAGGACGTAAACAACCTCATCGTGTTCGTTGACAAAGGCGCAAGAGAGATATGGGTGATGGAAGAGGACAGGGTGCTTGACAGGTTCTCCTTCGGAAACGTCCACGGGGGCGTTAAGTTCTCTCCAAAGGGCAGAAAGTTCTTCGTTCCTGCCCGGGACGGCTGGGTGCTCTCCTATAACCTGGAGGAGGGAAGACCGGAACGCAAGGCGAGAGCCTGCGTATATCTCCGGAACATAGCCCTCTCCTCGGACGGGAAGTATATCGCGGTCAGTTGCACGTTGCCTCCCTCTCTCGTGATACTGGACACCACGCTCAACCCGATCAGAAGGTTTGATCTCCCGGGAAGACCGAGCGCTGTATACGAAATCAGCAGGGAAAAGACTTTCGTCCTTACCTTCAGGGACATACCCAAGGTCGCGTTCTTTGATCCGGAGGGTAGGCTCACATTCGGAGAGATAGAGGAACCCTTGGAGGACTTCTTCATAGACCCACTGGAGGAATTTCTCATCGGTAGCTCCAGAAAACACGGCAAACTGGTGGTTTACAGGATAGAAGACCTCAAGAAGGTATTTGAGAAGAGGGTATCTGCATTACCCCATCTATTTTCCTCGGCTTTCTGGTATTCGGATGGGAACTTCTACTTCGCCACGAGGCACATAAACTCCACAAAGGTGAGCCTCTGGAAACTTTACGACTGGGAGCTCGTTAAAGAGATAGACACGGGAGGCAAGGGCTTCTTCGTGAGAACCTCTCCCGGCGTACCCGACCTCTGGGTGGATAACTCGGATCAGGGCTTCGTCCTTATTGACAAGAAGACCCTGCGGGTGAGGAGAGTGAACATCTCAGGTGGGGGAAAGGCGACCCACGTGGAGTTTGACCCAGAAGGCAGGTTTGCATACGTGAGCGTTGTAGGTAAAGAGGGGAAGCTCGTCCTTTACGACCCCATCAGGCTTAAAAAGCTGAAGGAGTATCCCGCATCGCACCCCGCAGGCAAGTACAACTACGTCCTTAAATCCCGCAGGCTCTACCCTTCCCTTATGGGCAGGGAGGTCTTCATGGCTAAGTGCTGGGGATGTCACCACACAACCCGGGAAGCCTTCGGTCCCTCCTTCAAGTGGATAGCCGAGCACAGGAGCAGGGAGCTTATAGCCTACCAGATACTTAACCCGGAAGAAACCGCCAGACTCCTCGGATACGAAAGGAACGCCATGCCAAAGATAGAGGTCTCTCCGCAGGAGCTGAGGGCGCTCCTCGTCTTTATAGAGAGCTTCAAGGGGGAAAGGGTCTATGCTGAGGGTAAGTGAGTACATAAGGAAGGCTTTGAGCGACGAACCTTACAGACCCTTTCCGGGTGTGATATTGATATGGAACCTTACGAACAGGTGTAACCTCTACTGCAAGCACTGCTACTCCTCAGCCAATCAGGAGACCAAGGGAGAGCTCTCCCTTGACGAGATCAGGAAGGTTGCGGACGACCTGGTCAACGAAAAAGTTCGCTTTGCCATACTCTCCGGTGGTGAACCCCTCCTCAGAGAGGATATATACGACGTATCCGCTATTCTAAGGGAGAAGGGCATAAAGACTTACCTCTCAACGAACGGGCTGCTTATAAACAGGGATAACGTGAAGCTCATAAGGGAGTCCTTTGACTACGTTGGTATAAGCATAGACGGGACTCCCGAGGTGCACGACCTCTTCCGGGGAAGGAGACACGCCTTTGAAGACGCCCTGAACGCCATAAGGCTCTGCCTGAGGGAAGGCATAAAGGTCGGCATGAGGTTCACGCTTTCACCCCAGACCTCCGAGAGCCTACCCTTCATACTTGACCTCTCCCGGGAAATAGAGGTGCCAAAGCTCTACATATCACACCTTGTCTACGCAGGCAGGGGGACACGGCTCGGGGAGGTTGAGAGGCGGGAGTACGCCAAGAAGGTAGAGCTGATGATGGATAAAGCCTTTGAGTTCTACGAGAGCGGTCTTGAGATAGACATAGTGACGGGCAACAACGAAGCGGATGCGGTGGTGCTTTACAGGAAGTTCAAGGAAAGGTACCCCCACAAAGCTGATAAGCTCTACGAAATACTAAAGTCTTGGGGCGGAAATCAGGCTGGCGTCAGGCTCGTCAACATAGACTACAGAGGAAGAGTTAAGCCCGACCCCTTCTTCTTCCACTCTGTAGGAGACCTCAGGGAGAGGAGTTTTTCGGAGATATGGAACTCCAACGGGATACTTACGCGCCTTAGAGAACACCCCAGGAGGATAGAGGGCAGGTGCTCAGAGTGCCCCTACATAGAAATATGTAACGGGAACTCCAGGGCGAGAGCTTACTTCAGCACGGGTAACTACTTTGGGGAGGATCCGGCATGCTACATCTGATACTGCTCGTCCTCGTCGCCCTCAGCTTCGCCCAGAAGATTTATGTAGTTGAGAGGGAAAGGGGAGCTGTGGCTGTAGTTAAGGAAGGTAAGGTCAGGGCTGAGATAGAAGGTCTCGGAAATACGAACCACGCGACCCTGAAGTTCTCAGGAAACTCCGCTTACCTTATAAGCAGGGACGGCTACCTCTCAAAGATAGACACCCTGCAGGACAAGCTCCTGAAGAAGGTTAAGGTGGGGGAGAGCTCCATAGGCTTCACCTTCTGTGGCAGCAGGGTAGCCGTTGCCAACTACGCACCCCATACAGTCCTCTTTCTGGACGAAGACCTGAAGCTCCTCAAAGAGGTGCAGACGGGCTCAAGGAACGTGGGCGTAAAGAGTTACAGGGACATGCTCGTTTTCTCTCTAATGGACAGGGACGAGGTCTGGGTTCTTAACTGCACGAATTTCAGAAAAGAGAAAGCTTTCAAGAAGGTAGGTAGCATGCCCTTTGACGCCCTGATATCGGGCAGCAGGTACATAGTGGGCTTCTTCAAGGAGAACGCCGTAGGCGTCCTGGACTTAGAGAAGATGAGTTTCAGGAAGGTGACCTTCGGTAGAGAGGGAAAGGAGGTCGTACTCAAGATTCCCCACTTCGGTCTCTGGGGGGTCTACGGGAGAACAGCCTACATACCGGGAGTAAGAGAGAGAAAGGTTCACGTGGTTGATATAGAGAGCTTTGAGTACCTGGGGTCTGTTGATACGATGGGTCTTCCCGTATTCGTGTCCGTGTCTCCGGACGGCAGGTTCATAGCGGTCAACTTCAGCGGGGACAAGGAAGACTACCTCGCGCTGATAGACAGAAAGACCTTAAAGGTGCTCAGGACGGAGAGGCTCGGCAGGAGGATACTCCACTTCAGGTTCACAGAGGACGGGAGACACATCTATCTATCCTCTTACTACGAGAACAGACTCAAGAAGGTTTCCGTGCCGGAGCTTGAGGTCTTGGAGGAAGTCCCCGTGCCCACGCCGTCAGGCGTCTTTATAAAGGGAGGTTGAGTCATGGGAAAGGTTTACCTGGTGGGGGCAGGTCCGGGAGACCCGGAGCTTCTCACCCTGAAGGCTGTCAAGGTTATATCCTCGGCGGACGTTATACTCTACGACAGGCTTGTGTGTGACGAGGTTCTGTCCTACGCCAAGCCGGAGTGCAAGCTCGTTTACGTGGGCAAGGAGGACGGGAAGCACACCATACCCCAGGAGGAGATAAACAGGCTGCTCGTCTATTACGCCAGCTCCCACGAGAGGGTCGTCAGGTTGAAGGGGGGAGACCCATTCATATTCGGCAGGGGAGGTGAGGAAGCCCTGTACCTTAAAAGGTACGGGATACCCTACGAGGTCGTCCCTGGGGTAAGCTCCCTTTACTCCGTTCCTGCCTACGCCGGCATACCTCTGACCTTCAGGGGCGTAGCCTCCTCCTTTGCTGTCGTGACCGGGCATGAAGCCACGGGCAAGGAGAAGAGTATTGACTGGAAGGCTTTCAAGGACATAGATACCCTCGTCATACTCATGGGTGTGAAGAACAGGCAGAGGATAGCCCAGGAGCTCGTTAAGCTTGGCAGAAAGCCCTCAGAACCGGTAGCCTTCGTGGAGAGGGGCACAACGCCGGAGCAGAGGGTAGTCGTGTCCACACTGGGCGAGGTGGCTAAAGACCCTCCGGAGGTCAGCCCGCCGGCTATCATGGTCGTAGGACAGGTGGTCGGGCTCCAGGGAGAACTCTCCAGCCTGCTTGAGAACCTTAAAAAGAACATGGAGGGGGTTTACAATGCTTGAAGAAAAACTGCTCAAGGAGATACAGAAGCACATACCCCTCGTTGAGAGACCCTTCGGGTGGGTGGCTAAAAACTTAGGCGTTTCGGAGGAGGAGGTTATAAAGGCTGTAGAAGACCTCAAGACACGAAAGGTTATAAGGCAGATATCGCCGATATACGACACCAGAGCGGTAGGGTACGATAGCTCGCTCGTAGCCTTCAGGGTTCCGGAGGGGCGTCTCACAGAAGTGGCGAGCTTTATAAACACCCATCCCGGTGTCAGCCACAACTACGAGAGAAGACACGAGTTCAACCTATGGTTCACCCTCGCCGTTCCCCCAGACAGCGGACTCTCCCTTGAGGAGACCGTCTCCCTCATGGCTGAGCTGCAAGGAGTAGAGCAGTATGCAATACTTAGGACGCTCAAGACCTACAAGATAGGGGTCAAGCTGGACTACAAAGACCTCAAGGAGAGGGAAGAGGTGCAAATTATGGACAGGAGCTTTCGCGGAGATCTCAGCGAAACAGATAAGAGGATAATAAGAATAACCCAGAAGGACATACCCCTTGCTGAGAGACCCTTTGACCCGCTCGCCAAAGAGATCGGCGTAAGCACCTCAGAGCTTCTGGACAGGCTGAATGATTTCAAGGAGAAGGGAATAATGAGGAGGTTCTCCGCCATACTCTTTCACAGAAAGGCGGGGTTCAGAGCCAACGGTATGGCGGTCTGGAAAGTTCCCGAGGATAGGATAGACGAAGTTGGTCTGTATCTCGCCGGTTTCAGGAGTGTGTCCCACTGCTACCAGAGGACTACAAACGAGTTCTGGCAGTTCAACCTCTTCTCAATGATACACGGGAGAAGCGAGGAGGAGGTGATAGACTTCGTTGAAAGCGTGAGGGAAAAGGTATCCCCTGAAGACTACGATGTCCTGTTCTCCGTTAGGGAGTTTAAGAAGAAAAGAGTTGAGCTTTTCTCGGAGGAGTTCTATGAGTGGGAAAAAGAGCACGTGGGAGCTCACTCCCACTAAGGAGAAGATATCCCTTGTAGCTTTAAAGCTCTTCTCAAAAAAGGGCTTTAAGGGTACAACCGTTAAGGATATAGCGAGAAGGGTCGGGATAACGGAAGGTGCCATATACAGACACTTCACCAGCAAAGAGGAGATAGTAAAGTACCTGCTCTCAAGGATAACGAAAGACATGAAGGGGCTGATAGAGAAGGAGGTCTTGAAGGAAGGAAACATAAGGGCTCAGGTGTCAAAACTCGTTGAGATCCTTGCCAACTTCGCCTTTGACAACCCGGACGCCTTCAGGTTCCTCACCGTGTACCACATACTCAAGCAGAACGGGAACAACAGCAAGCTACCGGGCAACATAATCATGGGCATGTTCAAGAACGCCTACATGAGGGGAGAGCTAAAGATCTCTCCGGAGGTAGCCCTCAGCCTGATCATAGGCAGCGTGGAGAGGTTATTTATCCTGTGGGAGCTCGGTATAATAGATACGCCCCGTAAGAAGCTCGTGGAGGAGCTCAAGGAAGCTGCTGTAAAAGCCCTGTTCGGGTGTTGAGATTTTTCAGTCCGAACGTTTATCAAACTCGCCCCTATTGAGTTTATCCCTCAGAACTCTCTTAAGAACCTTACCCGTAGCATTCTTGGGGAGGTCTTCAAGGAAGATAAACTGCTTGGGTATCTTGTAGTTGGCGAGCTTGTCCTTCAGGAAAGTTCTCAGCTCTCCCTCTTTCAGGTCTGCACCCTCCTCGGAGGGCTTAACAAAGGCAACGGGGATTTCCCCGTGGTGGGCATCCTTCCTGCCCACCACCGCACACAGCTCCACCTTGGGGTGGGACATGAGAACTTCTTCCACCTCCCGGGGATAGACGTTCATACCCTTAGTTATTATCAGGTCTTTTTTCCTGTCCACTATGTATATAAAGTTGTCCTCGTCAACGTATCCCAGATCTCCAGTCCTCAGCCAGCCGTTGATTATGGTGTTCTCTGTCTCGTAGGGGTTTTTGTAGTAGCCCTTCATGACGCAGTCCCCCCTAACTATGATCTCCCCAACCTCACCCCTGGGCAGTTCCATAAGCTCCTCATCAACCACCTTCACCTCGTAGTCGGGCAGCGGTGGTCCCACAGAGAGGGGTTTCTGCTTGGAAGGCAGGTTTACAGAAACCACGGGTGAGCACTCGCTCAAACCATAACCCTCCAGAAGGACAGCCCTCTTGAACTTCCTTTTCATCCTCTCAAGGGTGTCCAGCGGAAGTGGGGCGCCGCCCGAGACGAAGTAGCGTATCCTGTTGAACCACATGAAGTACCAGGGCAGCTTTGCCTTTGAAAGGGCGTTGAAGACCTCCGGTACACCCATGAAGACCGAAACCCTCTTGAGGAGGGTTTGCTTTATAACGTTGGAGAAGGGCATTATGGACTTCACTATAACTATCGGGCTCGCGGTGTAGAGGGGTAGAAGAACCGTGGCGGTGAGGGTGAAGGCGTGGAACATGGGCAGGTAGACTATGAATCTGTCCTTGGGGGTTATCTCAAAAACCCTTACGATGTTTTCTATGTTGGAGAATATGTTTCTGTAGGTGAGCATTACTCCCTTGGGCTTTCCCGTTGTGCCTGAGGTGTAGAGGATAACGGCGAGGTCTTCAAGCTCCGCCTGGGGTTTCAGGTGCTCGTAATCCTCTATGGTGAGCCCTTCCTCAAAGCTCAGGTTGGTTTCGTTCAGAACAGGTGCCTCTTCCGCCCACACGAACTTCTCAACCTTCGTCTTCTCCTCTATACCGTTCAGAAGCTCTGCAAACTTACCCTGAGTAACTACGAGCTTCGCTTCGCAGTCGGAGAGTATGTACTCAAGCTCAGCCCTCTTGAGGAAGGTGTTCAGGGGAACGGGAACTGCTCCCAGCTTACCTATGGCGAGGAAGGCTATTATGAACTCCTTGGAGTTGGACATGAGGATCACGACGTTATCCCCCTTCCTGACCCCTATAAGCTCCAGGTATCTTGAGAAGGAGTCAACGTAGTGCTTGAGCTCCTTCCACTTTATCTTTAACTTTTCCTCAAAAAGTATGGGTTTCCCTGAAAAACGCTTCGCGTTCTCCTCTACAAATTCGTAAAAGTTCCTGAACCTGTAAGACATCTCTTACCTCAGAAGGCGTACCCAACGGAGAGGGTAAGCATGTGGGCGGAGATGTCCTTGAACTCTCCCTTGATGGTTTGGTTGTCAACGTTCCTGTCCTTCTTCAGGAAGAGAAGGTAGGCTACGCCGATCTCCACCTTAGGCTCCGGTCTGTAGAGGCTGCCGAGGGAGAATATCCAGCCGTCGGAGTCCGGGAGTTCAAAGCCTAATGTCTTTCTCAGACCAGAAAGTTCTCTCATAGGTAAACTCAAGGGTAGTGGCACCCAGACTGTAAGATGCTCCCAGTCTCCATTCGGCGGGGAGTGGAATCTCAACCTTGCCTGAGGTATTGAAGAAGGATGATCCTATGTGACCATTTGCATTTCCATCTATCTTTAAGTCAACCTTAGTTCTATAAAGAGTTGACAGGGTGAGGTTATTGAGCGGCTTGAACGATACTGAGGCAAAGAGTCCGGGCTTTACGTCGGTGTTTCCGCTCATAGAAACGCTGTAGGCGCCAGTGGGATGGGCATACTCAACCTCTCCCCTTGAGTAAACGCCTCTTAAACCTCCTCCCACCGATATAGCGTCGCTTATCGCATAGGAGACAGCCAGACTCGCCTCGTAAACTTCAAGCAGAAAGGTCTTCGCGTAAGCCTGAGCTATGCTGTCCTCCCAGCTTTTTGATAGTCCCGCAGGCGTTGTGAAGGACAGTCCGAACCTCAAAGCGCCAACTCTGGGGCTTACATAGTGAAAGTAGGGCACGAAGAAGGTTTCCTTTTCTGAAGAGAAGCTCTGGTTTGAAGTAAAACTGCCTGGTGATGGAAAAGGATTGAAAACCCTTCCGCTGAACTTTATGCTCGGAAGGGTTATATATCTCATACCAACCTCTAAGCCCCAACCGTCCTTCATGAAGCTCATGTTGGCAGGGTTGTAATAGGAAGCGTCCGGTGCGTTTGCAGAGGAAAAGTAGGCTCCAGCGGTTCCCGTTGAACGCAGGGACTGCTCGGGTATCTTGTATCCCCCGGCGAACACAGCTCCGGCAAGGATAGAAAAGCTCAGCCCTCCGTATATAGCTCTTCTCATCTCCGCGTCCTCCTTGGACTTTTAAGGAACATTTTAACGAAGAAGAGCTATGGCATACTAAAGTTATGGATGCGCTGGAAGGTCTGATTGAGAAGAACGACTCAAAGATCCTCCTCCTCGTACTGGACGGCATAGGTGGTCTGCCCGTTGATAAGGGCAGGACGGAGCTTGAGCTCGCAAGCACACCCAACCTTGACGCCCTCGCAAAGGACTCAGCCCTCGGTATGCACATACCGGTGGACTACGGTATAACTCCCGGAAGCGGACCGGGACACCTCGGTATCTTTGGGTACGACCCCCTTGAGTACAGGATAGGGCGTGGCATACTGGAGGCTCTTGGGCTCGGTCTTGAGGTCAGGAACACGGACGTAGCCATACGAGGCAACTACGCCACAGTGGAGTACGTGGACGGTAAGCCCATAGTTAAGGATAGGAGGGCGGGCAGGATACCCACCGAGGAGAACAGAAGGATCACAAAGAAGATACAGGAGAACCTACGCGAGATAGAGGGTGTTGAAGTGATAGTGGCTCCGGGTATGGAGCACAGGACAGCCATAGTCTTGAGGTTCCCAGAGCCACTGCCCGAAGGCAGTGATGAGATAGGGGATACAGACCCCCAGGAGGTAGGTAAGGTGCCTTTAGAACCCAGGGGAAGAAATCCCAACGCCCAGAGGGTAGCAGAGGTAGTCAAGAAATTTATAGATAAGGTCGCTGAGATTTTGAAGGACGAGCCGAAGGCAAACTACCTCCTGCTGAGAGGCTTCTCCCAAAAGCCCAACATACCGACGATGGAAGAACGCTTCGGAGTAAGACCCTGCTGCATAGCGGTGTACCCTATGTACAAGGGGCTCGCCAGTCTGGTGGGTATGGAGCTTATAGAGTTTGAAGGTAACACTCTAAAGGACGAGATAGACACTCTCAGCAAAGTCTGGAGTGAGTATGACTTCTTCTTCGTCCACGTTAAGAAGACGGACTCCTACGGAGAGGACGGAAACTGGAAGGGAAAGGTCTCCGTCATAGAAGAATTTGACCGCCATCTGCCCGAGTTCCTGAAGCTAAAGCCGGAGGTGGTAGCCATAACAGGAGACCACTCAACACCCTCTCTGCTGAAGGGGCACTCTTGGCATCCCGTTCCCCTGCTTATACACTCTCCCTATGTTCTCGGCGGGACGTCCAGCAGGTTTACCGAGAGGGAGTGCCTCAAGGGCGAGCTCGGCATACTGCCCGCGAAGAAGATCATTAACCTCCTCCTCGCAAATGCCCACAGGCTTAAGAAGTATGGAGCGTGAAGTGGAAGTTAAAGCGTTCTACTGGAGAGGAGATCACCTCCTACTCCTTGACCAGAGGAGGCTGCCGTCAGAGGAGGTCTGGCTTGAGCTGAGAGACCACATCGGTGTGGCAGAAGCGATAAAGGGCATGGCTGTCAGGGGAGCTCCCGCCATAGGCTGTGTGGCTGCTTACGGCTTCCTTCTGGGGATAAAGGCAGGTGAGAAATCCGACAGGGTTTACGATACGCTGAAGAACACGAGACCCACAGCTTATAACCTCTTCTGGGCGCTTGACAGGATGATGTCAGCGCTGAGCTCTGGAAGAGACCTTGAGGAGGAAGCTAAGAGTATAGAGGAGGAAGACTACAGGGCTAACAGGCGGATAGGTGAACTCGGAATGGAGCTGGTTCCGGAAGGGGCAAGGATACTTACCCACTGCAATACGGGAGCTCTGGCAACTGCCGGTTGGGGAACAGCCTTGGGAGTCATACGCTCGGCACACCACTCCGGGAAAAAAGTAGAGGTGTGGGTTGACGAGACACGCCCATACCTTCAGGGTGCACGCCTCACAGCTTGGGAGCTCATGAAGGAAGACATACCCCACAGACTCATAACAGACTCTACAGCCGGCTTTCTGATGAGGAAGGGACTCGTTGACCTCGTCATAGTGGGGGCTGACAGGATAACGGCGAACGGAGATGTAGCAAACAAGATAGGAACTTACGCCCTTTCGGTTCTTGCTAAAGAGCACGGAGTTCCCTTCTACGTCGCTGCACCTTCATCAACCTTTGACCTCTCAACGGAGAAGGGGGAGGACATACCGATAGAGGAAAGGGGTGAAGAGGAGCTGAAGAACTGCCTGGGAAGACCGATAGCCCCTGAGAAGACCCCAGCCCTCCACATAGCCTTTGACGTCACGCCAGCCCAGAATGTAACCGCCATAATAACGGAGAAGGGGATCATAAAACCCGTTGAAAGAGAAGTGATAGAGAGATGCCTATCCTGAGCGTCCGCATGAGGGCTTCCCTCTCCGGCAGACACGTATCGGGGGCTGAGAGGCTGGTGGGGGAGGAAGAGCTCACCGGAACCCTGTGCGAGCTCCTAAGAAGACCCGGTAAGCACGACTTTCTAAAGATCACCGTGGAGAGGGTAGAGGAAGTTCACACCCTTGGGAAACCCCTGCCGGTCAGCTCTTACGAATTCGGTTCCGTTGAGGAGGCTCGCAAGTTCGCCCGCACAATGCTCGTAAAGTCGGGAGTGCCAGAAGAAGTAGCCCGTCTGGGAATTGAACTCCTGTCCTCGGGGGCAAACCCAGAGGGGGGAAACATGAGGGGCGCCGTTCTGCTGGACACCGAGAGGGGAGACAGGCTTGAGCCAGACCAGAGAAGGGGTATAAGGACGGTGAGAGTGGACTGGAAAGACCGCTCCGCGGTGAGGAGGGAGCTTCTGAGCAGAGGTTTTACAGAAAGGACGCTGGACGCCCTCGCCATAGCCACCAAGAACATAAATTGCGGCGTGGTGGCTGAGCTCTGCTGGAGCGACGACCCTGACTACGTAACTGGATACGTAGCCTCGGGTAAGCTCGGGTACATCAGGATAACCCCCCTCAAAGAAGAGGGAGACCCACTCGGAGGTCGTATATACTTTATCAGGAGAGAGAAGGTGAGGGAAGTGGTTGAATGTCTGGAAGGAAAGGCGTTCCTTATAGGCTGTTAGCCTCGCTGCTCGTGGTGCTGCTCAGCCCCGTCGTGTTCATCGGACTGCCCACACGCTTAGCTTTCAACGAGTGGTTTATAGAGTGGGAGTACTCCAAGGCTGACTTTCCTAAGGACAGGTACGGCATGGAGGACGAGTACAGAAAGTACCTCGCCAAGCTCGGTCTGAGGGCTGTTCTCTCTGACGAAGGCATGGAGGAGTTCAAGAGGGCTACCCTGCCTGACGGAAGCGTGGCATTCAACCGCAGGGAAATAAAGCACATGGAGGATGTGAAGAGATTTCTGGACTTCTTCTTCCCCTTCCTATATGCGTCGTTGGTGGTGTGTT
This sequence comes from Hydrogenivirga sp. 128-5-R1-1, assembly GCF_000171895.1. NCBI lineage: Bacteria > Pseudomonadati > Aquificota > Aquificia > Aquificales > Aquificaceae > Hydrogenivirga > Hydrogenivirga sp. 128-5-R1-1. The sequence goes on from NZ_ABHJ01000010.1 coordinate 26,222, forward strand.
CCCTCGCCTTCGTTTACATGAGAGACCTCAGGCTCATGGGTAAGACCCTGATCGCTGCCTCCCTGTTCTCCCTGTTCCTTACCACCGCGACAGCGGTCTTCTCAATAACGAACTACGAACTCGCCTTTGAGCTCTTTCACAACTACGTGTTTGACCCCTACTCCTGGAGGTTCAGGTACTCGGACACCCTGCTCAGGATATACCCCATGAAGTTCTGGTACGACGGGACTATCTTTGTGGTTGTATCTGCGGGAGTTCTGTGCCTCCTATCCCTTCTGACGGGTATTCTCCTGCTCAGATATAGGAGATCGTCTTCAGGTAAGACTTTATCTGCTGAGGGTCTGCGTTGAGCTCCGCGACCGTCCTCTTCTCCTCGCCTTCCGTCTCAGACTCCCTAACCTCCTCTATCAGCTTGTAGTCCTGGAGCACACCAGCCTTGGCGAGGTTGTTCAGAGCGGTCACCACCTTCTCTATGTCAAGTCCAGTTTCAAGGGCGGCTGTAGAGAGGTCAAAGCTTATCTTGGCGCTGTCGCCAAAACCCTGAGAGCTGCTGTCCCTGAGCTTATCAATTATGTAGTTGCCCATCACTATCATCAGCTTTGAGTTTATGGCGTTTATGAGCCTCCTGTTCAGGTTGTAGAGCCTCTTCGTTAGTATCCCTATCAGGAAGGAGGATAGCTCCGGAATGCTGCTTATGACGTCAAAGAACTCCTCCTTTGCGAAGGTTATTACCTTCAGGTCTGACACAGCTCTCACGGTGGCCGTTCTCTCAACGCCCATGAACACACCCATCTCTCCAAGTATGGAGCCTGGTCCTGCAGTACCTATCAGCACATCGTTTCCCATAGGGTCTTTCTTCGTGACGTTCACAAAGCCCTTCTCAATTATGAAAATCCTGTCGGACTCCTCTCCCTCCTCTATGAGGACGTCTCCCAGGCTGTAAGACTCCTGCTTGCCCCTGTTCTTGAGAAGGTTTACCAGCTCTTCCGTAAGCTTTGTAGGTTCCATGATTCCCTCCTGTCTATATTATAATTGCATCGCCATCACTCAAGATTTTTACAGCGGGAAGTGTACTCCTGATCTCCTCCTTGAGCTCTTCAAGGGAGTTGGGCTTAAGGTGCATCACGTATACGTCCACATCCTCCCTCTTCAAGTGCTCAAGTTCCTCCGCGAGGGTTTTGGGAGTGTGGTGTTTGCTAACCTCAGCGAGGTTGTGCATGTAGCTGGGGAAAGAAACCTCCGTTATTAGCACCTTTATCTCGGGATCTCCGTTCACGAGCTCCCACACACGGGGATTGCGGTAGGTGTCTCCCGTAAACAGGAAGCCGACCCCGTTCTGTTTTATCACGTAGCTCAGCGTGGGAACCGTATGGTTGCTCGGGAAAACGTATACGTCAAAACCGTTCAGGTGAAAGCTCGTCTCGGGGAGTAGCTCAAAGTAGTTCACCGCATAGTCCCCAGAGTTTATCAGCCTTATGGAGCTGAACTCGGGCCATATATTCCAGTTCATTATGTAGTCCTTGACCGCTTCTATAGTCTCCCTGTGCCCGTATATGTTCAGAGGCTGTTCCCTGAACCTGAAGGTGTAATCTATCATGAAGGGTATGTCAACTATGTGGTCTAAGTGGGCGTGGGTTAGGAGTATGTTGTTTATCTGCAGACACTCTCCCCCGAGCGCCTTCATTATGTTACCCGCATCTATGAGTATGTCCTCAGAGATCTGAAGGCAGGTAGTCCCCAGGTCGCCGAAGCGACCTCCGTAAGCCCCGAGTATCTTCACCTCCATCACTTCTCCCTCGCTATGTATATACCTTTCCAGTCCTCTGGAGGGTTCTCCATCATCTCTCTGCACCTCTTCATGAAGACGGCACTCGCCTCGTCGCCAAACCTTATACTGACCTCTTCAAAGAGCAGCATGGCGCTCTCAAAGTTTCCCGCAAAGTACTCCTCCAAGGCTCTCTCAAAGCTCTTCTTCTTTTCCCTGTTCTCCTCTGTGTCCTCCATGAGTTCGTATATCCTGACAGCCTCCCTCCTGCCCTTCACAACCACCACGTCAAGGGTTCTAGTCAAAAAGTCCTCCGACAGGCTGTTCTGCGTGCTCTCACTTATTATTATCCTCGTGCCGTAAACCTTATTGAGACCCTCCAGACGGGAGGCGAGGTTAACTGTGTCCCCTATCGCCGTGTAATCAAAGCGCTGCCGTGAGCCCATGTTTCCCACTACAGCCTCCCCAGTGTTTATACCTATCCCGATATCAAGGGTAACACCGAAATTTTCCTTGAAGATGTGATTAATACCATCAAGGGTCTTGACCATCTCCAGGGCAGAGTTGCAAGCCCTGTCCGCGTGCCTGTCTACATCTATGGGAGCGTTGAATATAGCCATTATCGCATCCCCTATATACTTATCCAGCGTCCCTCCCTGAGAAAGTATTATCTCCGTCATAGGGGTCAGGAACTCGTTGAGAAGGTTAACGAGCTCTTCGGGTCTCATCTTCTCTGAGAGAGAGGTGAAGCCCCTTATGTCCGAGAAGAGAACGGTTATCTCCCTGCGCTCACCCCCGAGCTTAAGCCTGTCAGGGTTCCTCGTTATAATCTCCAGCAGTTGGGGAGACACGTAGCTGCTGAAGGCTCTCCTGAGCTCCCTTATGTTCTTTTCGGCGGTAACTATCTTAAGACCCTCCTGGGAGGACAGGGACAGGAAGAAGGCTAAGAAGGGGTAGAAGAGGTTGAGGTCAAAACTCAGGTAGGAGAACAGCATGTAAGAGAGGACAGGATAGAGGAACAGGGCAAGCGCATAGATGGACAACCGTGAGGAAAACTTGCGCAGGAACAGGGCTAAGAACGGCACTCCAGCCATGAGGACTACCGAGAGGATATCTGCATAAAGAGAGCCGAGTAAGAAGTGGGACTCCTCAACGTTTGAGAAGGTGAAGGCGTGCAGGAACACACCGGGCATAACGGGGTTTATTGGAGTGGGTCTGACATCGTATATACCTATCTCGGTGGCTCCCACGAAGACAGCCTTGCCCCTAAGTTCCGAGGGAGAGATCCTGCCTTTTATAAGGTCTACAGCGGGGATAACCCTCAGCTCCTCAGGCTCGTAGAAGTTTATCCTGTGAAAGCGACCTTCGTAAACGGGTATCTCCTTTCCCGCGAAGGTCAGCTTCTCAATCCCCCTTTCGGAGAGCTCCATGTACAGGTCGGAGCCCTCGTAAAAGCGCAGAGCCTGAAGTGCCAGCGGCAGGTAAACTCCGCCTCTGAATAGATGGGCTAATGGGTACTTCCTGTAAACGGCGTCAACGTCGGGCTCGGCGTTTAGGTAGCCCGAGGCGAGCGCCACCGACATGAACTCGGGTAGGCTCAGTTCCACATGGGGTATGTCTAAGAGTCCCACCCTGTCAGACTTCAGCTTGTATCTGAGAAACTCGCTGTCCTGCAGCAGGCTCAGGGATAGAGGGTCTTCACGCTGGGTTGAGCTTATACGGAAGAAGAAACCGAGGACGACATTCCCAGCCTCCTCTATGCTCTTCGCGAGCTCCCTGTCGCTCTCTCTGTCCTCCGGCTCTGAGAAGACTATATCAAGAGCCACGACCTTTGCAGGTGCAAGGGATCTAACGAGCTGAGCCAAGACCTTCCTGCTCCAGGGCCACCTCCCCAGTTCGTTCACACTCTTCTCGTCTATCGCAACGACGACGACCTTCTCTGAGGGCACGGGCGTCTTATCAAGGGCGTTTCTCACGTAGAACTTGGTGTCTTCAATCTTTAAAGCCACCCGCTCCAGAGGAGCGGGTCTTAAGGTATAAAGGAGGGCGACCACTCCCCCCACAATAAGTAAGGCTAACAACCTGTAAAGCACTAAGAATAAAGATAAACCATCAGGAAACCAGACTGTAAGCCTTTTCCTCCCTGTTTATCCTCTCCACAAGACCCTTCCTACTGAAGAACTCGTAGTAGTCCCTGTCAACTTTGTCTATGTGGTTCAGCAGCCAGTCAACCACGAAGGCGGTTCCCCTCTCAAGCTCTTCAACACCGCCGTGTCTCACCCTGTCCACGACCTTCCTGAGTTCGTCAATTATCGCGTTGTGGGTCTTGGTGTGCTCCTGATAGCCCGGGTAGCCGTACTTCTTCAGTATCTCCTCCTCATGGCTAAGGTGCGTCCTCGCATAATCCATAAGCGTTTTAGTAAAGAACTCTCTGGCACCTTCAAGGTCGTTTCTGGACACAAGCTCCCACACACGCCCCAGGAGGTCAAAGAGAGTCCTGTGCTCTCCATCAACGGGCTCAAGTCCAAACCTGAGCTTCTCAAAGAGGTTCGCCTTCTCGCTTATGTCAAGGAGACGCTCCGTGTTCTCTCTGGAGCTCTCCGAGATACGGGCTATCCTGTTTCTAAGCTCCTGCAGGTCTCCTATCTGCTCCGACACCTTCTCGGAGAGGTTGCCCATAAATCTATCCACCTCCCCGTACCTCTCAAAGATCTCCTCGTACCTCTGGACTACCCCCTCAGCCACATCTTCAGCCCTGAGGATAACCTCCGATATGTGGTCAACAACGCCCTTTACTTTCTTGGCTATCTGGGCTGTGCCCTCAGCAAGGTTCCTTACCTCCTCCGCAACAACCGCAAAGCCCCTGCCTGCCTCTCCCGCCCTCGCAGCCTCTATGGAAGCGTTCAGTGCGAGGAGGTTAGTCTGCTCGGATACCTCTATTATTCTCTCCAAGAAGGCGTATATCTCGTTCCCCGCCTTCTTAACGTCTCCCACGGCTCCCTCCAGCCTTTTAAGCTCCTCCTCGCTCTTGCCTATAGCCTTTCTCATGCTCTCGTTAAGCTCGTCCAGCTCTACTATCAGGTTAGCCAGCTCCCTGGACTTATCCATGGAAATCTCAACCATCTCCTTCGTGTGCTGTATCTCCGTGTTCTGGGACTCTATTTTGCCAGCCACGTTGGGGAGAACGTAGCTTATGCCCGCAAGGTAGAACCAGGGCTGGGACACGCTCTCCTCCAGTTTCTTGAGTTCTTCTCTTAACCTTTCGTTCTCCACTCTGAGAGCTTCTGTCTCCTCTTTCTTTTTGAGCTCCAAAGTTTCCAGTTTCTCCTCCAGTTCTCTCACCCGGGCTGTGAGCCTCTCCTCGGTATCCTCTTTATCCCTCTTGACGGCTTCAAGCTCACCCTTAAGCCTGTCCACCTCAGCCCTTAAAGAGGCTAACTCCAACTCCTTAGCCCTGAGCAACTCTTCATACTCCCTCTTCGCATTACCTAAGCCGAGCATCCTCTAACCTCCAGAAAGCTGACAATACTATTATAAATTCTTCAATAAAGGACTCTCACGGGGGCAGCGGCTAAACTAAACTATTTCCTATGGAAGTGAGAGATAGGGTGAAGGGGCTTCTCAGAGAGCTCATAGCTATAAGAAGCGTCTCCGGTGAGGAAGGAAAGATACAAGAGTTCATAGAGGGTAGGCTCAGGGGTGTAGGAGTTCCGGTTGTAAGGCAGGAGGTTACGGAGGGGAGGTTCAACCTCGTATGCCCTTCCGATACACCCTTTGTTGTGTCGTGCCACGTTGATACAGTTCCACCCATTGATATGGAAAACGCCTTTGAGGCTAAGGAGGTGGGAGGTCGCATATACGGCAGGGGTGCGAGCGACGTCAAGGGTGCCCTATCTGCCCTGCTCACGGCTGTGGAGTTATTTAAGGAGAGGCACCCAGAAGAGGAGCTACCCCTCTCCCTCGCCTTTGTGGTTGATGAGGAAACAAACTCCGCCCTCGGTTCGGAGAAGGTGGTGGAAGTTCTCGGCAAAGACAAGCTCTGCCTCGTCCTTGAACCCACCCACGGAGCTCTCTGTGTAGCCCAGAACGGGGCTGTTGAGTTCTCCCTCGTTGTAGAGGGGGAGAGCGTCCACGGAGCCGAGTTTGAGAAGACCGAAAATCCTATAAAGGTGTGCATAAAAGTTCTTGAAAGCATAGAGGATAAGCTCTCCAGACCTGTAAACATACTCACCCTGAAGGGTGGTGAAGAGCACTACTTAGTCCCAAAGAGGTGTTATGCCCTCGCCGAGGTCAAGCTATGGCAGGGCGAACGGTGGGGAGAGGTTGAAGAGCTCATAAGGGAATCTATCAAGGAGGTGAGAACCTCCTGCGACGTGAGATACACCCTTGAGGATGCTGAGGACTTCATAGAGTTCAGGTGCAACGGACTGCTTGACCCCCTGAAGGAAGCCTACAGGAGAGCTGTTGGGAGAGAGCCGAGACTGGACACTATGCCCTCTTGGACTGACGCCGCAAACTTCCACAGGGCTGGGTATGAATGTGTTGTCTTTGGATTTGGAAGCCTGAAGGACAGCCATACCGAAAGGGAGAGCATAAGTGAAGATGAGCTTGAGAAGATGACCTTCTTCTTTCTGGAGTTATTCGAGGTTCTGAGATGCGCATAGTTTTTAAGGTGGGCTCAAACCTCTTGCAGACCCATCAGGGAGACATAGACCTCCGGTTCATAGCCAAGCTCGCGGAGTCTATAAAGGAGCTCAGGAACAGGGGAGACGAAGCCCTTCTCGTCTCCTCGGGTGCCGTTCTATGCGGGGCTAAGAAGCTCGGGTACCGTGAGAAGCCCACGGAGCTGACCTTCAGACAGGCTCTCGCAGGCATAGGTCAGGCATACCTGATGCACCTGTACGATACGGTGTTTTCAAACTACGGACTCACCGTGGCTCAGGTTCTGCTGACGAACGACGTCTTCAGGAAAGGGAACGAGGACAGGTTCGCCAACGCCCGGAACACTATGGAGAAACTCCTTGAGCTGGGTGTGGTGCCCGTGGTGAACGAAAACGATACGGTGGCTGTCAGCGAGCTGATATTCGGGGACAACGACTTCCTGTCCGTTTACGTGAGCTACATGCTCAGGGCAGACCTCCTCGTGATACTCTCAACTGCTGGTGGACTGTTGGACGAAAAGGGAAAGGTCATACACGAGGTTGAGGACACCGAGAAAGCCTTCAGCCTCGTGAAGGGAACCGGGAGCGAGTTCGGGAGCGGGGGCATGAGGAGCAAGCTTGAAGCAACACGCCTTGCGGTGTCCATAGGCATACCGGTCATAATCACGGGTAAAGGGGAAGACCTTGTGAAGCTCAGGGAGCTTAAGACGCAGGGAACCCTGTTCAAGCCATCAAAGAGGAGGCTCGGAAGGAAGCTGAAGACCATAGCCATGATAGAAGAGCCCAAGGGCATAGTGGTCGTTGATGAGGGTGCGGTTGAAGCCCTCAGGAGAGGTAAAAGCTTACTGCCGGCGGGTGTCGTCAGGGCGGAGGGGAGCTTTTCCCGGGGAGACGTCGTTAGCGTGATGAACCCTAAGGGCATAGTCGTCGCCAAGGGTAGGGCGAACTTCTCAAGGGAGGAGATTGAGAGGGTAAAGGGCTTAAAGGGTAACGATGTAAAGAAGGTTCTCGGAACCACCAAGGAGGAGGTCATCCACAGGGATAACCTCGTCGTATTTCAGTAGTAGAGGCTGTAAAAGAGCAAGCCCACATACTCCCTTATGGCTATAGATGAGTCATAAAACACGCTGTACTTCGGGAACGCACTGTACAGGTTATACCTACCTTCAAACTTAAGGTCTGTCGGGTAGGGTTGAACCTCAAGACCTGTCTTCTTAAAGACCATGAGGGCTCTCCTCATGTGAAAGGCAGAGGTTACGAGAGTTATGCTCCTGCATCCGATCTTTTCGCATATGTTTCGCACGTACTTGGCATTCTCGTACGTATCCCTGCTCCTAAGGTCTGCGTATATGTCCTTCTCCTCAACGCCGAACTCCAGGAGGAGTTCCTTCATCACTTTGGCTTCAGGGATAACGCCTATCGCCGCCCCCCCAGAGAGTATAAGAGGCTTTCCCGTCCTGCGGTGGAGCAGGAAGCCAGCGATCAGCCTCTTGTAAGAGCTCGCCTTCAGGTAGCCGGAGTTGTAAGCACCCCCGCCGAGAACCACTATCACGTCGCCCCTTATGCGCTTCGGAGTCTTAAAGGGACTCTCCAGGGGATAGAACAGGACGTCCTTAAAGGGTTCAACGGATATCAGGTACAGCGCGAGAGCACCCGCCAAGGCGGGTACGTATATCAACTTCCTCTTTCTACTGAGCACCGCTATTAAAAGGAAGAGGGCGATGAATATGCCGGGGGGAAGTATCAGGTAGGAGATGAGCTTCTTTATGAAGAACATACTTAACGCTTTTTACGGACTGCTATTATGACGTTCTCAACGCCTGCCTTCTTGGCTGCGTCCATGACGTAAACGACGAACTTGTGCCGGGCATCCTCGTCAGCCTCTATTATCAGGTAGGCTGGCTTTCTGTCGGCGAGGAACTTCTCCACCGTCTTAAGGTCGGTGGGTTTACCCTCAAGTAAGAGTGCTCCGTTCTTTGAGACCTGAACCCTTGCCGCCCGTATCCGTTGGGTCTCTCCCTTTTCAGCCTCGGGCAGCTTAACGGCTATGAAGGTCAGGGGAGATTGAAAGGCGAGGACTGCAAGGAAGAGGAAGACGGCAAGGAGCGTGTCCACGAGGGGAACGACGTCTATGTAGGCTCTCTCGTCCGCTCCGAGGCGTGCTCTCTTTCTAAGGTTCATACTTCACTCCAGGAGGTCAAGCACGTCACGTGCTTCCTTCTCAACCTTCTCAATTATGTCGTTGCCCAGATTCCTGAACACCCAGTAGGCGAACAGGGCGGGTATGGCAACTATGAGACCGGTTGCAGCCGCCGTAAGGGCTTCACCTATACCCGATGCGAGTAACCTGAGAGCCTCCTCCGTCTGAACGGACGCGTAGGCGGAGAAGACCTTTATTAAACCGGTTATGGTGCCGAACAGACCCAGCAGTGGTGCTATGGAAGCTATGGCGGATAGGAGCATGAGGTTCTTTTCAACGGCCGGCACAACCGAGGAGAGCTCCCTCTCCATCAGAAGGGAGAGGTCGGACTTCTTCCTGTTTCCCTTTAGGTACTCCTCCAGTGCAGCCCTGAGCGCCCTTGAGAAGGTATCCCTGTTTAAGGACAGAACCTTATAGGCGCCGTCAACGTCCATCTTTTGGAGTAAGAGCTTGACCTCGTTCAGGTTTGAGGGTAGGAACAGGTTTGCCCGCAGGTTTATCACCCTCTCAATTATGTAGACCCAGGATATAACGGAGAGTATTATGAGGGGGTACATGACTATACCGCCCTTTCTTATAAGCTCAAGTATCTGTCCGAATGCTCCCTCCATCACTTCTTCACCTCACACTTTGGAAGCTTCTTTTTCAATATCTTAACCTTTTTTATGTCCCTCTTTGTGAGGTAACGTGGGTCAAGCTTCGCAAGCAGACAGGAGGCGTCCTTTCTCGCCTTAAGGGATACCAGTATGTCCACGGCTTCCAGTATGCTCCTGTTGTAGTAGGGCTGAACGCCCTCGGAGGACAGGACTACCTCTATGAAGTGTTCAAGGGCTTTATTCCTGTCCCTCTTCTTCTCTATGATACCCAGAAGGTAGAGTGCACGGGCTCTAACCTTGGGATTCTGGCTCTCCTTCGCTATCTTGAGGTACTTTTTACCCTTAGTCCTGTCGTATAGCTCAAGGGCTTTAGCCTTCAGCTCCTCATCCTGGGGGTTCTCCCTGTAGAGCTCCTCAAACAGCTCAATAGCCTTCTCTATGTTCTCGGATATGTATATGGAAAGAGCCCTCTTCCTGTCATCAAAGTCACCTTTCCTGAGGAAGTCTGCGAGCTTTTCAAACTCCTTCTTCTCAAGGTAGAGGTTCATGAGCAAGGCGGTAGCCCTCTCCTTGTCCTCACCGCTACCCTTCATGAGGGCTTCCTTGAGAAGCTCCTCCTTCCTGCGGGGGTCTTCCTCTATCTCAGCTAGCTTTATCAGGGCTTTAGCTCTGTATGTTTCCTTGGTTAATAACTCTTCAAGGATGCGTCTCGCTTCGCTCCTCCGACCCTCTTTTATGTAAAGGTTTGCAAGCTGGTACTTCAGGTCTGTAATCATAGGTGAGCCCGGGAACTTCCTCTCAAAGTCCCTCACGAGCTTTTCCAGGTCTTTCGTGGGCTTCTGGAGCTCTATCTGGGCGAGGGCAAGCGTGGCGTCAAAGGCTTCCGTAGAGTCCGGGTAGAAGGTCAGTATCTCCTTGTAAAGCTCCTTAGCTCTCTCGTAGTTGCCTAGGTTGTAGTAGGAGTCCGCGATCCTGAGGAGAGCTTTACTCTTGAACTCCCCTCTATCAAGCAACCTCTTGAAGTAGGCTATAGCTTCACGGTACTTGCCCTCTATGAAGAAGCTCATGCCCATCAGGTATATCTCTTCGCCGCTCTCCTCCGTAAGGAACTTCCTCGCGAGGGCACCGTTGCCTATGGATATAGCCGACTTAGCCTTCAGGAGCCTGCTCTTGAGGTCTTCTTTACCCTTCAGAACCTTTATAACCTCCGAATACCTGCCCGCATTGAAGAGGGCGAGCGCCTTATGGTAGGGGTCGTCAAAGAGCCTGTAAGCCTCAAGCCACTTCTCCTTCCTGAAAGCGAGCCAGCCCTTGTACTCCTTGTAAAGCTCGGGATACTTATCCTTTATCTCCGAAAGGGTCTTTTCCATCTCCTCGTCCCTGCCGAGCCAGTAGAGCACCTCCAGCAGCCAGAGGTAGAACTCCTTATTTCTGTCTTTTACCTGCCTGATGGACTCGTAAGCCCTCTGATAGTCCCCCTCCTTTATAGCCGAGTATGCGGCGAGGAGATACTCTCCAGACTTGGTGAACTCCGCATAGGCTATCCTGTAATCGCCCCTGTTGTAGGAGTGAACGCCCGCACTCCTCAGAACCTCCTTTGAGCCGGTGACCTCGTAGGCTATCTTGGAAAGGAGCACGTCCTCTCCAGAGAGCATCAGGTAGAGATGCTCCGCATACTCTCTGTTAGAGATTTCCAGAAGAGAAGCCAACCTGTAGGCTTTCTTTTTATTGCCCTCCTTCAGGGCTATAACCCCTAAGTAGTAAAGGGCTACCTCTCTGTACCTGCTGAGGGGTCTGTTGTACTTCTCAAATATCAGCCTCGCATTTACCCTATCGCCTCTGCTAAGGAGGACTATCGCCTTCCTGAGTTCGGTGCTTTCCAAATAGTCCTCGTTCACCCTACCCTCGGCGAAGTCTTCCACGTACCCGCAGTATCTTTTGAAGACCACGTTCTTGCACTCGGGAGGGGTTATGTTCCCGCCGGACTTTATCTCGTAAACGACCTTCCACAGCTCCGGAGCGTCCGTCTGGACGGGCTCGCCCATTATCCTGAACTCAAGGGCGTAGAAGGTCTCACAGGCAGCCTGCTTGAAGGGGTGCTGAGCCGAGCAGGAACTTTCAAGGAATTTGAGAGCCTCCTCCCTATTGGTCTTGGCGTATATAAGTCCCAGCATATACTCGGACTGGGGCACGAAGGCAGAACTCTGGAGGGACAGAACGTCCAGAAACCTGCTCTCGGCTCTCTTCAGTTTGCCCTCCTTGTAGTATCTGAGCCCTGCTATGTAGTAAGCCTTATCTTTGGGAGACCCGCAGGCACCGCCGTTCTTGGGTATCTCTATCTCAGGTTCCTCAACGGTCTTCGGGGGCTCAAGGAGCTCGTAGGATAGATCAAGGGGAGATACCTCCCTCTTTATAGAGACCCTGTCGGGTGGCATAAGCCTCGGCTTTTCTTCAACTATCCTGCCTACTACCTTGACTTTAAGACTTATTCTCTCGCTCAGACCCGCTCCCAGGGACACTGCTACGAAGAGGAGCAGGAATTTAAAGAGCCCTGTGAGCTTCCACATACAACTCCCCCAGATGACAGGTTATGTTCAACTTCTGAAGAACGTTCCTCTCCTCCTCCATGACGGCGACCGTATAGGAGGCGTTATCGCACCCAAAGCTCCAGAACCTGGACAGGTCTATGTCAAGGAGGGCACAGTACATACACCTTATAGGAACTGTGTGGGACACAACCACCACCGTCTCGTCCCTGTGCTTATCCTTTACGTAGCTCAGGAAGTCCTTCACCCGATTGAACACGTCCTCAAGGCTCTCACCGTCCTCAAACTGTACCCTGTGGGGTTCCCTTATCCACCTCTCAAACTCTTCCGGGTACTTTTCCTTAACCTCCTCAACGAGCATACCAGACCACTTCCCGTGGTCTATCTCTATAACCCTCTCTTCCCTGTAAAGGGGAACTCCCAGCTTGTCCGAAAGTATCTTGGCAGTCTGATAGGTTCTCTTTAAGGGGGAGGAGTATATGCGGACGACCTCCTCCTTCCTGAGCTCGTAGGCGAGTGATTCTGCCTGAGCCTTTCCCCTTTCGGTTAGCTCCGGGTCCAGGAGACCCTGATAACGTCCAAGGGGATTCCACTGACTCTCAGCGTGTCTAACTATTATGAGCTTCAGCATTTATACAGGTTTAGTATTCTATCACAAGGGAAACCCCGGACTCAGAGGAGCAGCACTAAAGGGTCACCGGAAGGACGGGGAGGCCTCAGGCAACCTGCCCCATCTTCCTCGCTATCTCCACCAGGCGGGCGATCCTCTTCTCAGTTGAAGGGTGTGTTGAGAAGAGCTCCATCAGACCCTCTCCTTTGAGAGGGTTCTCTATGAACAGGTGGGCTGTGCCCTCGTTCACCCGAGCGGGCACCTGGGTGACGTAGTTGTGTATCTTTTCAAGGGCTCTGGCGAGCGCAAGGGGACAACCGCAGATGTAAGCTCCCGTCTCGTCGGCGAGGTACTCCCTTGAGCGGGATATGGCCATCTGAATTATCGCAGCTATTATGGGCGTTATTATTATGAGGAGTATGCTGCCTACCAGGGACAGAGGGTTGTTGTCCTCCTCGTCCCTTCCCCATCCGAATATCAGAGCCCACTGGAGCCAGTTGACTATCATGGATATGGCACCCGCTATGGTTGCGGCGATTGAAGCCACCAGAACGTCTCTGTTCTTTATGTGGGCGAGTTCGTGGGCGAGAACTCCCTTCAACTCCTCTTCATCAAGTATCTCAAGGATTCCCCTCGTAACAGCCACCGCAGCGTGCCCGGGACCCCTGCCTGTTGCGAAGGCGTTGGGCTGTTCCATTGGGACGAGGTAAATTTTTGGCTTTGGTATATTTGCCTTCCTGGAGAGCTCCTCAACGATCCTGTGAAGCCATGGAGCCTCCTCCGGGCTTATCTCCTTAGCCCTGTACATTGACAGGACTATCTTGTCCGAGAACCAGTAGGACATGAAGTTCATCACGGCGGCTATTATGAAGGCTATCACCACGCCGGTCTGACCGCCCATGAGGTGTCCTATGAACAGCAGTATCCCAGTGAGCAGTCCGAGGAGCACAGCAGTCCTCAGCATGTATGCCATGTTTCCGTACCTCCTTCGGGTGGTTGTAATTCCGCAGTACTGGATTTATATTTATTCTACGGCTTCGGTAAAGTCAATAGGGAATGAACAGTAAGGTTGCATCGGAAGAGAGAGTAGACCTCGGCAGGTACGACGAGCGTTTTTACGCGATAGTCGGAAGGGGCGACGAGAACGTAAGGTACTTCTCCAAGGTATTTGACGTCCGTATAGTTCCCCGTGGCACCGAGTTGATAGTAAAGGGAGAGGATGATAAGGTTAGAAAGTTCGTATCCTTCCTGAAGGCTGTTATGCTCCGCCTTGAGAGGGAAAGACTCACCGCCAAAGAGGTCAGGGACTACGCCAAGGACTTCCTTGAAAAGGCTGAGGGTCACGAGGATATACCCGAAGAGGAAGAGGAGATAATCCTTATAACCCACAGGCGTAAGGCTATATCGCCCAAAACGGAGACCCAGAAGAGATACGTTAGGGCTATAAAGGATAACGATGTCGTTTTCGGAGTAGGTCCTGCCGGTACTGGGAAGACCTATCTCGCCATGGCAACAGCCCTGTCGCACCTCAAGGAGCAGAAGATAAGCAAGATAATCCTCACCAGACCTGCTGTGGAGGCAGGTGAAAAGCTCGGCTTCCTGCCGGGGACTATAGCCGAAAAGGTTGACCCCTACCTCAGACCTCTGTATGACGCCCTTTACGACATGGTGGATTACGACAAGGCGATGTACATGCTTGAGAGGAACATAATAGAGATAGCCCCCTTAGCCTTCATGAGGGGCAGGACGCTGAACGATGCCTTCATAATACTGGACGAAGCCCAGAACGCCACAAAGGAACAGATGAAGATGTTTCTCACCCGTATAGGCTTTGGTTCCAAAGTGGTCGTAACGGGAGACATAACCCAGATAGACCTGCCCAAGAAGGAACACTCGGGACTCGTTGAGGCTCTCAGGGTTCTTGAAGGAGTTCCTGGCATAGAGTTCGTATGGTTCTCCCAGGACGACGTGGTCAGGCACCCCATAGTGGCGAGGATAATAGAGGCTTACGAAGTTCATGAACGAGATAGAGATAAAGCTAAGGAAGAGGAGACTCAAGAAGACGTGGCTCAGGAAGAGGGCTGAGCTTATACTAAGGGTGCTCGGTGTTGAAAACTCGGAGCTCAGCATACTCTTGACCGACGACGAAGAGATAAGGGAGCTCAACAGAGTTTACCGCGGTAAGGACAGACCAACGGACGTTCTCTCCTTCCCTATAGGTGAGGAGGTAGCCGGCAGGCTCATACTCGGCGATGTGGTCATATCCCTTGATACAGCCAGGAGACAGGCTGAAGGGCTGGGACACACCCTTGAGGAAGAGGTCAGCAGGCTGTTGGCTCACGGGATAATACACCTCTTGGGCTACGACCACGAACTCGGAGGAGAGGAGGAAGAGAGGTTTCGGGCTCTTGAGGAGAGGGTTAATGCTGAACTTGGAAGAGGCTAAGGAGCTGATAGCCCTCGGAAGGGCTGCCGTGGTCGGCGTCCTGAAGGGTGCAGAGCTTGAAATTCCTGAGAGTATAAAGGAGAGGTACGCCCAGAAAAGGGGCGTATTTACCACGCTCCTGACCTATCCGGAGAAGGAACTAAGGGGTTGCATAGGCGTTCCCTACCCACAGTATCCCCTGTGGTACGGCGTGATCTACTCTTCGGTGAGCGCAGCCTTCAAAGACCCCCGTTTCCCGCCCCTTACCGAGAACGAGGTTGACAGGGTAGTATGGGAGCTCTCAATACTCACCGAACCGAAGGAGGTGCCCAAGGGTGAGCTTCCCGAAGGCATACAGGTGTGCAGGGACGGGCTCATAGTTGAGCTGGGCGGCGCAAAGGGCTTACTCTTGCCACAGGTAGCTCCCCGATACGGATGGAGTCCTGTAGAATTTTTGGAGCACACCTGCCTGAAGGCAGGTCTTGATAGAAACTGCTGGAAAGACCCGAAGGCGAGGGTCTTCAAGTTTGAGAGTGAAATATTTGAGGAGGTTGAGCCCTGGGGAGAGGTGGTGAAAGTAGAGACCGGGAGTTGTCGGTAGAGGAGCTCAAGAGAATCCAGCTTGAGTGTGCCAGAAAGGTCGTGCAGAGGGACGACTTTGCTCGTATTGAAACGGTGGGTGGTATGGACTTGACCTTTGAAGACATAAGGCACAACCCCACCCGTGCCTGGGCGAGCCTGGTGGTCATTGAGCTGAAAACCCTTAAGCCCGTTTACGAGCTCGTGGTTGAGGACAGGGTCAGCTTCCCTTACATACCCACCTTCTTAGCCTTTAGAGAGATGCCCCTGCTTTTAAAGCTTTATGAGAGAACAGAGGTTAAACCGGACGTCTTCTTCGTGGACGGGCAGGGGGTAGCGCATCCACGAGGGTGTGGCATAGCTTCCCACTTCGGAGTTGAGACGGGTGAGGTCAGCGTGGGTGTTGCCAAGTCCAAGCTGTTCGGTTACTATGACGAGCCCGGGGAGAAGAGGGGGGACTACTCCTACCTGAAGTTCAAGGGCAGGATAGTGGGCGCCGTCCTGAGAACCAGAGATAGAACCGCTCCCGTGTTCGTCTCCGTCGGTCACAGGATAAGCCTGAATACGGCCATGGATCTCGTACTGAAGACGTCAAGGTATAGAATTCCCGAGCCAACGAGGCTTGCCCACAACCTACTCCAGAGTGTCAGGAGAAGGAGTCTTTTCTGATGTAAGTTAAGAACATTAGAATATATTAATATTCCTAAGGAGGTGTGAAGATGCTCTTAGGATTGGACGTAAGGGCGCAGATAAAGGATATATTTGACAAGGAGTTTAAGGAGCCTGTTAGCATCAAGGTGTTCTCTCAGGCTATAGGGTGTGACAGCTGTCAGACTACCGAGGAGCTCGTGAAAGAGCTCGCAGAGGTTGCAGGCGAGGACAGGATAAAGTACGAAGTTCACTCCCCAGTCCTTGAGAAGGAGCTCGCAGAGCAATACGGTGTTGACAGGATACCCACCATAGTAATTGAGGGCGACAAGGACTACGGGATAAGGTACATAGGTCTTCCCGCAGGGCTTGAGTTCAGCACCCTGGTTCAGGGGATAATACAGGTGTCCAAGAGAGAGCCAAACCTCTCGGAGAAGACGCTTGAGCTCATCAAGGACGTTGACATACCCATAGAGATAATGGTTTTTGTCACGACCTCCTGCGGATACTGCCCTGCCGCCGCGGTTATGGCTTACAACTTCGCCCTCGCAAGCGACTACATAACGGCGAAGGTGGTGGACGCTTCGGAGAACCAGGACTTGGCGGAGAAGTTTCAGGTTGTAGGTGTTCCCAAGGTGGTCATAAACAACGGCGTGGCTGAATTTGTGGGCGCACAACCCGAGAACGCCTTCCTCGGTTATATAATAGCTACCTACGAAAAACTCAAGAAGGAAGGCGTGCAGTGATAGAGCTTGAAAGGAAGCCCCTGGTAGAGTTCGTAGCGCCCGTCGTTGAGGTAAGGGAGGAGACCCCTACCACAAAGACCCTCGTCTTTGATATATCGGGTCAGGACTTTGACTTCTACCCCGGTCAGTACGTCATGCTAAAGGTTCCCTATCCGTCCACAGGCGAGGAGCTGAAACGAGCCTACTCCATAGCCTCAAGCCCCTTGCAGAGGGACAGACTTGAGCTAACGGTAAGGAGAAAGGAAGGGGGTAAGGCTTCGGTGATACTTACGACGGAAGTGAAAGAGGGCGACAGGTTTTACATAAAGGGTCCCTACGGGAAGTTCTACTGGACTGAAGGTCTCTCCACAAGGGTAGTCCTACTGGGGGCGGGCAGCGGTGTGGTTCCCCTGATGTGTATACTCAGGTATATAAGGGACAAAGAACTACACAACGTCAAGGCTACCATGCTCGTGTCCTACACTTCCTACGAAGAGATAATATACAGAAAGGAGCTTGAAGAGCTCGCAAAGCACTCAAACATAAAGGTCAGGATCACCCTCACGAGAAACGCACCAGAAGACTGGAAAGGGTACAGGGGAAGGATAAACGCGGACATGGTTCTCAGCGAGATTGAAGACCTCCCGGCAAACCTCTACTACCTTTGTGGTCCCCCAACCTTCGTTGAAGACATGAAGGCTCTCCTAACGGAGCTCGGTGTTGATAGGAAGCAGATAAAGACGGAGAAGTACGACTAAAGGAGGGACTCAAGGAGTTCAAGGTTCCTCAGCGCCCTTAAGGCTGAACCCTCTCTCCTCCTACCTTTGAGGAAGTCGTCCACCATCTCCCTGAGCTTGTCACCTTCTTTCTTCTTTAAAACCTTGCCGCCGTAAGCTATCTCCTCCTTCAGGAGGTCCATAACCACCTCCCCCTGGGAGGTCTTTACCGTCCACTTCCTAACGACGTCACCCTTATACTCCCACGCTACCCTCAACTTGAAGGGGACGCCGCCCGCGCGTCCGGTCAGTTCCCAAACCTCGCCCTCGCTGAAGTTTTCAAGCTCAAGCCCACCGAAGAGGTACTGCAGTATGTACATATCGTGCCAGGCGAGGTCCCACAGGGGGTTTATGTATCCCCTACCCCTGTTGAGTCTCTCTATGTGTATACTCTCAATCTCCAGATCCCTTGGGAAGTTCTTTACGGGAAAGGAGTACAGCTCTATCTCGGACACCTCAAGTCCCTCGTTCTGGGCTATCTGTCTGAACTGGGTGCTCGTCTTCGCTGGAGGCTTCTCAAGGAGCACGGGTATTCCCTTCTCAAGGAACTCTCCAGCTATCTCAACGTGATGTTCCGGGTTGACGGCAACTATCGCCCTCTTTATATCCTCCTTTATATCCCCGAAGTGGCAATAAAAGGGGTACTTCTTGACGTTCTTGTAGGGATCAACATCACAGAGAACTGGGAGCTCCTCAAGCTCCTCTAACTTGGCGAGGTACTTCATACCCATGTTGCCGAGACCAACGAGGAGAACGTGCATGCTTTTACCTCATGCCGGAGGCGGGAGTCGAACCCGCACGCCCTTGCGGGCAAAGGATTTTGAGTCCCCCGCGTCTGCCAGTTCCGCCACTCCGGCTCAGCAATAAATTATAGCCCACAGCCTTGAAGGAGCCTTTCGTATAAGTAAATTCTAATATGCTGATACAGTTGGGAGGCTCAAAATTGAGATTGAATGTAAATTTCCTTTATAATTTTCTAACGATGAGAAAATTTGTCGTTCTGCTCTTAACAGCCCTCGGACTATTCAGCTTCTCACAGGAGAGGGACTTCAACACACCGGAACGAGCCCTTAAAGCTTTGTTCCCCGGGGCAGAGGTTGAGGTCAGGAACATAGTAATAACCAAAGACCAAAGGGACAGGATAGAGAAGATTGCAAAAGTTCCCCTTGAGACCCGATTAATATCGGTATACCTGGTGAAGAAGGAGGGGAAGGTCATAGCTTACGGCTACGTGGACGTTCACAGGGTCAGAACCCACAACGAGAGCGTGCTGTTCGTTGTAAATCCCAAGGGAGAGATAGAGCTCATTGAGGTTCTCTCCTTCAACGAACCCCTTGAGTACATGGCTGACGAAAACTGGTTGAACCTCTTTAAGGGTAAATCCCTGGACAGGGATGCCCTCAGGCTGAGGAGGGACATACCAAACATGACGGGAGCTACCCTTACAGCAAGGGCTATAACCAAGGCGGCACGCAGGGCTTTAGCCGTCTGGAAAGTGCTCTTTGAAGGTAAAGAGCGATGAGGTTTTTCATCTCGTCAAACATAAAGAACAATGCCCCCCTTTACATAACTGTCGTCTTCTTCCTGCTGTCCTCCCTGCTTTACTGGGTTCTGAGCTGGCTGCTTTACCACTTCAAGTTCGGGCTCACCTATGAGAAGATGTACACTTACTTCTTCACGGACGTCAAGTTTCCCGAAAGGCTTCCCCTCGGACAACTTTACGAGGACATACACATACAGCTCTTCCTGCACGTTACCTTCATACTCGTACTCTCCTCCATATTCATACACAAGTGCATAAGGGACAGGGTTAAGTACACCCTTATACTTATCTCCTTCCTCTCGGGAGTGCTTGAGCTTCTGTCGGGGCTCCTGGTTTACTACCTGTCCCCCGCTTTCATATACGTGAAGCTCATGCTTTTCTATGCCTTTCAGATATCAACGGGAGCTATGCTTCTTCTCGCCCTGAAGCTCTATCTGTCCAAGGAAAAGGAGGAGCCTCCTGAGCGCTCAGTCCTCTATTCCCTGGTATTCATATTCTCTCTCTCCACGCTGCTCTTCACCTTCGTGAATTTTTTTTTATTCGTTAACAAGATCGGTATAACGCCCGGTAGCGTGGCAGAGTACTACCTCGGTTCTCCGGAAAAGTTCCTCAGACCAAAGACCCTCAGCGGCTTGCTGAGCGTTGTTACCCCTCACCTGATAACTATGGGTATATACCTCTTCACCCTGGTTCACTTCGTCTTCTTCACGAGCGCTAAGAGAAAGATCATGCTCAGCTCCCTTACGATGACCCTCGCACTGCTGGACAACTTCGGCGGTGTATTCATAAGGTTCTTAGACCCCTCCTTTGCCTACCTGAAACTTCTGTCCTTCCTGGGGCTCAGCTTTATGATGGTTTATCTGCCTACACTGATAATGGTCTCAATACTGAAGCACAGGGCGAAGACGATAATACTTCTCTAAGAGAGTCCCTCCTCCTTCTTTGCCACTTCCAGCATCCTCAGGAGCTCTTCTCTTGATGTGCCTCCGTAGGTTCTCCTTCTGTCGGCGACCTTTTCAGGACTGAAGAGCTCCATCACGTCTTCCTCAAAGAGCTCCGAGAAGTTTTTGAGCTCCTTCAGGGTCATATCCTCAAGCCTCTTACCCTTCTCTAAAAGGTAGGCTACTATCGCCCCTGCTATGTGGTGGGCTTTCCTGAAGGGCACACCCTTCTCCACCAGATAGTTGGCTACATCCGTTATAAGAACGAAGTTGCCCGCGTTGGCATACATCCTGTCCTTTCTAAGGCTGAGACCCTCTATAACCTTCCTCATACCGAAGAGGGATCCCCTTAGCGTCCTCGTACTGTCAAAGAGGGGCTCTTTATCCTCTTGAAGGTCTCTGTTGTAAGCGGTGGGTAAACCCTTGAGGGTTGTGAGTATGGAGAGGTGGTTGCCATAGAGCCTCCCGGTCTTTCCCCTTATAAGCTCAAGAACGTCGGGGTTCTTCTTCTGGGGCATGATGGAGCTTCCCGTGCAGAGTTTGTCCGGCAAGTCCACGTAACCGAACTCTTCAGAAGACCAAACTATCAGGTCTTCAGCGAGACGGGAGAGGTGCATACCCGTCAGGGCACAGGCGAAGAGGTACTCCGCTATGAAGTCCCTGTCAGCGGTGGCGTATATAGAATTCCTTACGAGCCTGTTGAAGCCCAAAAGCCCGGCTGTGTAATGTCTGTCAAGGGGAAAATCAACGCCGGCGACAGCTCCGCTTCCAAGGGGAAGCTCATCAACCCTCCTGTAACAGTCCAGAAATCTCTCCGTATCTTTCAGGAAGGCTTCCCTGAAGGCTAAAAAGTAGTGTGCAAGCCTTATGGGCTGTGCCCTCTGGAGGTGGGTATAGGCGGGGAGGATAACATCAAGGCTGTTCTCGGCAGAGTGAACGAGAGCTTTCCTGAGCTCCTTCAGGAGGCTGACTATGTCCTCTATAGCCTCCTTCAGCCAGAGCCTCTCGTCCGTGGTAACCTGGTCGTTCCTTGACCTGCCCGTGTGGAGCTTACCTCCCACATCACCTACTCTCTTGGTTAGCTCAAACTCTACGTTCATGTGGACATCTTCAAGTTCCCTCTTCCACTCAAACTTACCTTCCCTTATATCTCTCTCTATCTCCTTAAGCCCTTCTACGAGCTTTTTAGCTTCTTCATCGGAGAGCACACCTGCCTTATGAAGGGTTCTCACGTGGGCTATGTCCTGCTCTATATCCCTAAGGGCAAGCTCCCTGTCAAAGCTCACCGACTCGGTGAACTCCTCAACGAACTCGTCCGTCTCCTCGGAGAACCTTCCAGACCAGGGCTTTTCCATAGGGGAAATTTTAACCCACTGTATATCCTGAGCCTGCGGGCTTTATATAAAAACCCTGTTTGAAAAAACTCTCCTTGCTGCTATATTATCCTTTCATGAAAGTCAGGCTCAAGGTCTTCAGATACAATCCGGACGACGGGCGTAAAGGTTACGATACCTTTGAGGTGGATTACGAGGAGGGAATGACCTTCCTGACTGTGTTCCACAGGATAAAGGAAAACCATGATCCCTCACTGACCTTCAGACACTTCTGCAGGGCAGGAATATGCGGGACGTGCACCGTATTCATAAACGGTTTTCCTAAGCTCGCCTGCAAGGAACAGGTTCTCCCCTACGTGCTCACCGGTGAGGAGATAGTGGTTGAGCCCATGGAGAAGTTCCCCTTAATAAAAGACCTCGCGGTTGACCAGGGGGATGTGGTGGACAGGATGAAGAGCTTCCACACATGGATAGATAACTACAAGGACGACGTTAGGATTCCTCCGGAGGTGAGCAAGCGGATTGAGAAGGCGGCAGACTGTATACTCTGCTGTGCGTGCCAGTCTTACTGCCCACAGGTTCTTGAGGAGGACTACGCCGGACCGCTCTTCTTTGCCAAACTCTATCGCTTCCTTGAAGACCCGAGGGACGGAAACAGGGAGTTCAGATTGAAGGAGGCTCTCGTTGACGGGCATCTCTACCACTGCCTCTCCTGCGACAAGTGCAACTCCTCCTGTCCCAAGGAGGTTGAGCCCGCGACCCTGATAAGAGAGCTCATGACCTATATTAAAGAGCATGGCAAAGCAAAGTGTTAGATACGTATGCCAGTCCTGCGGATACCAATCGGTAAAGTGGAAGGGTAGGTGTCCTTCCTGTGGAGAATGGAACAGCTTCGTTGAAGAACTCGTTGAGAGAGGAAAGATCCTCCGGGTGTCCACTCAGGCTAAGGTTTTATCCATAGACAGCTGGGATGAGGACTCCGGTGAAAGGAGAAGTACTGGTTTTGAAAACCTTGATGTGGCACTGGGAGGTGGACTCGTCCCGGGACAGGTAGTCCTCATAGCGGGAGAGCCAGGGATAGGGAAGTCAACCCTACTCCTTCAGGTATCGGAAAGATACACTAGGTACGGAAAAGTCCTCTACGTATCGGGTGAAGAGTCTGGTTCTCAGATAGCTGTAAGGGGCAGGAGGCTCGGGATATCAAGCCAGAAGATACTCTTGTATCCGGAGACTCTTTTTGAAAACGTCCTTGAGGTGCTTGAGCAGGAAGAGCCCAGCCTGCTGGTCATAGACTCCATACAGACCCTTTACTCGGAGAAGCTGGAATCATCTGCAGGTTCCGTTTCCCAGGTCAGGGAGGTAACCTTCAGGCTCGCAGAGGTGTGCAAGGAGAAGGGAGTTCCCTGCTTCATAGTTGGGCAGATAACCAAAGAGGGAGCGATAGCAGGTCCTAAGGTTCTTGAGCACATAGTTGACACCGTGCTTCAGTTTGAAGGTGAGAGATACAACTTCTATAGGGTCGTTAAGGTTGTCAAGAACAGGTTCGGTTCTACGGGTGAGGTTGCGGTCTTCAGGATGGGGGACTTCGGTCTTGAAGAGGTGCCCGAGCCCTCAGCCTTCTTCATAGGTGAGAGGGTTAACTCGCCCGGAAGCGTGGTGTTCCCCCACACGGAGGGAAGCAAACCGATACTCCTTGAGGTTCAGGCTCTCGTCCTACCGGCTCTATATACAACTCCTCAGAGGAAGACCCAGGGCTTTGACGTGAACAGACTCTCCCTCCTTCTTGCCATCCTCGAGAAGGAGGCTAACGTCTTCACCCGGGACTCGGACGTGTTCGTGAACGTGGCGGGAGGTCTATCCGTAAAGGAACCCGCTGCAGACCTTGCGGTGGCACTCGCCATAGCCTCCTCAAAGAAGGACAAGACCATACCCGAGGACACGGTCATATTCGGCGAGCTGGGACTCTCCGGCGAGGTCAGGGCTGTCCACT
Source organism: Hydrogenivirga sp. 128-5-R1-1 (assembly GCF_000171895.1). Taxonomy (NCBI): domain Bacteria; kingdom Pseudomonadati; phylum Aquificota; class Aquificia; order Aquificales; family Aquificaceae; genus Hydrogenivirga; species Hydrogenivirga sp. 128-5-R1-1. The sequence goes on from NZ_ABHJ01000010.1 coordinate 49,561, forward strand.
TCGGGGACGTCAGGCTGAGGGAAGCCCAGAAGTTTGGCTTCAAAAGGGCTATCGTACCCTCAAGTATAAGCATGGAGGTGGAGGGTGTTGAGGTGGTGCCCGTCTCAAACCTCAGAGAGGCTGTTGAGGCACTCCTGTGAGATTTAGGTTTATATTTATTTCCCATGAAGATACTCGTCGTTGACAACTACGATTCCTTCACCTACAACCTCGTCCAGTATCTCGGTTCCCTCGGGGCTGAGCTCACCGTAAAAAGAAACGACAAAGTCTCTATAAAAGAAGTGGAGGAGATGAACCCGGACGGGATACTCATATCTCCCGGTCCCTGCACGCCGGCGGAAGCTGGCGTATCCGTTGAGATCGTGAAAAATTTCTATAAAAGGACGCCCATACTGGGCGTGTGTTTAGGACATCAGTCCATAGGCGTCGCCTTCGGTGGGAAGATCGTAAGGGCTAAGAGACTTATGCACGGCAAGGTATCCCAGATATACCACACCGGAGAAGGCGTGTTCAAGGACATACCAAGTCCCTTCACGGCGGTCAGGTACCACTCCCTCGTAATTGAACGCGAGAGCCTGCCGGAGGTTCTAAAGCTGACCGCCTGGTCTGAAGACGAGGAGATAATGGGCGTCCAGCACAGGGATTACCCCGTTTACGGCGTCCAGTTTCACCCCGAGTCCGTCCTGTCGGAGCACGGAATGGACATACTCAGGAACTTCCTTGAGCTCTGCTCCGTTAGAGTGTAAACCTTTCAACGTTGTATATCTCAAAGACCTCTCTGTGTTTCAATAGCCCGAGGGCTTCCCTGTAAATTATCAGGAACCGTCTCTGCCTTAGAGCCTCCTCCCGGAGCTCCCAGAACCTCTTTCTCAAACGGACGGAGAGCCGTATGGATAGCTTGGGTGTCCCCCTTGACCTTTCAATCCTCTTCCTAAGGTAGCCTACAGCTCTCACTATCCTTTCCATCTCCCCCATACACCTCTCTATCTTCTCCCCGTATCCTCCTCCTATGCCCGCTATCTCCCTCAGGAGTTCCTCATCAAGCTCTGACTTGTCCAGCATCAAGAGTATCTTCTGTTAACGGACGTCCATCGTCAAGATAGAATAGAGTTTAGTGTGGAAAGGGGTCTGGTAGTTGAGAGGGTGGCACAGCTTATAAGGGTTTACGTCCCCGATAGGGACAGGGACTTCAGGGGTATTCCCAGGGGAAGGGTAACCAAGAAGACCAAGATATACGCAGGTGACAGGGTGGTCGGTAATGTGGTTGATGGGGAGACCTTCGCAATAGAGGACATAGAGAGAAGAAAAAACGTCCTGATAAGACCTCCCGTGGCAAATGTGGACAGGGTTATATGCGTTATGACCCTTCGCAGACCGGACTTTGACAACTATCTGCTGGACAGTCTGCTCGTAGTTTACGACCACGTGGGGTGTGAGCCAGTTATAGTCTTCAACAAGATTGACCTTCTCACAGCACGGGACAGGGAGGAGCTCAACAGATGGAGCGACATATACACCTCGGCTAACTACGAAGTCGTCCATGTGAGCGCAGAGACAGGTGAGGGGCTGGACAGGATAGTTGAGCTTGTCAGGGGAGAGATATGTATCCTCGCTGGACCCTCGGGAGCCGGCAAAAGCTCTATCCTCAAACGTCTAACCGGTGAGGAGCTCAGGACTGGGGAGGTGAGCGAGAAGACGGAGAGGGGAAGGCACACGACCACGGGTGTAAAGCTGATACCCCTGGGCAACGGGGCATTTATAGGAGATTCGCCCGGCTTCTCAAGGGTTGAGGCTCTCCAGTTCGTCAGGAAGAGGGAAGTCAAGAACTACTTCAGGGAGTTTCTCAGGCACGAGTGCAGGTACCCGGACTGTATGCACCTGAGGGAACCGGGTTGTGGTGTTAAGAAAGCCCTTAAAAGAGGGGAGATAAGTTGCGAAAGGTATAAGAGCTACCTGAAGATGCTGAAGGAATACCTTGAAGAGCTGAAGGAGTTATGTGGTTAGATTATAGAAGGGGTGAAGCATGGAGGTAAAACTCAGCTCTTTCATTTTCAAAAGGCAGAACGTCAGGGACGGTGCGGGCGATATAGCCTTTTACAAGGTATGGATTGACAAGTGGGAGGAGGACAGGGAGCCCGTAAGTCCGAGCAGTCTTGTACTACACCTCGTCGCCAACTACTCACCAGAGGTGGAGGAAAAGCTCCTCGGTAACAGGAGGGGATTGCTTGAGCTACCCATAGACATGCTCGTGTCAAGGTCTGTTATAGACGTCCTGAATGGAACCAAGTTCATACTGAACCTGACGCTCCCCAGAAAGGCTTTGACCTCAAAACACGTGAACGCCCTGAAGGAACTCTTCAACCACTACCAGGAGGAGGGCTTCCTCTTTGCCATGCACAGCAAGCTCATATCAAGCCACAGGGAAGTATTCGGTCTCTTCTCCGAGTACATAACCTACGTATATTCGGAGGAGGAGCCCATCAACCTTGAGGGAAAGCTCACCATAGGTTGCTCGGACAGTGCGACCTCAGCAGAGTTTGACTTCTTCTGTGAGGGGGAGTACGAGGACGTTCTGGTGATCAACTCCCTCAAGCACATGCAGGCTGCCGTATCCAAGCTTATATCCATGCTGTCCGAGGACGCCTCCGTGGACTCCCTCGCCGAGACCATAAAGGGAGACCCAGCCCTCGTCACCAAACTCCTCCAGTACGTAAACTCTCCCCTCTTTCCCCACAGGAAGGAGATAGAGTCCATAAGGAACGCCATAAACTACCTCGGACTGGAAAACCTTAAGAAGTTTCTGATAGCGGTCTGGATGTCCCAGTTTTTCGGTCAGGACCCCAGCTTCATAGAGTTCGTCAAGAAGATGTTGACCAACGCTTTCCTCCTTGAGAGCTTCTCCAAGAACATACCGAACGTGCCCAAGGACAAGCTCTTTCTCTTAGGTCTCTTTTATCAGATGCCTTCTGCCTTCGGTGTGAGACCGGAGGTCTTCTTCAACTCAATTCAATTGCCCGAAGAGATAACAGAGCTTTACAAGGAAGAGAGCCTTCAGCCCTACCTGAAGCTGATTGACATGCTTGAGAGTGAAGAGCTTGAGGGGTTCATCAAGGGGCTCGGTCTGAGCAGGGAAGAGCTTGAGGAACATTTAAATTACGCCGAAGAAAGTGTAAACACGTTCATGTCTTAAGAGCCAACCGTGCTCAGCAGGTTTTCAATCTGCTCCAGACTGCCTAAGACTATAAGCCTGTCCCCCGCGAGGAGCTTCGTCTTACGGGGTGGGTTTATTATGAAGTGCCCTTCCCTGACCACGGCAAGGAGCGTTCCGAAGACTTCCTCGTTGTAAAACTCTCCCAGCGTTCTGCCCGAGACTGGGGAGCCCTCCGGCACCTCAACCGAGTCCAGCATGAAGGGAGCCTTCTCTGAGAGGAGAACGTCTGCGATGAAGCTGGACACGTCCGGCTTTATAACTGAGATGGCTATAGATCTGCCGCTCATACTCTCAGGAGTGTAGGTGTGGTTTGCCCCAGCCTTTCTGAGCTTCTCTTCGTTCTCCGGCTTCACAGCCCTTGAGGATATGAAGATGTCTGGGTTCATGCTGCGGGCTGTGACCACTATGAACATGTTCTCGCTGTCGGAAGAAGTGTTAACGAGTAACCTCCTCGCCTCCCTTACCTTGGCAAGCTCAAGGACTTCCTCTTCCTTGGCGTCGCCCTCTATCACGGGAACGTGGGGGAAGACCTCCTTGAAGTGTTTTATCCTCTCTTCATCGCTCTCTATGACCACGATCCTTTCTCCGAAGCTCTGGAGAGTCTCCGCTATGGCGAGTCCCGTTCTACCGAGACCTACCACGACCGTGTGATCACGCATCTTCTCAAGCATCTTAATTAACCTCCTGTACCTGAGTATCTCAACGAGCTTTCCCTCGGCTATCAGGTAAGCGAGCTGGGAGGCGACGTATACGAAAAACCCCGTCTGAAAGACTATGATATCCATAAGGTAGGCTCTCCCCAGCTGGCTAACCTCGTTTATCTCTGCAAACCCAACGGTGGACACCGTTATAACTATCTGGTATAGGGCTTCAAAGAAAGACCAGCCTTCCATCTGGGCGAATATCACGCTGGAGGCGACGAGCACCCCCACATACAGGGCTGAGAGCTTCCACACCCTCCTGACGAATTCCTGTGTCTCCTTGTACATGACAGTTATATTTTTATATCGGCATGGAATGCTGTCCTTTATGCGGATACCCCCTTGAGATCGTAGAGTGCTGTGGAGGAGGCATATGGAGGTGCGACAGGTGCGGGGAGTACTTTTACTACGGAGAGCTCATAGAGCAAACTCCTCCCCGGGAGAGCGAAGGAGCATCTCCCGAAGAACAGCCTTCAACTCCTCCCCAAGAATGACGACCCTGTATACAGCGTCCGTTATCGGTGCGTAAATCCCCTCCCTATCAACGAGCTCCCTGAGGGCTTCAACGGTTTTGGCACCCTCAACCACCTGTCCTATCTTTTTAAGGGCTTCCTCCGGAGATAGTCCCCTGCCGAGCAGGAGTCCAAAGGTTCTGTTCCTTGAAAGGTCTGAGGTTGAGGTGAGTATAAGGTCTCCAGCCCCCGAGAGACCGAAGAAGGTCTCCCTGTTCGCTCCGAGTCTTACCCCTATGCGGGTCATCTCAACGAGCCCCCTCGTTATGAGGGCTGCACGGGCGTTGTAACCGAAGCCGAGCCCGTCCGATATGCCACAGGCTATCGCTATGACGTTCTTAAGGGCTCCGCCCAGCTCAACGCCAACTATGTCCGGGTTTATATAGACCCTGAAGTTTTCACCGTTTATAGCCCTTTGAAGCTCCCGAGCCCCTTCCTCATCGCTCTCGTAAGCCAGAACGACGGCGGTGGGCAGTCCCCTTGATACCTCCTCTGCAAAGGATGGTCCCGAGAGGGCAAAGACATCACACCTAGGTTCAAGCTCCCTTATTATCTCCGACACCCTCTTGAAGGTCTTTAGCTCTATACCCTTTGAGGCGTTCACGACCCTCTTACCCTTCAGGTCAAGCTTGGAAAATACCTCCCTTACGTTCTGGGTTGGAAGGGCACATATCAGGTTCTCAAATAGACCGAGCTCCGAAAGCTCGGTGGTAGCCTTCACCAAACCGGGAACCTCCACACCCTCCGTATAGGGATGCCTTCCCCTGTTTATCTCCTCAACAGCCTTATCGTTTCTGTCGTAGATGAGAACCTCGTTCCCGAGACGTCCGAGGTGAACTCCGAGCGCCGCTCCCCAGCGCCCGCCGCCAACGATAGCAAACCTCATCTTTTAAGGATTATACTATTGAAACAAATATGTTAAAGAGCGCCGTTGAAGAGCTTCTCTACTGGGTTATCTCAATACTCATAAACCTCATAATGCTCTCCCTCCTCGCTACGGTGTTCATAGTCAAGGTGAAGGAGACGCCAGAGATATATCCCCTCAGGGTCGTGGACATAAGGGAGCTTGAGGTTAAGAAGCCCAAGAGACAGCGTTCCGTGGTAAAGGCTAAGTCCACAGCAAAGAAGACGGTCTCAAAGACGAGGAAGGGAACGGCTGCCAAGAGGAAGGTGGGTGCAACGGTTACCAAAGCCCACGAGAAGGGAGACGTGAAAGTTCCAGTCCAGAAGGAAGAGGACGTGTCAATCCTCGCAGCCCTTGAGAAGAAGATAGAGAGCAGGCTGAAGAGAGAGAAGACCCAGAAGAAGGAGGTGGGTTCTCTGTCCGCGGTAGTCACGGGTAAGGAGGTAAAGATAAAAGGGGGAACGAGGAGCATAGTATACACACCTCCGGTTCCAGAGCTCGTATCCACGGAGTTTCCCAGCGGTGTCAGGGTTAGGATATGGGTGGCACCGGACGGAAGGGTAACCAAAGCTCTCCTGCTCCAGAGGAGCGGAAATGTTAATATAGATAATACTTTACTCACCTACGTGAGAGGTATAAGGTTTGAGAAGGTTGAGGACGAGGAGATACAGGTGGGAGAGATAACCTTCAGCTTCCGAGGAGGTTGATTTGGAATGGGTATAGGCAAGATGGTAAGACTTGAAAGGATAATGAACAGATCCACGAGGAGGACTATCATCGTCCCCATGGATCACGGGGTCAGCTCTGGACCCATAGAGGGTATAAAGGACATAAAGGGAGCTATTGACAGGGTCGCCGAAGGTGGAGCAAACGCCGTTGTCCTGCACAAGGGTATGGTCAGGGCTGGACACAGGGGCGGTGGAAGGGACATAGGTTTGATAGTTCACCTTTCCGCCTCAACAGACCTATCGCCCTCCAAGAACGACAAGGTGCTCGTCTGCTCCGTTGAGGAGGCCATCAGACTCGGGGCGGATGCCGTCTCCATTCACGTAAACATAGGTGCGGATATGGAGAGGGAGATGCTCAGGGACTTCGGTGTTGTCTCAAGGGCGTGTGAGGAGTGGCAGATACCCCTTCTCGCCATGGTCTACGGAAGGGGACCCAAGATAGAGAACCAGTATGACCCCAAGGTCGTCGCTCACTGTGCGAGGATAGGTGCTGAGCTCGGAGCGGATATAGTCAAGGTGCCCTACTCGGGAGACCCTGAGAGCTTCAGCTTAGCTACGGAGGGCTCACCCATACCGGTGGTGATAGCAGGGGGTCCCAAAATGAAGTCCGAAAAGGACGTCCTTGAGATGGTTCACGGAGCTATCAAGGCAGGCGCGTCGGGGCTCTCCATAGGCAGGAACATATTCCAGGCTAAGGATCCAGCCCTTATGGTCAGGGCTATGGCAAAGATAGTTCACGAGTGCGGAACGGTTGAGGAAGCCCTGAAAGTACTCGGGCAGGCATAATTTCCTTTTCAATACATCCTAAGGAGGTAATAAATGGGTCTTCTTGAGGGAAAGAAAGCCTTGATCACTGGGATAGCCAACGACAGGAGCATAGCCTACGGTATAGCCAAGTCCTTTCACAGAGAGGGGGCTGAACTCGCCTTCACCTACGCCAACGACAAGCTCAGGAAGAGGGTTGAGGAGGTAGCACGGGAGTTCGGAAGCGACCTGACGGTAAAGTGTGACGTGTCCTTAGACGAAGACATAACCTCCCTGAAGGAGTTTCTCCAGGACAGGTGGGGAGAGCTTGACATACTCGTCCACTCCATAGCCTTCGCCCCTAAGGATGAGTTCAAGGCGGGCGTTGTGGACACGAGCAGGGAGGGTTTCAAGATAGCCATGGACATATCCGTATACTCCCTCATAGCCATGACGCGTGAACTCCTTCCGTTGATGGAGGGCAAGGAGGGAGCCATAGTGACCCTCTCTTACTACGGCGCCGAGAAGGTGGTGCCCCACTATAACGTCATGGGGATAGCCAAAGCTGCCCTTGAGAGCACGGTGCGATACCTCGCCTACGACATAGCCAAGCATGGACACAGGATAAACGCCATATCCGCAGGACCCGTAAAAACCCTCGCCGCTTACAGCATAACAGGTTTTCACCTCCTTATGGAGCACACCACGAAGGTAAATCCCTTCGGAAGGGCTATAACCATAGAGGACGTCGGCGACACCGCCGTTTACCTCTGCAGCGACTGGTCAAGGGGCGTTACCGGAGAGGTTATTCACGTGGACAATGGCTACCACATAATGGGTGTGTTCGGCAAAGAAGAGGAAGAGAAGGGGTGACCAATGCACCTCAAGCCCACGAACGTCCCCCTGACGGTTAAAAGCTTTGACTCCCAAAGGTGTGGTATATGCTTCGGCTGCGGATGTTACTGCGGCTACATAGCCTACCTGAAGGATAAAGAGCTCGTAGACCTCTACGGACACCCTCACGATCCGAACGGCATAGGTAGCCTGTGTACCAAGGGGCTCAGTCTGATACAGGGAGCTTCCACAAACCCCCTGAGAGTTCTCAAGCCCTTACTTTGCACCGGAGATGAGTTCCGTGAGATAGACGCCGAAGGCGTTCTCAGGTGGAAGGAAGAAAACCTAAGGGGGAGGGTCGGCGTATTTCTGGATAGACACACAGACCTTAGGGACCTGTCCGCCGCAAACGCTCTGACGGAGCGTGTGTACTCGGACTCGGTCTACGTCCCTTTCAGACCTACAACGTTAAGACCCCAGGAGTGGCGTGAGCAAAGGGTCATACTCGCCCTTGAGTGCGAGACGGTGTTCTCGGAGGTCATGGCTACACGCTGGCTCGTTGACGCCTTTGAGCGCTCCGCCTACATAGTGGCGGTCTCTTCCAGGTACGGGACGACCTCGGCTAAAGCGAGCAGAAGGATACTGGTGAAACCTCCTATGGTGGTCAGGTTCCTTGAAGACCTCGCAAGCGTGATTGAAGGTGAAAATCCGGAAACGCCCTTCAAAGATGAGATTGAGAAGCTTGCGAAGAGCTTTTCCCTGGTAAAGGAGTCCCTTATACTCGTTGGAGAGACGCTCCTGAGGAGCGTGTGGAAGGGAAACGTACTCAACGCCCTGAGGAGGATAAGGAAGAAGCTTAGGGTGAACTACGCCCTCGTCGGAAACCTGTCACCTATAAAGACCCTGAGCATGGAAGACTTCCTGAAGGACCTTGAGGGACTGGACAGCCTCGTTCTGACGGGCAACCCAGCTATGTTTATGGGGGAAGACAAGCTCAGAGTTTTAAGGAGCAAAAGGGCTCTACACCTTACCCTCTTCCCCAACCTCACCGCCAACAGCTCGGAGCTCGTCGTACCCGCGAAACTATTCAGTGAGAGAGAGTTTTTGGCTTACAAGAACGGCTTCGGTCTGGTGGCTAAATCTCCCAAGGTGATGGAGGCTCCCGAGGACAGCTTCGCCCTCCACGAACTGCTCGGTGGAGGAGAAACCAAGGAGCTGCTGGAGGCTATCGGTATTGAGGCGGAAGGACTTGAGGCCGCCGAAGGCGGTGCCGATATAGAGATGCCTCTTATAGAGGAACTTGATGAGGAGTGGGAAGTTCGTGACACCGATGATGGAGGGTTCTACCTCGTGTGTGACAACACCCTCGTTGACGAGCTCGGGCACTGGAACGTCTGGACTCACGACATAGAGAGGGAGCAGTTAGCCTACATGAACGCAAAAACTGCAGAGAAGCTCTCCATAGGGGAGGGGGTTGAGATAGGCGAGGCTAAGCTGAAGGTCAAGAGAAACAGCAACGTGGCAGATGACGTAATATTCGTGCCATCCTCCTACGAGGAGAGCCAGCCCTTCAACCCGGGAGTAAGGCCGGGCAGGCTTCTGAAGAACCCTTCCTTGAGAGTGGAAGACTACGGTTAAAATAATAAACACCCGGAGGTAAAGAGATGAACATTGAGTTCAGAGGCGTTGACGTCCAGATAACCGACGCTATGAGGAGCTTCATTGAAGGGAAGCTCAGGAGATTCCACAGGTACCTGAAAGAGGCTGGAGAAGACCAGGTTGAGGTCATAGTTTCCATATCGGCTGTGCGTTCAAGGCATAAGGACTTCGCCGGCGACAGCAAGCCCATAGTCTACCGTGTTGATATGCACATGTACCTGAAGAACGTGCCCCACGGCTCCATACACGCCTGGGAGGAGGACACGGACGTCTTTACAGCCCTTGACCAGGTCTTGGACGAGATAGAGAGACAGCTCATAAAGCTCAAGCAGAGGAGGTTGGAGCAGAGGCGGGTCTCCGCAAAGATAAAGGAGCAGATGCACACGCCGGAGCCCGTGGCTCCAGAGGAGAGGGAGAAGCCCCTGGTGGTTGAGGAGGAGCTCGTCCTTGACAAGCCCATGAGTGTTGAGGACGCCATGTTTGAACTTGATCAGAACCACGCCTTCTTCCTGCCCTTTATAGACATAGAGACGGGTAACCTGAGGATAATCTACCGCAAGAAGGGAGGCAACTTCGGGCTAATAAACACGAAGTGTAAGCTCCTTTAGGAGAGGGTATGGATTACAGGTTTGAGTTCCTAAAGTACAGGTTTATATCCTACGGTGTCTCTTTCCTGCTGATACTTGCAAGTCTATTCCTGCTGTACCACAAGGGGCTGAATCTCGGGCTTGACTTCACCGGGGGTAAGGTCATAGAGGTGAGGTTTGAGAAGAGCCCGCCCATAGGTGAGCTAAGGAAGGCGGTGAAGGAGGCTGGCATTGAGTCCTTCTTAGTCCAGGAGACAAAGGAGGGCACTTACATAATAAAGGTCAGGGAAGGGGAGAACTTCAATGCTGTGAAGAAGGCTATAGAAAAGTTCGGGAAGTACGAGCTCATAAGGGAAGAGAGGATAGGCAGCGTTATAAGCGAGGAGTTGAGAGAAAAGGCTATCCTTGCAATACTGACAGCCCTCGGGGGAATACTGCTCTACTTAGCCTTCAGGTTCCAGCCAGTCTGGGGTGTGGGTGCCCTGCTCGCGCTCGTTCACGACGTCCTCATAGTCGTGGGGGCTTACTCCCTGACCTACAGGGAGGTGAACCTTGAGGTGGTCTCGGCGCTCCTGATAGTGGCCGGTTATTCGGTGGCGGACACGGTAGTCATATTTGACAGGATAAGGGAGAACCTGAGGATAAGGAAGACCCTTCCCCTTCAAGAGGTTATGGATCTGTCCATAAACCAGACCCTCTCAAGGACGATAATGACATCCCTGACAACCTTCGCAACGGCTGCGGTACTCTTCTTCCTCGGGGGCTACGCTCTCTCCAACATAATGTTCGCCTTCGTGGTGGGTGTGGTGGTCGGAACCTTCTCCTCCGTCTTCGTAGCCAGCTCCTTCGTCCTTGATATGAGCAGGTTCGTCAAGATTAAGAGGGAAGACACCCAAGAAGAGACCGCCTGATGGATTACTTGGCTGTTTTCCTCTTGGGACTCGTCTTGGGGAGCTTTTACAACGTCGTCATATACCGACTGCCGCGAAACGTATCCGTGGTATTCCCCAACTCCCACTGCCCGGAGTGTAAGGAGAAGATAAGGTGGTATGACAACATACCCCTCGTCTCCTACCTGATACTCAGAGGCAGATGTAGAAACTGCGGTGCAAGGATATCAGTTCAGTACCCTCTCGTTGAGTTGAGCTCCGGACTGCTCGCCCTTTACTCCTACCACAAATTCGGGCTCAGCGTAGAAGCCTTTGTTTACTACGCATTCTTCTCCGCCCTGCTCGTGGTATCCCTGATAGACCTAAAGTTCTTCATACTTCCAGACGTGATAACCGTCCCCGGGATAGTCCTCGGGCTCGGGGTCTCCCTCTTGCGTTCCGACATAAACTTCATTCAAAGTCTTGTAGGCGCAGCCGTAGGCTTCTCCATACCGTTTCTCATATACATCTATTACGTAAGGGTGAGGAAGATGGAAGGGC
>NZ_ABHJ01000009.1:0-63281 GCF_000171895.1 Hydrogenivirga sp. 128-5-R1-1
CTCGCCTGCTGAAGGGCAGTGGGATAGGAGGACCTGCACTTAGGGCTATATCCTGTCGGGAACTTTCCCGAGCAGTTGACCTTTTATTACGAAGTATTACTTTAGATGTATAGTAATACTTTATATGGAGGTAAGGATGTCTATCGTCAAGATTACCCGAAAGGGTCAGGTTACGATACCTGCACAAATAAGGAAAAAACTTGGAACAGACTTCGTGGAGATAACCATAAGGGAAGGTGAGGTAGTAATAAAGCCGGTGAAAAAGCTCGGCGGAGCGCTTCAGAAATACGCTATCAAGGGGAAGCCCATAGAAGAGGTCATGAGGATGGAAAAGGAGGCTATGGCTAATGCCTTCAGAGAAAAACATTTCCCTGATTGATGCCAATGTGATTCTGAGATACCTCCTGAGGGATAACAAGGAGCTTTACGCCAAGGCGGAAGAGGTTTTTAACGATATGATGGAAGGGAAAACGAAAATTCTTATCCTTGAGTCTGTGATTGCGGAGGTCGTTTACGTTCTTCAGAGAATTTACAACGTGAGCAGGAAGGAGATCTCTGAGATTCTAAGGAAGCTAATAGAACTCAGAGGTGTGAAGGTCCACAACAAGGGACAGATGTTAAACGCCCTCGAGATATTTTCTGAGAAAAAGCTTGACTTTGTGGATTGTATTCTGTGCGCCCACAGGGAGGAGAATGAGGTAATCACCTTTGATAAGGGCCTAAGGAGGTGCTTAAGTGCCCATTAATCTCCTGAGGAGGTCTTCAACGCTCACATTTCTGTAAGCTTCCCTTCTGTGAAGTATCCCGAGTATGTAAACCGTGTCATCTTCCACTATGTAAATAACCCTGTAGCTTCCTGCTCTGAGCTTCCACAGGTCTCTGAGAGTTCCCTTTAATCTTTCTCCGTAAATCAGTGGTTCAGCAGTTAACTTCTCCTCTATTGCTTTCTTTATCTTTTCTTTAGTTTGCCTGTCAAGAGATTTTATGTCTTCTTTTACCTTAGGGTGGTATTTAATCCCATACTTCTTCATGAGTTAAGGTTTTCTCTTTTCTGAGTGTCTTTAGCCTCTCTTCTCCTACCTTTGCAAGCCCGATATCTTCTGCAAGACTCAAACCCAGCTCTATGTATCTCCTGACAACTGAAGATATACTTTCTCCCCTTTCTTCTGCAAGAGCTTTGAGAACCTCAAAAAGCTCATTGTCCACCACAACATTTACTCTTGGGTTCTTGGCAGGCATATTTTAAATGTAACACTTTTGATGAACCACAGCAAGTATCAAACAAGAGTTTTACTTAGCACTTTATCCTATGTTATAAAGGACGGTTTGGAGAAAATTCTCCAAACTAAAAAGGCAGAAGCAAATCTCTCGCGGTCCTCAAATGCTGAAGAGCCCTGTAAACCCTCACTATGCTCCTGAGAAGCTCCTTCGGGGCGAGGTCCTCTCTCCAACCCTGTATGTAGACCTTCTTTTTCTCCTGTGTGAAACCTCCCAGCTTCACCCACGGGTATTCCTTTCCCTTCTTCTTGACAGAAAACTCGCTCAGCCACACCGAAGCGTAGTCCTTCTGCGAGAGGTCCTCTATCCCCGCCTCCCTGCAGAGCTCCCTCAGTCTCTCCTCTGTTTCTGTTATAATTTTCTCCAGGGGCTTTGTCCGTTCCCTTTTCATTTCTTTCCCTCCTACAGCATCCGCGCCTCCTTGAGCTTCTATGAATTTTAAGGGATCTTCTTGTGTAAGAAGCACAGAAGTAATGTTTCTACGAAAAACAAGGCAACCAGTGCGACGGCGAACTTGAACCTTCCGGCGTATGAAAATCTTTTTGCAAAGTTCGGAATTCAGATCAACTCGTATAGAGAAAAAGAGACCTAAAATGTTCTTCCTATAATTTAGATTTATGATGGAAGAAAAAAGAGACCCCACGGCCGAACTCTTTTTACTTTTTAAGGGAAAGCCTGTCGTGATAAAGCGCACGGATGTTGGGGAAGTTAAGGGGACGCTCGTCTCTTACGATCCCGAGACGAGGACGGTCCACACGGATTCGGGTAAGGTCCTCGTGGAGAGGATCCACATGCTGAAGAGCCCTGCAAAGGTAAAGCCTAAGGAACCCGAAACTCCCTTTGAGAAGCTGGCCATGGAAAAGGAAGTTTTCCTCTACTTCATCGGAGGGGGTAGGAAGAGGGCAAAGTTCCGAGGAGACTACGTTTACTTCGTCCTCGTTAAAGACAAGGACATGGTAAAGGCCTACGCAAAGATAAGGATGGTGGGGCTCTCTCTGAGAAATCCCTTCAAAGGCATAGAGGGAGAGCCCGAGAGCGTTTCTTTTCCCATCCCCGGGAAGTGGAGGGAAGAGTTTGCCGAGCTCTTTCCTATAATTCAGGATGAGGTTGAGGAGGACAAAGTGTACGAGGTTGAGTTTCTTTTGAGGGACGGAAGGGTTGTAAAGGGATATTCTGCAAAGTTTTACCTTTCAAGCTTTTACAAGTTCAGAGTATTTGAAAACCCTGATCTCAAAGGCGTATCCCTCAACCTGTATCCCCATTCAATAGAGGATATAATCTCATTAGAAAACACAGGGGAGGAGTTCAGGTTGGCAGCGAAAAAGGAACCCTCCGGTCCCGGAGGGGAGTTTATAAATGGAGGTGATAAATGAAACGACGATGATCGAATGAAACGGCTTAAGAGCAAGTAAAAGAAGGGAGGCGTAAAGCCTCTCTTTCAACCCAGGTACTTAAAATTTTACGGGGTAGTTTGTCCCTTGTCAACCCCTTTTTACCTCCTCCGGTCGGAGGGTTCCGGGAAAAAAGGAGGAGGTAAGTAAGATGCTGGAACTTATTGAAAGATACGGAGTTTCTTCAATAGAGGCTCACATCCTTGAGCTTCTTCTGAAACTCTCAAAGAACGGCTGGGTCACCAATCTGACCTGCGGTCAGATAGCGAGAAAGCTCAGGATTTCGGTTTCAACCGTCAAGAGGTATCTGACAAAGCTTGAAGACAGGGGGCTCATTGAAAAAAGGACACTGCGAGCCGCGGACGGAAAGACGCGGCTCAACGTGAAAATCCAAATTGAGCCCCATATAAATAATAATTTTGTTGATCTATATAAACAACATAAACAACAACAAACAAATAATGGGGCTCAAATTGAACCCGGTGCCGGTATGAAACCTCTGGGCGATGAGGAGAAGGAGACTATCAGGTTGATAATTCAAAATGACCTGAGGCTCAAAAGGGTTCCTCTCCACAAGGCGGTCTTCTTCCTCCTGAACTCTCCCCTTTCCGAGGAGGAGACTCTTGAGCTTATAGAAAGGGTTGATTCCAACCTTGAGGTAAAGAACCCCGTTGGCTTTCTCGTGGTCTACCTGAAAGTGAGGAGGGAGACCTCCTCAAGGTGGGAGTGGCTCACCTCTCCCGACGAGGCTGTCCCCGAGGAGCTCCTTTCCTTCTACGAGGAGTGCCTGGAAGATAAGGAGAAGATGGAAGAAGAGGAACTCAGGAAGGAGCTTGCAGAGGAGATCCGTTCTTTTGCACAGGCCTACGGGCTGGAGCTTCCGGAGCTGGACGGGCTCTCTTCCGACGAGCTTGAAGCGCTGAAGAAGAGGCTCATCGTGGAGGCAGGGAAGAAGCTCCTCACGGAGAACCCGGAGCTGAAGCCGAAGTTCAGGAAGCTTTATGAGGACGTGAGGAGGATGCCCGGGGATAAGGAAATTAAGGAGTACATTTTCTACTCGGGAGTGGTTGAGTCTGCAGAGAGGTTGTGTGGAAGATAGGGTAGTTAGATTTTTGGGGTTTCAGGGAATGTCAATTTTCCTTCCTATAATTAGGAGTATGAGTGGAAAGAGGATGGATTACGAAAGGATAATGGACTGCATCTGTTTTTACACGGAGGAAAACGGAAACGGGTGGATGTCCTTTTACAAGCATCTCGGCGAGCTCTTTGCCGAGAGCTACAGGAAGGAGAGGAAGGAGAGGGTTGAAGAGAGGGAAACCTCCGGGCTCTGTGCTTCCTGCGGAGAGAAGGTTAAGGGAAAGGTCGTTTGCGTTGTCGATCCCCGGGGCAACATTCTCGCCAAGTTCTGCCCGGAATGCCTGGTTGAGTACCTCGAGGTCGCGGACGAGATAGTGTTTGATTTTTGGAAGGAGGGAGTTACGATGAATGCCGTAGAAGTTCCGGTATCGAAGATCCTCGTAAATGAAGAAATCCTCCCCAGGGAAGGGCTAAACAAAGAAGTGCTCTCAAGGTACGCGGAAACGATCCACGAACACATAGATGACATCCCGTTTCCGCCGATAACGGTCACTCCTGCTAAAGACAGATACCTTCTTATTGACGGACTTCACAGGCTTGAGGCTCACAGGATAACGGGAATGGAAAACATAAAAGCGGTCATCGTGGAGTGCAAAGACGAAGCCCAGATGGTTGAAAAGGCCCTTGTGGCAAACCTCAAGCACGGGCTCAGGCTCTCAAAAGAAGAAGAGATAAAGGTGGCAAGGAAGCTTTACAAGATGGGTTACTCCACGGCAAGGCTTGCCAAAATCCTCGGAAGGTCCAGAGGAACCATTGAGTACTGGATTGAAGATCAGATCAAGGAAAAAAAGCAGGAGAAGGAGAAAAAGATACAGGAAGCCGTTGAGATGGTGAAAAAGGGAACATCAATCAGGAAGGCGAGCGAAAAGGCGGGGGTTAGTAGAGACACAATAGCGGCAAGGCTGAAGAAAGAAAAAGAGCCTTCAAACGGTCAGGGCAAAGCTCCTGAGGAAAACCTGAAAGAAGAAAAGTGGCCTAATATGCTCAAAACTGAGCAAAGTAGGCCACCCCTGACGAGCACCTCTCAGACGGGGACTCCCAACGGGAAAGAAGTCGAGAGGCTTGAAAAAGAGATACTCAGGATGCTTGACGAGGCGGAGAGGCTCACATTAGAACTCCTGGAAATAGCTCCCGGTTCCTACAATCGGATTGAAGAGAAGGTGAGTAGGTTGATGGGAATCTTGAGATAGGTGTGTATCTCAGGAAGAGTATGAACAAAAGCAAATAGTTTGGAGAAAACACTCCAAACCAGAAAAAGTGACATTTGGAAAAGGCAAGAATATCCTTGAGAACCTCAAGGAGACAAGTATCTCCTTCACGGTGAGTTTGGAGAAAATTCTCCAAACAAAGATCACATTTTTAGGATGGAGTACGCACTGCCCTTGTACAACAAGAACTTCTCTAAACAGAACAAGTTCCCGGCGGATGTGGTATTTCGGAGCACACACGCGAGATCCTCCTTTTGTGTGTTTTATATATTTTTCTTATTTCCCTTAAATATTTTTCGTATTTTCTGCGTTGTAAATCGCCTGTGCCCCAGTGACTTATTTTTTCTATGGTAGACAAATTCCTGATGTATGGTGGACATTTTCCTGTCCTATGGTGGACAAATTCCTACCCAGTAGTGGACATATTTACCGACCATAGACAATATGGCCTATGGTTTGGAGAAGTTTCTCCAAACCACAAACCTAAAGCGTAAAAACCTCTCCTGTTCCTATACCCCCCTCTTCTCAAGGGCAACCTCAAGGAGCTCCGTCCACTTCATCTGCGGGTTTTCTTCTCTGAGCTTGTATATTTCTTCCTCCAGCTCAGGGTCCTTTACCTGTCCGTCGGGGAAGTAAATCATGTGCCGGAGGATCTCGTAAGCCGTGTCCTCTATCTCAAACTCATTCATGCTCTTTGCGACCGCAATTGGGCTCTTTATGTTGTCCTTTGTCCTGAGGTACTCAAGGATGACTTCTTTTATCTTGTCGGGGAGTTTCTCAAAAGGTTTTCCTTTGGGAAGTTTCTTAGGCTCTTTTCTTCCCTGCTTCTTAATAATTAGTTCTACAGCTACAACCTTCTTCCCTTGTTTTATCTCTCTAAAACTAAAAGAAATGTCCGTCTTCTCTTCAAGTTCTCTCTGAGCTTTGAGGAGCACCTTATTCTTGAAGTGTCCGTAAAGTCTATACTTGTCTTCTGCGCCAAGCAGTTCCTTCAGCTCATCTATTTTAAACACCCTCTTACCCACTTTTTCGTATTGCTTAAGAAGCTCATAGATTCTTATTGCATAAACACTTCTCAATCTCAGCACATATCTGAGCTGATACGTTGTAAAGTTCTTTCTCAAATGCAGGAGATAAGGTTCCAGGTCTTTTGAAAGAACTATTTCCAGCTCCCCCTTTCTTCCGTTGTACTCAGCCCTGTCTATCCACCCGGTAATTATGAATCCGTTTTCCTCGAGTTTCTGTATCTTTATGACACGTGAACGGAGCTTTTCCAGTGTCCTGGAAAGTGCCTCATACATACTTTCCCCATTAAGCTCCAGTATTCCTTTTAGATCCTTTACCTTTATCCTCGCAACAGGAAACCCGTTGTCCACCGGAGATATAAGTGATATGTAGGCAAGGATAAGACGGACCTCATTCAGCGTGAGTCTGTACTTCGCCTCTATTAACTTGTTTGACTTGGTTACCTTGTTATCCAGATTGAGAACTATAGTGGTTTCTTTCTTCATCCCTATCCCCCTTCCAAATTATCACCGGATTATACTATACCCCAAAAAGATGATATATCACCAGACATACCGCCAAACACCAAAAAGGTGATAGTTGACACCGAAAAAGTGATAATTGGCACCATAATGGTGATAGTTAACACCGAAAAGGTGATACTTCCCACCAAAAAGGTGATAGTTCCAAAAACGAAACACCAAAAAAGTGATAGTTGCTTGTGTGTAGGCTATGAACCTCAAAGGTTTGGCACTCCTGAAAACAAGAAGTAACAAATAAAATAAAGCTAAAACAATAAAACACACAAAAGGCCCGTCGTGTGTGCAGGGTGCCTGAAAAATCAGATTTACCGGGAAGCTATAAAGCCACGAGTACACCAAAAGCCTGTCGGAGAATGTTATGACAAAACTCTCGGTAAATATCACCTTTTTGGTGGATCTTCCTCAGTCAAACCAGAAACACCAAAAAAGTGATATTTCGAAGCCTAACGACTACAGCAGAAGGTTTGGAGTGGCTTCTCCGTGCAAATGTCACGTTTTTAGGATGGAGGTGCAGAAACGCAGGGCTTACACGGGACCCTGAGTTTGGAGAATTTTCTCCAAACTCAACCGATGCTAAACTGAAAAACGGAGGGAAGGAAATGGAAGTCGTGCCCACGGAAAAGCTCTTCGGTGAGCTCTTTGAAGCTTTCGTCTTTGACGAGAAGTTCCCGGGCCCGGGGAAGAGGATTGAGGTTTCCTACGAGGACGCTAAAAGGCTTGCGGAGAAGGTAAGGCAGGCCCTTGAAGAAAGTCCGGAACTTGCGGGGAGGCTTGAAGAGTGCGGAATGACCGCTTTCAAGGTGATGGCGGTATGGCTGGAGGAGACGGAGGCAAGGAAGAGGGACGAGAGGATAAGAAGGCTCATCCCTGAAAAGTACCGCAAATACTTTGAAAATCCCAACTTCTCCTACGAGATGTCCGCGGGCGATCTGATAAAAAGGGAGCTGGAAGACATGGAGACTGCTCCTGAATACACGGCAAAGAGCTCCATCGCTTACTGGGTTTTTGACGCAAAGGATTTCGGAGAGCCTGAAGTCTTTGAGATAAGGGATAACGTGCTCTACATCAACGGAAAGCGTGTAGCTGAGCCGGTGCAGGAAGGGGAAAGAACCTCAACGATAGGCTACCTCAAATATGTGCTCTCGGAAAAGGAGAGGAAGGAGTGGATAGAAGTGGTGGACTCGCTGGCTTTCTACGAGCCGGTTGTTGTAGTGTTCGACGAGATTGAAGAGGGAATCTTTGAGGTTTACTTCGGGTGAGAGCTGCTCCGGACAACTGAGCTTTTTCTTCTGGTTTGGAGAATTTTCTCCAAACTAAACCGAGTGCTAAACTAAGAAAGGAGGGAAAAGATGAAAAAAGACGTAGAAATAGTGCCTGTTGAGAAGCTCTTCGGGGAACTCTTTGAGGACTTCCTCTTCGACGAGGAGTTTCCGGGTCCGGGGAAGGCTATACAGCTCACCCTTGAAGAGGTGAGCGCCCTCGTGGAGAAGATAAACAGGAAGGCCGAGGAGGACCCTGAGTTCGCTAAGAGGCTGGAGAACATGTGGCTGGGAAAGGCCTGCAGGTACGTGCTCGTGATGCATAAGATCCTCACTCATTCGAAGAAGAAGCCCAAAACCGACCACATTCCCGAGAAGTACAGGAAGTACTTCAGTCCGGGAATTTACTACGAGTACCTGACGGAAGAGGAGAAAAAGGAGTGGCAGAAGGAAGCAGATAAGCTGCCGCTTCCTATAAACTGGATGGACTTTCACATCTTTGATCCTAAAGAGTTCGGAGAGCCGGAGATTCTGGAGGTCAAAAACAATCAGCTTTACATAAACGGGAAGCTGGCGGCGGACAAGCCCGTGGTTAACATGGAGCTGGACATCAAATACATGAAATACGAACCCTCCGAGGAAGAGAAGAAGGAGTGGAAGGAGATAGTGGAGGAGGAGCTTGAGTTCTATGAGCCTGTGTACGTGCTCATAGAAGAAGTGGAACCGGGCATGTTCTACTTCAGGTTCGCCTGAAAGAAGGGGGGCCGGGGAAAGAGTATTAATCCACTTTAATCTGTATAGCCTAGATACTCGTTTAGGGCTTCATAGAAGCCCCTCAAACCAATCGGATAAATAAAATAATCCACAAACCGTTTAAGTTGAGGATCATTAGCGACCCTCAATCTTGCTACTATACGTCCCCTCCTTTTCAGGAGGAGGACATCCTCAGACATAGGTATGCGTTCCACTTCCCATCCCCAATTCAGGGGATATGAGCTTATGGCGTCTCTTAGCTCGGAGACAGTCTTCACAATCTTCATCATCCCTGCTACCTCCTTTTGAGTTTTCTAGGCCCCCTAAAACCACAACATCCCGAAAAAAGGGAATAAAAAAGGGGGCCAAAAGAGGTAGCAGGTAGTTATTACCGTGTTCCCCCCTTCTTTCAAGCGAACCTATTCAGTTGTCAAGGAGCCAACAGCCACCTTCAAGGCTGTTCTGTATTAATTATAGGTTTTTCTTTTTTCTTTGTGCTTTCCACCTCAGACTGCCCCCCTACGCTTGAAGGCTCAATCTTCACGAGCTCGTATCCCTCCTCTTTGAGAAGCTCTTTGACGAAAGAAAATAGCTCCTCTTCCGTGAGATGGAAGCTCTTTGAAACGAAGTCAAATCTGTCGTAGAAAGCACTTGTGAAAAGCTCCGTAAAGTCGTTCACGTCTCCTTCAACGTAATCCGCAGAAAGAACCTTCCTGGTTTCCATGTCATCCTGGATAACGACTTCGGAATTGGAGAAAATAAGCGTGTCTCCGGCCTTTATCTCAACCTCCCTGTCCTTGCCGGAACTCCACACACGAAGCTTCCCTCCGGGGAGCTTCAATTTCACTATCATAGTTCTAAATTATAGAAAGGGGGATTAGCCATGAAGCTTCTGGTAGCGATTGTGCTTTCTATGGGATTTGCTTTTGCGGAACCGCTGGAAGATATGTCCTGCGAGGCTATATTCCACGCGTGGCTTGCCAAAAACAGGGGGGACCAGAAGGGCTACGATGTTTACGTGAAAACTGCAATTCAGACGTTGAAGGATGGTGCGAACCCGCTAGGTTCCTGTCGGTACCTCTTTTCTGAAATCAGAGGGCAGGTTTTCTCCAACTCAAGCACTCCTTATGAACTGGCGATACAACTATCTGTAATGCCGGTGATAAAGTTCATCTTTGAAGAGATGAAGATAAGTCCCCAGCAGCTTTACCCGGGTGGATGGGGAGCTCCTATAAACAGTCTTCCATGTGACGTGAAAGTGGTGAAGTACTTCTTAGATAAAGGATTGGATCCGAATTATGTGGCCAAAGATACAAAAGGACAGCCCAGAATAGATTCTTTCTTGGAACCCTTAGTGCTTAAATACACCGCACCCATTGCTTTTACAAAGAAAGAAGAGGATAGAATAAGAAAACAGTGCAAAGATGCGATAGAACTCGTCCTTAAAAGAGGCGGAGACCCTAATGCACCGGTATCAACCACCGGAAGTACGGTATTACACCTGCTTGAGAAGGAAAACGACCCCTACAATATGTACGAACTCTTTGTCAAACACGGAGCAAGAGAAGACATAAAAAATATAAAGGGGTATACGCCAAGAGACCTATACTACGGAAAAGCCAAGTAATCACTTTTCCTTTTTTTCTTCCTCCTCCTCCCAGCTATCGAGGGCCTCTATCGCTCTCCATATAACTATTCCGTCAAAGATGAACCAGAGTCCTCCTATCGTCATCAGAAGCCCTATGAAGAGAACCAGTGAAAGCCAGCCTTCGGTACCATAACTGAACAGGGCAGAGACAACCAGACAGAAAACGGTTATCGCAAAAAAAGTTCCCCAGAACCTATTGAACAGATATTGCTCAGCTGCCTTCTTCCCTTTCCTCGGATCTACTCCCAGTCTCCTCAGATACTCCAGGTCTTCCCTCATAGTATTTATAAGTATAGGAAGCTACCTTGAAAAATCACGGGGCGGGAGGCTCTCTCTTACCTCCGAACTGCTCGGAGCCCTTAGGCCAGGTCTCGCCCATCTGCTTCCTGCCGAGCTCATCCATCTCAGTCGCGTCCTGCTTGACTTTGTCCCCGACGTTGTGCATGTGAGGTCTGCTCTCGTTTTGCTCAACTTTTACAGCCTGCTGGGAAGCTTCACCCTTTCTGTCCTGCAGGATAGTATTCAGCTGGTCGTCTATATATCCAATAGCTATTTGAGCGTCTGCCCCACCTCTATACATCCGCACCGCATCATTAACTATCTTGGCTACTCTCTGCTTGGCCTGACTGTAAGTGTACATAGCTCCATCACTCTCTCCCGACTGCCAGCTCTTTCCTGTCTTCCCACTGAATTTAACAAGCCCAAATGGAGCTTTGAAACCCGTCCCTCCGCCGACTTCTCCCTTGGCGCTTTCGCCTACGCTTGTGGTCCTTGTATACTGCTTATCTCCGTATATGGTCGCATAGGTAGATAGCTGATTTATGAAGGCTTCCCTGAAGTTCTTGTCATTTGCAAGGTTGTTCATCAGCTGTCTGGCAACTTCGGGTGGGATCTGTCTCCTAGCTATCCCGCTGAGCAGCTGAACCGCGTTGCTCGTGTCTCCGGTGTTCATACCTGTCTGAACTGTATAGCTATCATCGTAAGTCGTCCTATTTCCTCTGCTCAAAGCATTCATAAAATCTTCCTTCACAGCATCACTCACCTGAACTCCCCCCGCCCCCTGAATGCTTACCACGTTTCCCTTGCTGTCCGTGGTCACGCTTCCCTCAAGGGTGTGCTGCTTGCCGTCCCTTCCCGTGTAGCTGAACACTCCGCTGTATGTGGTAACCATGTTGTCCCCGACTCCCTCGGTCTTGACAACTCCAGACTGCATGACAACTCCGCCTCCGAGGCTGACGGGTGCAGAGATACCTTTCTCGCTTCTTGCTATCACGGCGTTGCCGTTTCCATCAAACTTCATGGTCTTCACGGAGCCGTCCTTATCGGTGAACGTGAAGCCCTGAGCTCCTGCCATCCTCCTGAGGATCTCTGTCTGGCTGAGCCCTGTCTGATTGGAGAGGTCCGCAAGAAGGTTGTTCAGCCTGTAAGAGTCCCCGTACTGTCCCTTGACGGAAGCGCTCTGAAGGTAGTTGAACATCGCCATCCCGGCTTCTCTGTCGCTCGCATTCTTCGGGGCTATGCCCGTCTGCCTTGCAACGTTCGCAAGAGCCCTCCACCTTGAGAGAGCCCCGCTCTCGTTCATGTAGCTCATGAACTCCCTTGCGGCAGTTACGTCTCCTCCGAAATACCTGTTCGCAAAGTTCTGAAGCCCTTCCATGGTTCCCATATTAGACTGAGTGGACAGGTAGGCCAGCCTCTCTGCGGTCTGGTGGGGAGTGAGTCCGAGCCTCTGGGATGCGGCTCCGAAACCAAGAGCATCCCCGGTGCTCCTCATCTGGGAAATCTGAGAGCCGGCTTCAACTCGTGGAGCTCCGAGGGCTATCTGACCTCTGTTCCTGGGTCTGCTTTAAAGGATCTCCCTCACATACAGCCTCAAAGCTGTAAACCTGTTTTCCGGATAGAGCCACAGGTAAAGAGAGAGTGCGAACCTTACAAAGAGTCTCCTCACGGGCTCAAGGATGTAATCAACGAGCCTGTAGTCCGCCGTAAAGTCTTCCATAGCTTCAATGGCTTTCCTGACTCCCACAGCCTTTGCCCCCTCAACGTTTGCCTGGACCTCCCAGAACTCTATCACTACTCTTCTAACTACAAGCACGGGAAGTATTAGAGGCAGTGAGTATAAGAAAAAGGCCCAAATGTTTGCAAGGACCGCAAGGGCGCACAGTCCTTCCAGTATGAGTTTTTTCCTTGAGTGTTCGTTCTTGACGTGAGAGAGCTCGTGAGCGAGCATGAACTCCAGGAGTTCCCTCTTCCCGTTCACTATATCTTCTCCGATCAGTATTCTCTCTCCTCTCGTTGCGCACTTTTCCCCCTCAACAACGACTATCTCCGGAACCCTATCCATCCCCATCCTCCCCGCGAGGTCTTCCAGAAGGTCCATTTTTCGTAAAGGATTATATTTCTTTTGTATGAAGCGGGTAGTTGCTGAGTCCGCGAGACACTTCGAGAGGATCGCAGAAGATCTCAGGGGGAAGGATGTTGTTGTGGAGATCAGGAAGATAGAGGACGGTGAAGCCCTTTACCGGGCCACCTGCAAGCTTTTCGGCATAAAGCCTCGGGAGATACCCGAGGAAGAGAGGGAAAAGAGAAGGGTTTTCATGGACCTTCTCAAGCAGGCCTGCCGCAGGCATGGCCTCAGCCTGAAGGACGTTCCTTTCAGGCTCTACCGAGAAGGATATCTCGCCTGCAGGTACGGAAGCCTCGGCGACGTTGTTGATACCGTGTGCAGGATAGAGGATCAGCTGAGGAAATCCTTTGAATAAGGCAATACAAAACTTGAAAAAGAAGGAATTCAGTCGCTCCGCTCCCCGAAAAAAAGGAAGAAGGAAGGAAAAAAGGAATGAAGGAAATGGCTCCTTCGGAGCCATCGGAAAAGTGCCAATTTCGGCGAGCCAATTTCGGCATTATCCAAATATACGTATGTATATTTAACCCCCTTTTTTCGGAAAAAACGCTCGTATCAACGACCTCAGGTGTGCCAATTTCGGCATTATCCTTTACGCATAGCCAAAAATTTCCGTTCTTTTCCCCCTCGTGAAGTCCTTGTGCCTCAAGCGTTATAGCTTCGTCCAATTTCGGCATCGTCCTATACGCACAACCATATTCGGCACAGGGGTTCGTGGGAGCTTTGTGTGTCAAGGCTTAAAAAGGCAATTAGCCAATTTCGGCATTATCCTTTACGCACAACCAATTTCGGCAAACCCCCTTCCTATACTTAGTAGGTATGGAGAACGGGAAGAGAGATTCGGCAAAAATCAGGAAGCTGGAGACGCAGGAGAGGAAACTCCTCTACGGCAAGATGAACGCCCTGGACAGGGCGGTCCGGATGTACCTTGAGGAACGTTACTGCCTGACCCGGGAGATCCCCAGCCGGGACCACATCTACGCTTACCTAGTTATGAGGTTGGGCGGTAGCATAGAAAAGAAGTACGCAGCAAACCTTGCAATAACAAAAGCCATCCGCTCAATCAAACGCTCAACTCACAGGGAAAGGCTTGAAAGTTTCCTGGAGGAGCTCCGGGAAGCGGTGGAGCCGATAATGGAAAAGTACTCGGACATCCCTGAGTCAAAGAGGTACATCTGGGCAAGAACTTTACTGAGGGCGCTCAGGAATAAGAAGTAGCTACCACATCCTCCTGAGCTCCACCTTCGCCCTCTCCTGTTCTTTCTGTTCTTCAAAAGGAATCGCCCCGGCAGAGGAGAGAAGCCCTCTGAAAGAGCCGTTCCTCAGGCGGTGGCTCATTATCTTCTCTTCTCCCAAAAGTTCGAAAATATAAACTAGGAGAACAAGAACGAGATCCGACATAGTAAAAGTGTCGGGAACCTGCGAGAGCGGGGACAGGGGATACGGGTGGGGAGAGTACTTCATCCCCAAGTTCCATTTGAACACAAAGACACTCAGACACGGGCTCGAGGTAACCGTTATGGGCTATCAGACCGCAAAGGGAGTTCTTAAACCAGAGATAATAGTCTCTTCGGCAACCCAGTAATAACTACCGGAGTCTTGCTATAGTGTATGAAGCTGGCAATGTAGGTTGGTAATTTTCACTTGGATATCTTAGAAAAGCCTTCATAATTAGCCCTATGATGCTCAGAAAGGAGTTTCAGGAACACGCTCTCAAGGGGGTTCTATTTCCGGCTGTGTCCGAGTGGATAGCCTCATACGGAACGGCGGTAATAAACACTCCGCACAAGGGAAGCTTCGTGCTAAGTATGAAGATCCACGAGAGTCTGAAAGAAAACAGGCCCTGCGCGATGATAATAAACGTGCAGGACAAGGAACAGGCCGCAGACTACGCAAGAGAACTCCTGATAATGGAGATGACAACGATGTCAGGAGAAGAGCTGGATCGGCTTCTGACGATAGTGGTCAGGATGAGGAATGTTCTGGAGTCGGAAGAAGGAACGGAGTTCATAGAGGGTGTTATAACACACGGAGCTTACGAGACGGAAAACCTGAAGGGGCGCATAGAAGTCGTGTCCGACGACAGCAAAATCATAGATCTACTTCTCTCGAGTTGAGGTTATACTGTGTGAAGAGCCGTATATGTGGGCATTAATACTATTCTGTGTGAATGTCCTTTAAAAATATGCTCTGCTTACCATTTTTCTTCTGAAGGTTGTTTTTGAGAGCGTTGTAAGTAGCTCTGCAAGGAGACGATACACTATAAACATTATTCGCTATTTCAACAAAAGGAAAGAAGGTGAGGGAGTTACTACTAGGCTCGTCCTTGAACGTGTGGAGAGCGTGTGCTGTGCATATGGTGAATCGACACACACAAGGTCTATAAACCTTTGACAAAACAATCCTTACAAAGATATATCATCATTCTTATGCGGGCAGTTACTCGTAAATTACGGACCAAGCTCCCGTTGTTATTTCAGGAACGTCTTGGAACTCATAATATGCAAATAAATAAGCGATGAAATCGCGTATATTCCGTATCTTAAACTCCCCTTCTTTTATTCTTTCTCTAACTTTTCTTGCAAGCTCGTGGTAGTTGGTTTCTTTATGAAGCGAAATGTTCTCCGCTTGACTCCAAAACTCCTTCCAAGTCAGCTTCCTTTCCTGTCTATCCCTGCTTCCCGCAGGTCTTCCTACCTTTACTTCGTGTTCCCACAGCCAAGATAGGTCATATTCGGGTTCGTAATTATCTTGATCTTCTACTAACGCTTCTCTGACTTCCTTTATCGTGATTTTCTTCCTCTCAGGCTTAGGACTGGGGAATATGTCTTCTACTTGGAGCTTTATAAGTTTTGTAGAAGCCTCAAGGAACCTACCCGCCTCTTCAAAGTACTCCCATTCTTTCAGGTCTTCG
This sequence comes from Hydrogenivirga sp. 128-5-R1-1, assembly GCF_000171895.1. Taxonomy (NCBI): domain Bacteria; kingdom Pseudomonadati; phylum Aquificota; class Aquificia; order Aquificales; family Aquificaceae; genus Hydrogenivirga; species Hydrogenivirga sp. 128-5-R1-1. The sequence continues at coordinate 15,540 of NZ_ABHJ01000009.1, forward strand.
GCTTCCTTTCTGAAAAGGGTTATCAGATATCCAAGGTCTATGTCAAAAGGATCAAGGCTTCCTTCTTCTATCTCCCTAATAACAAGCTCGTAAGGGGAAAATATCTGAGTTCCCTTCATCCGAGAACTCTCCTCAGCTCGGCAGGGGTGATTATCTTTATACCCTCAATTTCCCCGACGGAGATAAGGTCGCCGTCTCCGCTGACTATGTAGTCCGCCTTGCCTGACACCGCACACTCCAGAAACTTAATGTCATCTCTATCTCTACATATTTCTCTATTTACTTCTACAACCTCATTTATCACTTCTGCATAGGGCAGGACCTCAACGTAAATGAGGAAGTCTATCTCTTCATCCTCAAGACCGAATTTGGGATAGTGCAGGACCTTTACAAGCTCTTCAAGTGTGTCTTCAGAAAACAGGAGCCTGAACCTTCCGTCTTTCCATGCCTTTCGGATGAATTCAAGCCTGCCCCCGAACAGAAGGATCGATAGCACCACGTTTGTGTCCAGGACTACTCTGAGCTTCTTCTCGCCCACTTTACCGCTTCCTCAATATCCTTTCCTGTCAGCCTGGCCCTTTTTATCTTCTCCCTTATCTTTTCTATGGTCAGGTTTGACGGCACAGCTTTAACAGGTATAAGAACTATCCTGTCTTCTTCCGCCCTCACCTCAAAATACTCCGCCGAAGGAAACCTTTTTAGAACCTCTTTAGGGAGTGTGATTTGATTTTTGGAGGTTTTCTTTACTAACATGTCTTGCCTCCTTACTTTTAGAAAGTAAGGAAATATTACTCTATGTCAAGAAGATCCAGCCGCTTGTGTTTTGTATAACCTCTTGTAATTTGTTTTGCATGGGATGGGTTGCAAAGGTAGGTAAACGTTACCAGATAGTCATACCCAAGGAGATAAGGAAAGCTCTCGGTATAAAGGAAGGAGACTGGGTATTGTTTGAGATAGAGGGAGACGAGATCAGGGTAAGGAAGCTCAGGAACTTCCTTGAGCTTGAGGGGAGTTTGAAGGGTAAATCTCTCAGCCCTGAAGAGATAAGGGAAGAAGCGGCAGAGGAAATAGCAAGGGATGTCCTATGAAGGGATACTTGACACAAACCTCTTTATTCGCTACCTCCATGACGGGACACCGGAGGAAAAGGAGAAGTTCAGGAACCTGATAGAGAGAGCGAGGAGTAAAGGGACTACCTTCTACATTCCCTTCATAGTGGTTGTGGAGATGGTCTATGTCCTTGAGAGGGTTTACGGGCTTCCGAAAGCCCGGGTAAGGGAAATGGTAGAGAACATCCTTACCCTCCCGGTAGAGGTAGAGAACCTTGATGTGGTCCTCACAGCCTTTGCTCTCTACGAGGAGAAAAACCTCAAGTTCGGAGATGCTCTTGTTCTTGCAACCGCTAAGGTAAAGGAGATAACTCCAATTTACACATTTGATAAGGACTTCAGGAAGTTCAGTGAGGCAAGAGTACTTTGAGATGGTAGTATAATCTTGGACAATGGTTATGGGTGATGTATTCAGCACGGAAGAAGTTATAGAGTATTTGGTGGACAGGGTTATAACTTCGTCAGAAGAAATGAAAAAACCTATGGCTTTTTCAGAAGTGGAGCAAATCGTAAAGGAGCTTTACGAGAAAATCCAAGTAGATAGTGAGTTTGCAAAAGCAATATACGAGGATATGAGAAAGTGGAAAGCACAAAAGCAGGGATAATCATTCAGTAAGAGCCTTCCTCCTTACAAAACACAACCCTCTGGTTGTTCCTTCCCACCGCCTGATAACAGCCTTCCGAATAGCTCGTGAACCTGAATACTGTCCTGCAAGCTGAACTAAACAGTGTCCTCTTTACCTGTGGGTTGTCAATTATCAGCTTTCCGCCTTCTGCTTTCCATACATAATTGCTCTTTAGATAGTGGTTGCAACAGCTACCCAAAAACGTAGACATTAGTAAACATTGGTAGCTGTTGCTTTAGGGACTCCGCTAAAGTTTAGTCTCCTTTTTCGGAGACCTTTCAGCGAAATCCCCATCCGCACCACAGAGCGGGCTTTCCCACCTCCATGTAGGAGATGGGACAGGTAGAGAAAGTGCTGGTTGAATACCGCATTTATATCAGCATTCACTTCGTATCCGCACCGAGTGCACCCAAAGAGTGCCTTAGAGCCTTTGGGAGAGAACCTCTCTCCCTTTGACCCACATACAGAGCACCTCTTTGAGGTGTAGTGCGGATACACAAAACCTATACCGTATCCGTTCTCAAGTGAAAGATACTCCACCCTCTCATGAATGCTTCTCCTCATCCAGTAACCCAGCTTCCTGTTCAGTTTCCTTCTCCTTCCTTTCCTTCCCTTCAAACCTTTCAGTTTCTCAAATACTACTACCACCTCTCCCCTACCCTTAAAGTCAAGTGCTACCTCGTTTATCTCCTTCGCTACCTTCATGGCTATGTCCCTGTTTAAGTTACTGATCTTCTCCCACAGTTTCCTGTTGTCCCCCTTCTGGGGTTTTCTACCCGTAAGAGCCTGCTTTTTCCTTATCTCCTCAAGCAGATGGTCTCTCTTGCAGACTAACCTCATTATCTCCCCGTTTATAAACTTCACCCCATAAAGCTTACTATCTTTCCTTTCCCAATCTATCTCAAATATTCCTATGCATGCAAGGTTCCTCTGAACGTTAAGGTCCACGTTTATCACGTATTTCGGTCTTTTTGGTTTTTTCTTCTTGACCTCTTTCTCCAAGGTCAGAGCTACGTAAAAGTCTTCTCCCCTCTTTATCAGGGTTGCTGTCTTTTTGCTTCCACCCATCAAGCTCAAGTTCTCTCAGCTTCTTATAAAACCTCCTGTAAGGTTTGACAGGATAGTTCACAAACTCGTAGTTTCCTCTCTCATCTATAACCTTCAATCTCACAAAGGCATACTCTTTACACTGCGAAAGCAAATCCTCAAACTCTACGTCCGTGGAGTAGTAGGTAAGGGAAAAGCTCTGAGGGTTCGGATAAGAGGGTTTTGAGTGTCCGAGCTCCTTCCCCTCTCTGTGCCACCTGTGGAGGTTGGAAAGGTAGCTCTTTGCCATTCCCACCGCTTTGTTTATAGCACTCCTTCTTATGCTAGTCTGGACACCTAAGAAGATTGGGTAAGGGGGCTGAGGGTGAGCTTTTGTGGGAACGGTATTCTCCTCAAGGAAGGTAAGAGCACTCTTGCTGTCCATACACGCTATCCGATACATACCGAGCTTGAGGATAACCTCAAGGTAGAACTTCAGAACCTCTGCATAAAGGTTTATGGTGTTTTCCAGCTTCTGTCTCTTGCCCTTGTTGGGTTCTACAACCTTAATGAGGAGCGTTTTGTGGAGCTTCATCTTCAAGTATCTCCTTGACCTTCTTGAACTTCTGAGACCTTACCCCGTAAATCCTTGCGGTGAAGGAGGTAATAATAGTTATCAGGTCTTCTACAAGCTCGTGCATTTTATCCTTGCTCATTTTACTCTCTACGGTTATAAGCTCCGCTCCGTATTCTTTGAGGAGTGCTTTCACGTATTCAAGTCCAAACCTTGTAAGTCTGTCGTGAAATTCCACTATCACGTAAGGTATGTGATTTTCTTTGACAAACCCCATCATCTTCCAGAAGCTCTTACGCTTATCGTTTATTCCGCTTGCAGTATCTTTGAAAACCTTAACTACTTCGTAGTTGTTCTCTTTAGCCCACCTGAGTAGTCTTTCTACCTGCCTTTCAAGATTTCCATCTTTATCCTGCTTTTGGGAACTGACTCTTGCGTAAATTACAGCTCTTCTATCGTTGGCCATTTGTTTGAGAATTCTTCTTACCTCTGACATGGGTATTCTTCTTCTGCCTTTGGGAGTTCTGACTGTTTTGATAAGTCCTTGTTTGTCCCACCTCTGCAGAGTTCTCGTAGAGACTCCCAATAGCTTTCCTGCCTGCTTAGGACTTAAAAGTTCTTCGTTCACGGGTATTAATGTATGCACTTAATACTTTATAGTCAAGTGTCTATGTATGACTATGAATATTTAAACCCCAGGAAGACCTTAGAGATACTTCTCAACCCCCATCATCTCCTTTGCTTTCTGAAAGGTGATTTCTTCTCCAAGAGAGATCTTCATCTCCCTGACTGACTTGATCATATCCTCAAAAGCTCTGAGCCTCTTCCCCTTCTCCTTCTCCTCAGCCTTATTCCTGATAAGCTCCTCTATGACCTCACTCTGGGACTTTCCCATCTCCCTTGCAAGCTCCTTCAGGAACCTCTCCGCTTCTTCAGAAAGGGTGATGTTCTTCCTGACTTTCATGTATTTAAACATACACATAAGGAAATGTGTATGTAAGCTCTTACATGATGTAACCTGGTGGATAAGAGGATATACAGTAAACCCATTTATACTTTTGGCAGGGATTTCCGGAAGTTCCTCGAGACGAGGGTCCTGTGAGTAAACACACATGCTTATAAGTGGCGTTAACTTTTTTGGAAAATGGAGCCTGTGCAAAGAGTCAGATTTTTACACTAAACTCAGAATCCAGCTCTTGTAGTGTAAGACCTGACAGAAAGGTGAACGAAAACTCAGCTGGTAGCTCAGTATGCTAAATTAATCCTGAGGAGTATGGAGAGAATTGCTGGAAATTGAGTGCTGGGGGAAGTTAGATGGACAGAGAAAAGCTGTTCTTCTCGGCCCTTCGGGATGTGTTTGTCGGTGCTAAGGTAGAGGGGGAATCGGGTTTCGTCAACCTTATGCGTATCAAGTCGAGTTATTACGAGAAAGGTATATTCCCCAGGCTCCGGGAGGATATTGAGATATTGCTGGACAACTTCAAAAGGGAATTCAGCCTGTCTGACGAAGAAATCCAGCATTTTCGTGAGGAGCTTTTTGATCGTCTCTACACCTTCTTCCGCCGTTACTTCTCAGAATCGGGCTCCATCTACTTTCGCTTTACCCCGCCTCACGAGCACGTTTACGAGAAGGTCTACACAGACGACCAGGACGTGGCTCTTTTTTGGAAGACCCACATGCTTTATTACGTCAAGACCGATCGCCTCTTCCGGAGCATGGCTGTGGAGGTGGACGGCTTCAGGTTCTTCTTCGACGTCTCCACCTTAGAGCACAAGCGGGCCAACGAAAAACGATTGCTGGTGTACGACTTCAAGGAGCGGCGTGAAGACGGCACGCTGGTTTTCACTGTAAATTATTCAGAGCGGGGACGCAAGACCAATATTGCCAACATCCGCCGGGCTATCAAAGACGCCATAGGGTTGAACCGATACACTTCTGACGTGCCCTCAGAGGAAACCCTGGAGCGTGCCTTTCGCCTCTTCGAGCGTCAGAGCGAGGTGGACTACTTCATCAACAAGGACGCCCGCAAGTTCCTTCGGGAGCAGTTCAACCTCTGGCTGTATCAGTATGTCTTCGAGCCAGAGGAACGGAGAGGTACGGTCTGGACGGAAAAGCGTATCCGGCAACTGCAGGTACTCAAGGATATTGCCTACAAAATCATCGATTTCATTGCCCAGTTTGAGGACGAGCTGGTGAAGATCTGGAATAAGCCCAAGTTTGTTCTTGGGAGCCACTATGTGATTACACTGGACCGCATCGCGGTACAGGAAGGAGGGATAGAGGTCCTGGATCGCCTCCTTTCCCATCCAGGTATGGAAGCCCAGGTGCAGGAGTGGCGGGAATTGGGCATGGTGGGGGAGGACTTCTCGCCGGAGCAGGTGTGGGTGGAAAAAGGTAAGCGCCTCCACGAACACTATCAATATTTGCCCATTGATACAAAGCACTTTCCCGACCTGGAGATGACCGTTCTTACACTCTTTGACCATTTGGACCAGGAGCTGGACGGCTGGCTTGTGCACAGTGAGAACTACCAAGCGTTGAACACGATGCTGCCGAAATTTCGGGAGAAAGTGAGATGTGTATATATAGATCCGCCATATAACTCTGAATCTACGGAAATAGACTACGTCAACCAGTATAAGCATTCTTCATGGATGTCTCTTATGGATAACAGGCTTGCATTAGCCAAAGATTTTTTGTGTCACGATGGGATCATCTGTGTATCAATAGATGACAATGAAGTAATTAGATTGAAAGAAATTCTGGGACTTTATTTCTCTGAAGAGGTTGCAACATGTGTGATAAGAAGTAATCCTGCTGGTAGATCAACTCCCAAGGGTGTTTCAGTAAGCCACGAGTATGCTGTTTTTTTTGCAAAGTCAGAAAAAGTAGTAGTAGGTAAACTACAAAGGAACGAAAATCAGATCGCTCGGTATCGCGAGCAAGACGAAAAGGGAGCTTTCGAGTGGGTCAATTTTAGGAAACATGGAGGTCTTAAGGAAGAAGCTCCGCGTATGTACTATCCTATCTATATTAACAAAACTGGACGAACCTGGAGAATACCTAGGATGCGATGGTGCGAGAAAAACAAGGTGTGGGAAATTCTCGAAGAACCTAATCCTGATGAAGTTGTTGTCTGGCCAACTGACGAACACGGACAGCCTCGTCGTTGGAAATGGACACCTGAAAGGTTAATGGCAAGTCGGAATGAGGTTAAAGTTGATTATGACCGTTTTGGACAATTAACACTTTACATTAAATCGCGAATGCCTGAAGGGATAACTCCATCTACATGGTGGGATCGCCCCGAATATTCAGCAACCGACTACGGAACAAGGGGATTAAAAGACCTTTTTGGATATCACGGTATATTCAGCTACCCCAAGGCCGTTAATCTTGTTATGGATTGCATAAGGGTTAGTTCAGGCAATTCAGATAACGCCTTCGTCCTCGACTTCTTCGCCGGCTCGGGCACCACAGCCCACGCGGTCATCAATCTGAACCGAGAAGATGGTGGGAAGCGGAAGTACATACTTGTAGAAATGGCCGATTACTTCAATACCGTTCTGCTCCCTCGTATCAAGAAAGTGATCTTCTCAGACAAATGGAAGGATGGTAAGGCTCAATCGGACGGCAAGGGAATTAGCCACTTCGTCAAATACTTCCGCCTGGAGCAATACGAAGAGGTTCTGCGCAAAGCCCACTATCAGGATAACGACGCGCCCCTTTTCTTCCAGGACGACCCCTACACCCAATACGCCTTCCTGCGCGACCCCAAGATGCTGGACAACGCAGAAACCGGCGAGAAGGTGATGGAAGTAGACATGGATAAGAACGAAATCCGCGTGGACCTTTCCAGACTCTATCCGGACATTGATCTGGCTGAGACTCTTTCGTGCCTCACAGGAAAATGGATCCGCCGCATCCGTCCGGCTGAAGATGATCCTACTAAGCCGGGCACGGTGGAGTTTGAAGATGGTCCCGCGGTGGACCTGCAGAACCCACCGTGGGAGCTGGTGAAGCCTTTAATATGGTGGTAGAGGAATTCATGAAAAACTCTACGCATGTTGATTGCCCGACATATCTTCTGGATGATCTCCCAGCGGAGCATGACGCATTTGGTTCTCACCAGCTGGTAGCGAAGGCAATTGCCGGCCTTATTGAAACTGAAAAAGGAGGAAAAGCTATCGCCCTTATTGGACCATGGGGGAGTGGGAAATCAACAGTTGTAAAGCTATTGGATAAAGAGCTTGATAAAAACAAAAACATAACTCTTTTTATTTTTGACGCTTGGGGACACCATGGAGATCCTTTGCGTAGATCGTTTCTTAAACAATTAATTAGACATCTTAAAGGAAAGGCTTGGCTAAAAAACAGCAAAGAACTAAACTGGGATAAAGAAGAAGCAAAAATTGATAAAAGATATAGAGAAAGAACAACCAAATATTTCCCGCGTCTTACCAGAGCAGGAATTATTACGATGTTTTCCTCCATGTTTGTACCTATTGGATTGGTATTACTATCGAATTCGCTATTGAAAGACAAAGCCCTCATAATTGCGAAAGATATATCTTTCTGCGCAGGTATTATCCTATCTCTACTTCCGCTTATTGCTTTAGGAATTATCTGGAGTGTTTGTAAAGTATGTTACCATTGTCGTAAATGGTTTTTCAATGATGAGAATAATATGAATTCATTTGCGCTGATTAAAGGGACTATTACAGAAGAAAGGAGAGAAGAGTTTGAAACTCCCGATCCCACATCAGTGGAATTCCAAGAAGTATTCACAAAAATAATGGATAATGCTTTAGAAAATTCTGATAAGAAGCTCGTTATTGTTGTTGACAACCTTGATCGTGTTAGCACCGATGAAGCCTTTTCATTATGGGCTACAATGCGAACCTTTTTTGAATTTGGTAGTACAAAGCCTAAGTGGTTAGAAAAACTCTGGCTCTTAGTTCCTTTTGCCCCAAACACTCCCTCACGGCTTTGGGGAAAAATTGAAGAGCATCATTCCTCTATGGAGTCTGGAAAAGACCAAGGAGAATCAGTCCATACAAAAAATTCCTTAGCGAAGGATTTTGTGGATAAGACTTTCCAGGCCAAGTTTTGTGTTCCTTTACCTTTGATGTCGCATTGGAAGACATTTTTTAGAGAGCAACTACAAAAGGCATTTCCTGAGCACTTTAAACACCACGAAGAGGACTTATATGCCTTATATCGTATTTTTGAAAGTAAACGGGTCTGTAGACATCGCCCTCCTACTCCACGGGAGATAAAGCACTTTATCAATCAAGTTGGCTCTTACCATCGCATCTGGCAGGATAAGATCCCTTTACCTGTTCAAGCTTTGTATGTTCTTGAGGTATCTAAACGAATAGAAGAAAGGGGGGTTGAAGCTGTTCTTTTGAATAAAAACGAACTAATCAAGGATCTCGAACCACTCTTCAAAGAAGAGGCCAGACTTCAAGAATATTTAGCAGCACTTCACTTTAATGTAGACCCTGATAAAGCTATGCAGGTTTTGGTTGGCGATGAAGTTAGAAAAGCTCTCCGTTCTGGAAACCATGAGGAACTCAAGAAGCTCCAAGCAAAAGTGGAACGTAGTGCCTTCCTTACTGTTCTTGAAAAGGAAATTTTTGAGGAATTACCCGAATGGATTCAAAAGGAACCTCCACTTCTTGCCAAAGCTGCTTTAGCATTACAAGGACTGGAACAGGTTGAGGCAGAAGAGTGGAAACAAATATGGAAGCATTTAATTGAAGGGGCCCAAAAAGCTAAATGGTCAGATCTTAATAAAGATGTAGGCAATGGACTCGTAATAATTCTCCAGAATTCAGGGGAAGATTACAGAACGCTAGCTGAATCTATTCTTAAAAATATCTCGGTTCCTGGTACTTTAGTAAAAAAAGAGGAAACTTCAGCAGAGACAGATATAGAGCTCGTCGAAGATTGGACTGCTGGTTTGCTCTATGTGATCCGTGAAATTCAGCAATCTGAACATAACGACCTTCTTGAGGAATTCCAGATCCTTGGTGATGCAGAGTTTTATGTAGAGGTCATGCGCTCGCTCACTGAAAGTCCATCTGATAATCAAAAGTTGGCGGAGTATTTCGTTCCCAGCGTTGAATTACATGAAGTGGTTCAGCAGCTAGTAGCTCTATGTCAAGGAGGCAAATTTATTGATGCTTATGGGTGTGCTATCGGATTATTGACATTAATCCGACAGGATTGGAATTGGCTTCCATTGATTCAAGCCCTTCAGCGCCGTTTAAATGCCCAGAATACCCTTGAGCCTCCGGAGTTAAAAGGATGTTTAAAGGCCCTACTTTATCTGGATAAGAGCGGCATTCAGCAAGCAAATGATGCTTTGAAGGGATTAAGTAACCAAGGTCATTTATTGCATCATTTATATCACGCAGATAATCGGCAGGATCACGAAGCCCTTGCTCTATGTTTGCTTCCCATTTTAGAGCATGTTCCCACAGGACAATTTTCGGCTACGCCAGGGCAAGCTTCAACAGGGAACAACGTGTATCAGCAACTCCTAAATAATCCTGCCGAAGAAATGGAAGTGATTGAAGAACTCGCTAAACAAGCTCGTACATTTGACAAGGGTAATGTGCTCCTTCAAAGCGGTACAGGAAGGAGCCGGCCTATTATAGCACGGGTACTGCGAAAGGTGCTTGAACAAGGTGAAATAACTAACTTTCTTTCTTCTGAAGCTGTTATGGAACACTATAAGATCTTGGGTGGGATACTGGGCGAGGAAAATCTGCAGTCTCTTGTTCGTCAATTAATTGAAGAGAACGACTTTCTTTTTGAACTGGTAAAACAAGGATTTTTGGAGGAATTGGCTGATCTTTATGTACTTGCCTTGGAAAACGGTGAAGGTCAGGGGGGTTTCGAAGAGTTTAAGGAATTTTTGATTAAAAATCTCCAAGAAATTCCAAAAGAAAAATGGAAAGACGAATTAGTTAAAGAGAGTCAACTTGTGAAGTTGGTGGTTACGCTTACTCAGAAGGGAGTAGCGGTTAAATTGTCTGGTGAATTTCAAGATGCTCTGCTTGAACATGCAAAGCTGGTCTTAGAAGAGGAAGCTTATCCTGAGGAGTTTGTAGATCAATGGGACAAAGTTTTTGAAGCATTAGAGGAAGATTATAAAAAAACATTCCTAAGGAATCTGAGGGATGAACTAATCAAACATTCTGATAAAAATGGAAAGACACTCTTAAAGCTCTATGGTAACCAACTGCTACAGAAGCCTGAAATAATAGAGGAGAAATCAGACGATGTAGTAAGGCATTGGTTTAAAGAAATTCTTGAACGTTGGGACATGGAAGAGCTAAGCTGGATCAAGCAAGCCTTAAGTAACACGAAAATCTATACGAGTTGCCCCAAAGAAACTCAGAATGTCTTTCGTGAAGAAATTCAGCGTGCATGGAAAGAAGCAGAAGATGAAAAAGTTAGGGAACATTTAAAAGAAATTGCACGAGCAATAGGCTTTGAACTTGAACCTTTGCTAAATTCCAAGTTTGGGCAATCTCAAAATAAAGACAATGATGATGTGAAATAAACACGGAGGCAGAAGGATGCGTACTTTACAGGATATCCTAACCGACCTCCCCTTTGCTGATCTACCCCCTGCCTGGCAGGATTACGACCTGGTGACCTTTTCGTCCAAAAAGTACCTGTGGGACTATCAACAGCAGGCGCTTGAGTTCGCCCTCAAGGCCTTATGGAAGTACTATGAGGATTTTCGCGATTTCACAGAAGGTGAATCAGAAGCAACGAACGAGGAACGCAAGACACACCTTTGGCAATGGTATCGGGACAACGGCCTGGAGGAGAACTTAGACATTTCCCTCCGGAACCTGAAAAGGGACGTGCGCGCCCTGTTGGAGGAATACTACCCTGTGGAAGACGAACGGATCCCCTACCGCCATTTCATCAACCGCATGAGCTTCTGGATGGCCACAGGCAGCGGCAAGAGCCTGGTGCTTATCAAACTGATTGAACTCCTCTGGCGCCTCATGCTACGTGGGGAGATTCCTGAGCACCCTGTTCTGGTGCTTACCGCCCGTGACGATCTGCTGGACCAGCTCAAAGCCCACGTGGAGGAATTCAATTCCGGCAGCACGGACTTTCGCATCCACTTAGAAGACCTCAAGGCTTACCCTGAGCACCAGTACATGTCCCTGCCCTTGGTGGGCGAGCACGAAATCACGGTGTTCTTCTACCGCGCTGACAATCTCTCTGATGAGCAGAAAGAGCGCATCGTGGACTTTCGCAACTACGAGAACAACGGACGCTGGTATGTGCTTTTAGACGAGGCCCACAAAGGAGACAAGGAAGAGTCCAAGCGCCAGCATATCTACAGTATCCTATCCAGAAATGGTTTTCTCTTTAATTTCTCGGCTACCTTCACCGATCCTCGGGACATCCTGACCACCGTCTATAACTTCAACCTTTCCGAGTTCGTGCGGGCCGGTTACGGTAAACACATCGTTATTCTCAAGCAGGAAAACCGCACCTTCCGGGACAAAGAAGACTACACCGGTGCAGAGAAGCAGCGCGTCGTGCTCAAGGCCCTGCTGATGCTTGCCTACGTCCGCAAGGCGCAGGAGGCTCTGCCGCTTGATGTACCAGCTTACCACCGGCCCCTCATGCTAACCCTGGTCAACTCAGTAAACACGGAAGATGCGGATCTCAAACTCTTCTTCCGCGAGCTGGAGCGCATCGGTCAGGGGAAGATAGATGAAAGCGTGTGGAAGCAGGCTCGCGAGGAACTCTGGGCCGAACTGGACGAAGGTCCGGAATTGCTATTCGAAGGTGATCGGTTCCGGGCTGACCGGGAGCTGTTTGAGAGCATCACACCTGCCGAACTGCTATATCTGGTCTACAACGCTCCTGCTCCTGGCGAGATCGAGGTGCTCCTGAGGCCATCCAATCGTCAGGAGATAGCTTTCAAGCTCAAGAGCGCCGAAGAGCCCTTTGCCCTAATTAGGATCGGCGACATTTCCGAGTGGTTAAGGACGGAACTGGAAGGCTACGAAGTCATCGAGGGCTACGAGGACGAAGGTTTCTTCCAGCGTCTGAACGAGAACGATTCGCCCATCAACATCCTCATGGGCTCCCGCACCTTCTACGAGGGATGGGACTCCAACCGTCCCAACGTCATAACCTACATTAACATTGGCACCGGTACAGAGGCTAGGAAATTCATCCTCCAGTCGGTGGGCCGGGGAGTGCGGATTGAACCCCTATCCGGTAAGCGTCGGCGCCTCCTTTACCTCTACAACGCGGGGGAAATAGACCAGGCAACTTTTGATGCTTTGAAAAACCATGCCCCGGTCCTGGAAACCCTCTTCATATTCGGTACCAACCGTAACACCCTCCAGACAGTCATTCAGCAGCTGGACCGGGAGAAGCGGCGGGAGGACGAGCACGAAATCGCGCTTGCAGTGAACGACGATGCTATAGATAAGCGGCTACTGCTCATTCCTGTTTACCGAGAGGCCGGCCACACGATTCTGGAGGATCGCAAACCGCGCAAGTTTGAGATTGCTCAAGAAGAGCTGAACCTGCTCCGGCAGTATGTAGACCACTTGGGCGACCCGCGCCTGCTGGTCTGTCGCCACGGCGCCTCGCCATCGGACATTACCCTGCTTACTCGCTGCCTGGATAGCCCAGAGGATTACTTCAACACCTACAACGGCCGACGCTACGGACAGCTGAGCATCTTGCTTTCCCGTTTATTTTCCTACTTCAAGGTCATACCCTTGGAAGCAGACGGGTTAAAGCCTCTGGAAAACGAGATCTGTCACTTTCGGCACATCAAAGTCTTACTGAAAGATATTAGCGAATTGAAGGAAAAAATCCAGCAGGTTCAATCATACCGAGATCCTACAGAGGAACAAGACAAACTGATACAAGATTTACAAAGAGGGCAAATTTCCCCAGAAGAGTTTAGACGGCGGTATGATGAGCTGAGTAGGCGAAGTCCTCGGGAATTTTTTGAACACGAAGAAAAACAGCTTCAGATTCGCCATATTGCCAGCCACTACTACCTGCCAGTACTCCTTTCCGAAAACGAGCGCATTGACTGGATCCGGCATGTGATCCGCCATCCCAGTGAAGTGGAGTTCCTTAATAAATTAGAACAGTATCTCGAACAGCCCGACAACGCCCTTGCTTCCCTGGACTGGTGGGCTTTCAGTAAGATAGACGAAACTTTGGATGAAGTCTATATCCCTTACTACGACCCTCGGAGCAACCGTATCCGGAGGTTCCTTCCCGATTTCATCTTCTGGCTGCAAAAGGGTAACGAGTATGCTATCGTCTTCGTGGATCCGAAGGGAATGCAGCAGACCGATTATCAGCATAAAGTAGACGGTTTCCGTGAAATCTTTCTGGATGACGCTGGCAGATCACGAACTTTTGGTTATAGGAATATGACCGTCCGTGTGCACCTGCTTCTATATACCCGAGACAGAAATAGGGCTCCTGAAGCTTATCGGGAGTGCTGGTTCGATTCCCTGGATGCAATCCCAGCCTGCTTGGGTTCAATCTAGTTGGTCACCGCCCTTCTTCTTAAAACTTTCCTATAATGGTTTCCAGCATCTTCTCTTTCTCCGCCTCCATATAAATATCCATGGTTGTTGATATTTTTGAATGCCCTACCCACTCCGCTATCAGGTTCACGGGAAAGCCAAGAGTGGCGAGTTTGGTGATGTATGTATTCCTGAAGCGGTGAGCATTGACCTCTATCTCATACCCCTTCTCCTTTAGCTCCTTCTCCAGCTCCCAGAAGAACCTCTTGGCTGTGTCAGTCTTCAGGACTAAAGTCTTTGTGCTTTTGGGATACCTTATAGTGTAAGTAAACACGAAGTCATCGGGTTTCAATCGCTCAAGCCACTTCTCCCATAAAGTTTTCCACTCGGGGCGGAAGAAGTGCACAAGGGCTTCCCTCTCTTTGCCGAACTTCCCTTCCCTCACGTGGACAGTCCATATCTCCTTCTCCCCTCCTTCTGAAGTGAGAACCTTCTTTACTTTGACATCCTTGCTTTTCACACTCAGAGCTTCGGAAAGCCTGAGACCTGAAGACACAAGGAATATCACAAGAAGGTAGTAGATAGGGTGTTTAGGATCAAAACCCTCAAGAGTTCCTCTGATGGCTGAGAGTATCAGCTCAAGTTCCTCATCTGAGTAATACTTCTTCTTTTTCTTTTCCTGTCTTCTTTTAGCTCTGTAGATGTCTTTCAGGGCTTCGGAGTCAAACTCTATGGAATATCCCCTCTGCCTGAGCCAGTGGTAAAACTGTCTTACCGTCTTGAGGATCTCTCTTATGGTGGACTCTTTCAACCCTTTTTTCTGAAGAGACTCGTAGAACCTGATAAGCTCCCCCCTGTCAAGGTCTATAAGGTCATCAGCATAAGCGGTAAGGTGTTTAAGTAGGTGCTCTTTGGTCTCTACGGTCTTAGGGTCTCTTATTTTACGGAGTTCATCAAGGTAGGTGTCTATTAACCAATCCATGTTTGATACAGAAATCCCTTATCCCTTAGCGGTTCTCTCTTTTTCTATGGAAGTGCGTATGGTCCACAGGAGGTAGGCTACAGACCCTACCATGAACACAAGTCCGAAAGCCACAAGTATATCTTTAAGTTCCTTCATAGCTCTTCAGTTTCCCTTGAAGCCTTTAAAAGCTAGTCCATTCGCTGTGTTCTCTAAAAGCTCTGAGTATTCTGTAGAAATTCCAAAGAAGAACAGCACTCGCAACTATGAAACCGATAAAAGCCACAGCCTGGAGAACTTCATTCATTATCTTCTACCTCCTGTTTTAATTTCTCAAATAATTCAAGAATTTCAAGTGTTAGCACACCTATCATGGAAGAGGTTATTACTACGACTACCACTCCTATAAGAAGTAGGAGGGCTTTTAAAGAGCTGTCAAGATTCATAAAGAGACTTGCAGAACCTCCACTTGCCGTTATCAATACCACCCAGAGAATTTTCAGATATTCAGTCAGAAACCTGATCCTTTCCTTTATCACCTCTCCCCTGCTCATACAAACTATTATACTACCCCTGCAAAAATTCTTCAACTTTTTTAGATAAAAAGGTGAAGTGTTGAACAACAGGCATTTGTAAATTTGGAAGATGCAAACTTATTGAAGTATAAGGATTTGCAATTTAGCATTCAAGTGCACCTTCGTTCAAACCCAGCTTTCTACCTTGAGCCCTTTTATCCTCTCAAATTCTCTCAGGTTGTTCGTTACAAGAACGGCGTTTAAAGAGATGGCGTGGGCGGCAATCTGCAGATCATACGCTCCTATCGTTATTCCCTTCCTCTCAAGCTCCGCCCTAAGCCTCCCGTACTCAACGGCGGCCCTGAGGTCGTAGTCGTATATCTCAAAGTAGTCCACGAAGCTCTCAACAAGCCTTACAAGCCTCCGGCTTCCCTTCTTGTAGGCGCCGTAGAAAAGCTCCGAGACGACCACGGAGGATAGGCCTATAGTGTGGTTCCTCTCTACTTCTTCAAGTTTCTCTTTTACATGTTGCGGTCTGTTCCTTATTATGTAGCTGCACGTGTCGGTGTCCAGCATATAGAGCATTTAGAAGATCTCCCTCTCCTGAAGCTCGGGTTGATTTCTTTCCATCATAAAGTCGCTCGCTTCCGGAACTTTCTCAAGCTCCTTATACAGCCTGTCCCACTTGCTTTCCTTCGGTATTATAACTATTGTGCCGTCTTCCTTTTTCAGGTAAACCTCACCCTCCTTCAACCCGAACTCCTTAGGTATCCTTACCGCTATAGAGTTACCGCTCCTGAAGACCTTTGCCGTTTTCATATCCACACCTCCGTATATACAAAAAGTATATACGTATTCTGTTTAGGGCAAGGCTGAAAGCCGGCCGGATTCAGCTCAAGAAACTGCTTATAAACTCCTTTGCCGCGAGTGACATGAGATCCCTGGCGGTCCGAATCTCGGGAAGCAACATTACAGGCTCCCCTTCTTGTGTTGAGCTTATAACGCCTATACGTTCCGCCTCATCATTTACCAGGGAAGTTTTGCTCAATCCGGGACCCGACACAAATCCTATCTGATAGTCGTAGCCGAGATACTTCTCCTTTAGCTGTCCTATCCCGCTTCCTTTAGAGTGGTTGTTGGCCTGGTAGGATGTGGATTCCGCCTCGACAACTATACCAGCATCCACAAGCCTGAACCTGCTGCTGAATTCCTCTGCGAAAGTGCTAACTGCTTCTGAACTTTTACCGTATGTGTGGAACACGGGTCGGATATCAACTATTAATTCTTTCACCATAAGTATCAGGAGGGACCACTGGTACGGATAATCAATCGGAGGGCTATAATCCCTGAGGAAATAGCCGTGGAGGTCAGCGTTGGTCAGGCCCTTTTCCCCGGTAATTACACCGCACTTTCTAAGTGCAAGGGAAGAAAAGTAAACCCAGAAAGCCTCACCGAGGTACGATCCCCACACGAGCAGATATCTTGAGTCCGGACAGACTTCACTGTTGAGTCTGTCGAACTCCACGGGGTTTTCCGTGTAGGGAAACAGGGAAACATCCTTGAATACAAGGGGTATGTCGCTTTCCCTCAGCAGAAGGTCAAGTTCAACGTCTTTAAATGCGTCAGGAGACACCTTGTTAACAAGCGGTTTCCACCTGTATCCTTCTGCAACTTCCAGAACATCCCTAAACACAACCGGTTCTCCTACCCTGAAGACCATCTCTCTGTCTCTATCCACTATTGCTACATTTCCGTAAGCTGATATGTTGAAGACTTCTATACCATTAGTCAACTTCAGATAGTCCTCCTCTTTTATGAAGAGGTCAGGGAAAGTGTTTACCAGTAATTTCTCCGCCAGGAGTACATCTGCTTCCCAGTTCCCCATTTGTTCTTAATAACTAATATAGAGAAGCCGGCTTACTGCAACAAATATATTTACCTTCAAGACTACGCACTGATTGGTAGTGTGATTATATTAGTCCTTTAGGAATGGGGAATGAGGTAGTTATAAGAACCTACAAAATGGCAGATGATACCGGGTTTGCCCCAAATCCTTTTCATGGTTATTTAACTTTAGCAACCTGCAAACCAGGGATACGTCTTAAGGCTAAAGTAGGTGAGTGGATATGCGGGTTTGATTCTAAAAAACTCAGCGACAGTCCTGTAGGTATGGAAAAGCTTGTTTATGTTATGAAGGTTGAAGATAAACTCTCCTTTGATGAATATTTTAAAGATCCCAGATTTCAGGGCAAGAAACCGAGTGCAGGAAAAGGGCGAGTTTATCCCGTTGGGGACAACATATACTATCAAGGAACCAAAGTTGAAAGAAGAAGCCCTTATCATAACAAGCCGGAAGAACAACAAAAAGATTTAAAAGGCCAGTACGTCTTAATCTCCTGCAACTTCTGGTTCTTCGGACGATGTTCTATTGAAGTACCTCCTGAGGTTAAACCCAGCGTCCCAAAAGGCAGCACATATTATGGAGTTAAGACCACAGGAGCAAAGGTAAGAGCGTTTATAGATTGGCTCATTAAAAACTATCCTGAGCCCGGCATATACGGGCCTCCACATTGTTTTCAAGGCAACTCTTGGCAAAAAGATAAGAACTTTATAGTTGCTTTATGCGGATAAAGTTTATATGGGATGAAGTACGAGTATGATGTTGCACTCTCATTTGCAGGAGAGCAACGAGAGTACGTGAGAGAAGTGGCTAAAGCTCTTAAGGACTACTATAACCTGAAAGTATTCTTTGATGAATTTGAAGAATCAAAGCTGTGGGGTAAAAATTTATATGACTATTTATACGATATTTACTCTAAGAAAGCAAGGTATGTAATTATTTTTGTATCCGGGGCTTACTCCAAAAAGGTTTGGACCAATCATGAAAGAAAGGCGGCCCAGGAAAGAGCTTTAAAAGAAAAGCGAGAATATATTCTACCTGTTAAGTTTGATGACACGGAGATTCCCGGGCTGCCAAAAACCATAGCATATCTTGATGCTCGCAAACTTTCTCCGCTCGATATAGCCAAACGGTTTGCTGAAAAATATGGCATAGCAGAAGTAAATAGATGGTGGGGGCGTTGGGAAAGAGAATCATATAGTGATGCCGTGTATGGGCACCTTTTTATTCATAAAGTAACTGAAAATGGATTTTTCTTCAATCTAAGTGTTGTACATGGTGCTCATATTGGTGAGCTTACTAATGAGTTTGCCGAATACATTGATAAAGGCAGAGCCATTTTTAGGAAAAAATCCTGTAGTATTGACTTTATCAAAATTGGAGATGTTTTGCGGCTACAAGAAAGCAATTGCAATGATTATCATGGATTGCGTGCTTACTTTAACGGAATTTATAAATTGCAGAAAGACTTCTTCTTCATATTTGATTACGTGACAGACCGGGTGCTTACACAGCTTTATTTAAAGCTAGGAAGAAAGTTTGAAAATTACAAAAAATGCTTTTCTGACTACCGAGAGGAGAAAGACGGTAAGAAGGTAATAATTTACGGAGAAGTGCCCGGCATGCGTGGAATTTATGCGGGACTGTTAATTATAGATGTAGATAATGTGAGAGGAGCTTATACAGATGCAGATGGTATTGCCCACTGGTTTGCTACGGATAATATCTGCGATGAGAAAATAGTTGAATGGGCAAATGCTTATAAGTTAAAGCTCGAGAAGACCTAAAGCCGGACGCTCGCGGTAATTTTACCTTCCTTATACTCGGATGCCGCAGGACATTTATCCTCAGGAAAACTTTCGGGGAGGTTTTGCCATGAGGAAGGTGTTAGGCTTTCTATCCGCGGTGTTCGGCGTGGCAGTTCTCGGTATCTGCACCTACGGCTGCGGAGGTGGCGGTGGAGGAGGCGGAGGAAGCGGGAATACCGTGACCATCAAGGTCTACAACTACATGGGGATGGGAAGTACCGTCTTTGTAGCCGCACAGGACGGAAACGGGACTTTTCAGAAACCCCAGGTCGCTACCCTCAGCATCAGCACCCACGGGAGCCCCACCGAAACCTATACATTTATCGTGAACGACCCGGACAGGAAGTACGGGGTTATCGCAGTATGCGCTCCCGCATCCGGCATACCTGAAGGGAGGGCCGTGTTCCTCACCCTCGACGAGAGCAGTGAGGTAATAATCTCCTGCGGCACCCTGCCGGAAAATGAAACCCTGAGCGGGAATCTGACGTGGAAAACCCCAAGCACGGATGGCAAGGGTGTATTCATAAAGTGGGGAAGAAGGTACGGTGTAGAAGAGGCTTATGTTTTTGACGGCTCCACCTCTTACTCCGTTAGTGCTCACACGTCACCTAACGACCTCGTGGTCCTTTACGGGGCTCAAGCTGGATTCGATATACAGCCCGAGTCGGTGTACGTGGAGAGGAGCGTCCCTTCGGGGGGCCCTGAACCTGGACTTCAACGACACGACGAAGTTCCTTACAAAGGACACGACAACGGTCACTCTTGACTGCCCTAACTCAAACTTTCCGGCCAGACTCACTTACAGGGATACCTAGCTCCAGTTCCGCACCGGAGGAGGAACGTCCGTTTCCCTGGGTGGTTCAAACAGCCTTCCGGTAGGCATAGAAAAGGTAATACCGGACGTCTACATACAGGGCAACGACAGGTTCATATACACCTTCTACACCTTTGACTCGCCAACTTCAACCACGAAAGGGAGCCTGCTCCAAATTTTCGGTGTCTCGTCCACATACAGCTCCTGTAAGCTTTTGAAAACATACTCTACAAGCTTAGAAAGTCTGTGATGCCACTGCCTGGTTGCTTCCCTCGATCCTATTTAGCCTAAGGGCTTTTATGAATATTTCCACTTTCCTCAGAGCCATTCCCCAGTGGCATAGGAGACTGCTTTGGCTTTCACTCTTGTTGGGGCTTTGTTCCTGTGGTATATACTTCTCCAGTCCTTCTATCGTTCCCATAATCCTTTATTCCCCTCTTTTTGTCTCACCCTTACCTTATCTTGACATGCTCCGAATAAACTGAGAATATCGGTCAATATACCCATGAAATGTTTATTCTGAGTAATCTCAAATTGACATTGTCTATAATCTCTCGTTAAACTATGCACAGGGAATAGGAGGGTTGGGATATGAAAAACATCCTATGCCCTGACACGGACTTCAGGAATCAGAAGGAAAAGGTTATACCCTTTACGCCGGGGCTTGTTATGAAGCTTAGGGCTAGTGTGGAAGATTATAGCGTGCCGGATGAAAGGAAAGCCATGCTGAGAAGCTGGCTCAACTGCTACGATTACTCCATTGCGGAAGAGGTTAAGAAAGACAAGACCTTTAAGTTCTGTGAGAATGTGTATGTGACAACCCAAAGGCAGAAGAAGGTTGGGTTGTTTGTATTTCCTTATGAGTAGGAGGGGTGTGGTATGAGAAGCATCTTCTCCTTGCTTGCCTTAGTTCTGTTGATTGTTGGGATAAGCCCGTCAGCACAACAAGTTTCTGAAGAAGAGGTGAAGCAGAAGCTTCTAAAGCTCCGGGTTCCCTTTATCAAAAACGAAGGACAGGTTGACAGGAGGGTGAAGTTCTACGCAAGGACCTTCGGAGGCACGCTGTTTGTTACGGAAAAAGGAGAGCTTGTTTACAGCCTACCTGAGAAGGAAGGTAAAGCGATAGCACTGAAGGAAACCCTCATAAACGGCAGGGTGAAAGCGATAAGAGGCAAGGAAAGGGCTATAACAAGGGTGAGTTACTTTAAGGGAAAACCTGAAAACTGGAGGAACAACATACCCACATACCTGAGTGTCTCTATGGGGGAGGTTTACAGAGGTGTAGAGCTTGAGCTTAAGGCATACGGCGGGAATGTGGAAAAGATATTCAGGATAAAGCCCGGAAGCAGTCCTGAGAAGATAAAGATAAGGATAGAAGGCGGAAAGCTCAGCGTGGACAAGGAAACGGGAGAGCTTGTTGTAAAGACCGAACTCGGTGAGGTCAGGTTCACAAAGCCTGTTGCCTACCAGGAGGTAGAGGGCAGGAGGAAGGAAGTTAAGGTAAGCTACACACTCATAGACAGAAACACCTACGGATTCAAAGTCGGAAAGTATGACAGAAACAGGGAGCTTGTCATTGACCCTCTCCTCGCCTCAACCTATCTGGGTGGTAGTGGTATAGACCGGCTCAATGCCATTTCTATAGACAGTTCAGGCAACGTGTATGTGGCTGGTAAGACATGGTCAACAGACTTTCCCATAACAGGGGGTGCCTTTCGGACAGCCAATGCGGGTGGTAGAGATGGATTTGTGAGCAAGCTCAGCTCCGACCTCTCAAGCCTTCTCGCTTCAACCTATCTGGGTGGTAGCAGTGATGACGGAGTTGCTGCTATCTCTATAGACAGTTCAGGCAACGTGTATGTGGCTGGTGAGACGTATTCAGCAGACTTTCCTACAACAAGCGGTGCCTTTCAGACAGCGGGTGTTGTTGATGCATTTGTGAGCAAATTTAGCTTTAACCTGCCTCCTTCAGTAAGCTTTTTTGTGGCGAACCCGCAGACCGGTTATGCTCCCCTCACAGTTACCTTCAGCTGGAACGTATCAGACCCGGACGGAGATACTCTTACCTGCTACCTTGACATAGACAACGATGGAAATACGGACTACACGATAAACGACTGTACCAACAACACCTCCCAACAGCAGACCTACAGCAATGCAGGGAATTACATTGCAAAGCTGACCGTTGATGATGGGAGAGGAGGAACCGTCAGTCAGAATGTCAGCATTGTGGTAAACGCTATGGTTTACTACACCTTATCTATCAGCAAAACAGGAGCCGGAAACGGGACGGTTACGAGCAATCCTTCCGGAATAGACTGTGGTAATAGCTGTCAGGCACAGTTTTCTGACGGAACTACTGTAATCCTCACAGCCACACCATCACAGGGCTCCGTATTCTCTGGCTGGGGTGGAGATTGCTCTTCGTGTGGAACCACTACATATTGTGTAGTAACTATGACATCAGACCTCAACTGCTCCGCTCAGTTTGATATTAACCAGCCACCTCAGATAAACTCCTTCACCGCCAGTCCGAGTTCCGGGACAGCTCCTCTTACGGTAAACTTTACCTGCGATGCGGTTGATCCGGACGGCTCCGTAACTGAATACAGATGGGATTTTGAAGGAGATGGGCAGATCAACACCGTTACCACGAGCAACACAGCAACCTTTACCTACAACAGCGGAGGAACTTACACCGCAAAGTGCACGGTTGTTGATAACCTGGGAGCTACAGCGGAGGCAACGGTAAGCATAACCGTAAGCAGTGTTACGAGCGGAGGCGGAACAGGAGGAGGTGCAAGCAGTAGTGGCGGAGGCGGTTGTTCCTCTACTCCTTCAGGCTCTCCGTATCTGGCACTCCTGATACTGCTGTTCATGAGAGGTGCATACAGGCTGTTACAAGGTAGGTTGAGTTTCAGGCTATGAACGTCTGGGACTACCTTATGGAGGGTTACAAGGTTGTAGCAAAGAAGGCTACACTTACACTGTCAGTTAAAGACGACAATGCGCCTAATATACTGCGCCTTGCGACACTTGAAGCAAGCGTTGTGCTTGAAATGAACGAGCTTAAAGACGGAACACGGGAGTTTGTGATGTACGTGGATATACCGGGTTCTATACTGATAGAAACTCACGAGCTACCTTCTTCATCTGCAAAGTTTGTGTGCGATGAGATAAACAAATGGATAAAAGAACACGGAGCAGATTTTGTAAGCGTGGAAGAAGATGTAATGATAACAATTGAAAATGAAGATCACGAGCCGGTGCACATCGGGTACGACAGCTACATATCCAACAACGTTGCCACCGGCTACAACAAGCCCTTCGTGAGGTATCTTACATGAGGGTATTGACCAGGTATGTTGCCGTGGTGGTGGTAACTATAAGTCTCTTGCCTCAGGCAGGATTTTCCTTAGAATCACCCGACAGATGTGATGTTGAATACCGCAGGTGTCAGTTCTTTTGTGTGGAGGAAAATCCTATAGACAGAGACAAACTGGCTAAGTGTAATAGAAGGTGTAAGCTTAACAGAATTGTGTGCAAGACCAAGATTACCACTAAAAATTTATGGCATAAGATAAAGGATGTGCTAAACCTGAACTGAGGCTTTTAATCCTCCGTAGTACCTTCTTGCTCCATATCTTCTATATGGCTTTGCTCTTTTTCCTCAAACCATATCAGCATCATGGTGAAGATCAATTTGTAGGGTTCTGGCAGAGTTTCGGCTTTCTCTTTGAGTCTTGCCTTTATGGCATTACGAATACGCTCATCAAAATCAAATATGTCAAATATAGGAACCCAAAAAGCCGAAATAACAGCGTGAAGTATGTCTGTAATGTCTATCAGGTAATTTCCAGAAAGTATGTTTTTGTATATTTTCTCGGCGTTTTCCCGATAGTACTTTAACTTCTCAATGCTGTAATTGACTGAAATAGCAGTATAGGAGATGTCATCGTTTGCATCCTCAGAGATAGTTTGTTCAAGTTTATCGGCTACCTCTTCGTCGGAGACAAGCTCGCCAACCGACTTTACTTCTTGAAAACCCATCCATTCGTTTCTGTACGCCAGTACAATGAAATTTTCAATAAATCTTTTGTAACTATCTGTACTGATAGGTGTGTCTGTATACTTGTTGAACTCTTCAAGCACATCTCTGAATTCTCTATCAAATACTCTGAGCTGGTCGGAAGAAATATAGAGCGTTTCCTCTTCTTCCATAAGGAAGATTTTAAGAAAACTCCGCATAAGGTTCAAGTTTAGGTTCAATGAACGCTTTAAGTACACAGTCAAGCCATTCCTATCAGCAAGGATGGTTTTTCTATTACATCTCTGACTGTCTGAGAGGAACATTTTTCCGCAAATTCCGCTTTCCTGGCTCTCCAGTCAATATTCCTGACCTGATCAGCAAGTATGACACTTTTGATGGTCCCTCCATCTACAGGAACCTCAAAAGGATAGCCTTTTACCTTGGAAGTTACGGGAACAAATATGCCGAGCGATGTTCCTTCGTTGTACTCCCTGGGTGTGAGACAGAGGGCAGGTCTCCTTCCCGCCTGTTCGTGTCCTATCTGGGGAGAAAAGGAGAGCCATACAAGGTCCCCTCTGTCGGGAACGTACTTACCAGACCTCATTACCCTTTCTTTCTCCCCAGTCTATCTCTCCGTGGACATTCTGCGGAGTTATCTTCCCTATTAGATCTTCCAGACGGTTATCCTTCTCGGGTTTAACCACTATCTTCTTTCCCTGGACTTCAATAAGTAAGGTTTCGCCCTCAGAAATTTCAAGCTGCTTGATCAAATGCGCAGGCATCCTGACTGCAAAGCTGTTTCCCCACCTTCCGAGCTTGCTCCTGTATGCCATGATCTTAAGTATATACACAGGTAGATACGTTTCAAGATGCAATGTAAATTTCTCTATAGATGTATCTTTGATACTGTGTTTTCAAGCCTACTTGCGCCCCGCCGAAATGTATATTCAGACCCAGGTGCTTCCTCAGGTTCTTTAGTGTTGGCTCAATACCTCTCCTGACGAGCACAAGCATTGCAAACCTGAGCCCTTCAGAAGTCATCGTATTAACCGACGGACTTTTGTCAGGAAAGGGAGAAAATCTCAAACATCGTCGCACAATATCTTGAACAAACTCAACCGGTTCAGCAAGCCCAAGCACAACGGGTGGAAACACAAGAGACAACAAATACTTTCTGAAATCTATACCACTCAGCTTAGACCTAAGCCTGAGAAGCACAACATACCACACAGCTATTATCCAGAGCCTTATAGCTCTTAGCTTCCTGACCATATACTTTCAAGCTTATGAATCTTGAAAACCTTTATCTTGCTCTCTACCTGCCACCTGTACCTATAAAGGTTTCCAAATCACTTCTCGCTAAGTGCCTTGTTGCTTACAGCCACTCTCTCCTTGTCACTCCCTTCACCCACTCTGTAGGCATAAATAGCCTTACCACTCCCTTGAGCTTTACCTTATCTATCTCCTGCGAAAGCAGGAAGTTCAAAAGCCTATTGCAGATAAGCCCTGCATCGCACAAAAAGGGACTGTTTCAACTTTTGTGTAAATC
This sequence comes from Hydrogenivirga sp. 128-5-R1-1, assembly GCF_000171895.1. Lineage (NCBI taxonomy): Bacteria > Pseudomonadati > Aquificota > Aquificia > Aquificales > Aquificaceae > Hydrogenivirga > Hydrogenivirga sp. 128-5-R1-1. The sequence goes on from NZ_ABHJ01000009.1 coordinate 41,006, forward strand.
ATAACCTGCCCTCAAAGAGTATTTCAAGCTGGGAACGAATAAGCTCCCAATCCCTGACCGGTCTCTTCCACTTGTCTTCAAGCTCAAGTGCTACTCCATACAAAACCTTCATAAGTGCTTCCTCGTGCGGAAATACTCTCTTGCTGTCCGTCACCTTCTTCACCTTGCTGTATACGCTCTCTATCAAGTTCGTGTTGCTCATACATCTTCTTACCTCGTAAGGGTATCTGTAAAAGGTAGTTATCATTTCCCAGTCCCCTTCCCATTCCCTTATCACCTGCGGATACTTACTCTCCCATCTGCTCTTGAACTCCTCCAGCTTCTGCCTCGCCATCTGCTCAGTAGGTTGTGTATATATAGACCTCATGTCTCTCGCTACCTCCTTCCTATCCCCGTATCTGACTTTCCTTAAACTGCTCCTGACCTTGTGAACCACACATTGCTGGTAATCTGCCCTGGGGAATACGCTCCTTACCGCTTTTTCCAAACCCTTTAGATTGTCCGCTACCACAACCAGAACATCCTCTACTCCCCTGCTCTTGAGATCGTTCAGAACACTTACCCAGTGGCTGGCGCTCTCTGTCTCCAGTATCCAGAATCCCAGAATCTCCTTGTAGCCTTCTGGATTTATTCCTACCACCGTGTATACCGCCGCATTTTTACTCTGCCCTCTAACCTGACCTTCACAAAAGTGCAGTCAATAAATAGGAAGGCATAGACAGGTTCTAACGGTCTTGAGAGCCACTCTTTGATTTCTGGGATTATCCTGTCGGTGAGCCTGGAGATGGTGGAAGGGCTAAGTTCTATGCCGTATATATCTTTCAGTATAGATTGGATGTATCTTGTGGAGAGACCTTTTGAATAGAGGAGCATGAGCTTGTGCTGGAGGTCTTCCACGAGGGTTCTGGAACCTTTCGGTATGAGCTTGGGATCAAACTTAGAGAATCTGTCTCTTGGGACGTTTATTTGAAGCTCTCCGAGCTGGGATTTCAGGTGTTTGTGGTAGTAGCCGTTTCTGGGGTTGGGATTGTCAGAGCGTTGGTGCTTTTTGTAGCCAAGGAACTCTTCCAGTTCAGCCTCAAGGAGTTTACCTATGGTTTGGGAGAGTAATTCTCTCAGGAGCTGGTTAAGGTCCTGCTTTGACAGGTTTCCTTTCTCTTTCATACCTGTGCCCTCCTTTTTACACAAATTCTGGCACAGTCCCCACAAAAAGACGATATTGGGAAATAGCTTTCTCAGGTGAGGAAGGGGTCTCTTAAGAGTGGAAATCAGAGCAGCTACAGGTTTAACTTCGTGGAGGAGCTCAACGTAGAGAGGAATTCTTAATCCGTTTGTCCAGAGGACAATGACTAAGGCCCTGTGGGCGGGTATAACCTTTCTGGAGTAAGGATCGTAGAGCTTTTTGACGCCTTCAATTTTGGGGCCAGTTTTCTCAAGAGTGTGGTGTCTGCGATGAGGAAGGCTCTGTGGAGGGAGCTGAGTTTAGCCAGGAGCTGGTATAGGAGAGATTGGATTTGGGGCAGGGGATCTAAGTTGGAAGAGCTCAGGGACCTTGATAAAGTTGAGGCTGAGTAGGTAAGAGAGGAAGACAATGTGTAAGGGGAATGTGAGAAAATATTCAAGAAGGCGTTGTATTTAGCTTCGTTCATTTCTCTCATCTCCCCAGGGAATTCCCCAAGGAAGTTCCTTTTTACAGACTTGAGCGGTCTCTTGCCAAGAGTTGCAAAACTTTAGCATGGTACCACTGCCTGGTTGCTTCCCCCGACCCTCTTAGTCCAAGGGCTTTTACGAACTTCTCCACTTTCCTCAAAGCCAATCTCTAGTGGCATTAGCCCCTGAGATATACTTTGCGTATATACTGTTCCGCTTTCTATTACTACCATAATCCTTTATTTTCTCTTCCCCTGTCTAGCCACTTCCTTATCTTGACATGCTCAGGATACAAAACCTTAGTTATGGCTTCATGATTTTTACCCTCAGAGTTCTTTCTCAATATCATCTATTATCCTGCTCATGTAGGTTATAAAGCCGCTTTCGAAGACTTTTATAAACGGTCTAAGATTAAACCTACTCATTACTATTGTCCCTTGCCATTTATTTTTTATCGTAGTTACATACTCTCCAGAAGGCGTGTACTTAGCAATACTATCATCTGACACTATGCACATGACACCATCCGTATCTTTTACTATTTTTGAAATAACGCAAAGTCCCATACCTACATTCCGTTGTGCACTACCGTATAAATAGTCCATAGCCCCGCTTATGTTCTTCTTAATTGCAAGTTTAATAGCTTCCGAAGACGAGCTTACTTTATACTTCCTTCCTATAGTGCGCAAAAGTCCAAGACCTGTATCCACAACGGTAATCTCGATCTCATCTAGATCAGAAAGTCTCTGGGCGCTTGCGATTGCATAGGACTTTCCATGGTCTACGGCGTTTGTTAAAAGCTCACTGATTATATACTTGAAAATTTCTTGGTATTCAATATCAAACCCTAGTTCATATAGTTTCATAGAATTAACCAGTTCATGAGTGAACTTATCTACGTGTGCACGACTCTTGATAGTTCTAATGGGTACGATAGCATCTTTTTCAAGATGCCCTAAGATATATCTTGAATAAATAGATGCAGGTGATAAAGGGTCTAATTTTATATTCATCCTTCTGCCCTGCTCTTGTCTCCTGTCTTTTTCAGCTTTAAGTATTGCCCAGTATAGTGGGTCGATAGAAGCATACCATGTTAAATCAATAATTTCTTGGGGTAAAATACTATCTAAAAAATAAGTAAGATCTTTATAAGTTAAGCTAAACATCATTGCCTCGTTTTATAGGAAAGAAGTGTCTTCCCAAGGTATTCCCCATGAATGCCTCGTGCACTACTTCTCACTATTCTCCCCTTTCGCGATCTTGATATACTACCTCTTTGTACCTTCGTGCTTGAACCGCCATTCAGTCATCTCTACTAAATATATCCAAAATTTCTTTCATAAGCCTTTCTTTTTTCTTCTTTTCTTTTTGGATCTTATGATCTAACGCGGAATTATTATACCTGCTAGTAAACTTATTTATGATCTCTTTTAGATCAGATGTTCTAACTTCATGAGTTGGCTGCATCTCATTACTATGCTTTTCTTCTGGTTTGTTAGGTCTACTAGATTCTCGTTTTTGTTTAAACTCCTGTTTAAAAGGTTTTTCTACAGAACGATTCTCTGTCTGCCTAGGTTGCACCTTCAGCCCATTATTGCTTGTGAGCTTTGTGAAGTTAACTACACCAACAAAAAATATTATGATAAGAATAAGCGCGAGTAAAAATCCACCCATAGTATCACCTCCTTTATTTAATTAAGGATGTGATCTGTTCTCTTATTTCAGGTTTTATACTAAGATCCTCTGGAATGCTATCGTTCGACCATGTCGAATATAAAAGACATAGAACTTGAGTTGTTTCTGGTAGCCTTCTAAACGCTCTACAGTTCTCAACAAGTTCTCGCCCGTATGCAAGGAAAGAAGAAATCTTTCCCTTCTTTAAGTAAGCCACATTCAATAAGCTGAATGCTAAACACCTGAATGGTTTAGATCTGTTTTCGATAATACTATCCTCAAGCACCGCTATGGCTTCTCTAACTTCACCTTTTCTTATAAGTAGGTGTGCCTTTTCCAGAACCGCGGCTTCTTGCAGAGAGATTTTAATACTTGGAGGATTTGTATTCTCTTGCCCTGGAATATTTTTCCTCTCCACGTACACAACTTCCGGCTTCTGAGCACAGCTTATAAATAAAAGCCCTAAAGCTAGTAAAGCAGCCTTCTTTGTCATCACTCATACCTCCTACGCAGTTTTTTATAAACTCCTATAACTTTTAAAGCGTAACGGTGTGCTTCTTGAGGGTAGTGTGCCCTCCGAGGGCCTGCGTTATAGGCTAGAAGGGCATTGTAAATATTCCCATAATATTTCACTAATGCCCCAAGATATAAAGAACCTATATTTATGTTCACATAAGGATCAAAGAGTTCAAGTTGGGTAATATATGGATCAAAAATCTTTGCCGTAGGGAGCGTTATCTGCATGAGACCTATGGCTCCCTTGCTGGAAACAGCACAGATATTCCACGAACTCTCTATATGTATAACTGCTACAATCAGCATAGGATCAAGCTCGGCAAGTTCCGCGGACCTATTTACTATCGTAAATAGCTTGTCTGGATTATACATACCACCGTAAATTTCAGTACATAATGGATCAGTCTCTGCCCTAAGAAGAGTTGATAGAAACAATAGGGATAGAACAATCATAACCATAACACAGACCTCCTATTCAAGAGGTATGTATGTTTTTACCCATCTGCTGTGTCCTGTGGAGTCCGTGTACTTATCAAGTCTCACGTAAAGCTTCCCTTTCAGGGTGGTAAGGCTTAGGAAGGCTGTTACAGTTTCGGTTCTCTCTGAAGCCAAGAACTGCTTGACGAGCCTTCTCATCTTTACTTCTAGATGGGTCGGCATAATAAAGTATGTAGTGCAACTTAAGCAGTCTTTAATATTTCTCACCTCGTGCTCTAACCAGGGTATAAATACTCTGTATCCGGCTATGCTCCCAGAAACGTTTGGGGCTACAATAGAAAGCCTACTGTTCAGTTCCCCGACCACCCTTTTGTTCCACGGATCGTAGATAACAAAACGGGCTCCCTTATCTATAAGCTTTTTGACAACTTCCCTTTTGCCTTCTATCCGTATCTTGATGGAATAAAGCTCAGTGGAACCTTTTTTATGCGATTTTCCTTGTACTCCTGTGCTTTCTTCCAAGACTTGTGCTTTAGGATTTATCTTTAATTGAACTATTACGTTGTTCCTTGGAGAGGATTCTAACCTAAACGGATGGCCTGGAATCTTCGCTTTAAGGATAAATAAAATGGTAAATGTAAGTCCTATAATGCCAAGAATAAGAAACCTTACCATTTTATCTTTCCTCCATCTGGTAGAAAAAAACCGTTCCAATACGCTGAGCTGTTTCGTATATGGCTAAAAAATCCCGGAGGGTGGTATTAGATTTGATAGTCACGCTGATGGCAGAAGGCGAAGTCCTGTTTATCCACGAGATCACATCTTTTGTTTGCCCTCTAAATACCTCCTTACCCTTTAACTTAACAAGCCAACCATCCTGTATAGCTTTTATCTCCACACTTATATCTCTTGTTTCATAAGAACCCTTAGAATTCCTTTCTGTCCTTAGATCTTGGTAAGAACTAGAAGGTTCGGAAATTAAGGTTAGAATCAAGAATATAACCATCAGGTTAAAAAACACATCTACAAACGCAGCTGAGAAGGCTCCCTCCTTAGTCTTCCTCATTCTCTTTCCTCCGTTCAAAACTAAGGATCATTCCTGCTATGATGTGAATCACAACACCTGCAATCGTGCTAAGCCAAGCAAATGCAAGCATCTCAGAAACTTCTTGGAGATTCAGTGTTCCTTCTTTGAAGGCTGAGCCCATCTTAACCATGAAGCTATGCAGACTTCCTAGCAAACCCATTGAAGGAGCATACCTTTCCATGAAAACAAGGGCTTGAATAGAACTATCAACCGACCCCACAAAAAATCTGTCCCAAATATAAATGCCTAAAGCTATTAAGGATAGGATTACTATTAGTAGAGTAACAGGCCCGCCAGCTTCGCTTAAAAATGCAAGTCCCTTAAGCATATCCTTTCCGAAGGAGATAAGCCCGATAACAGCCAGAATGGCTAGAAGGACAGAAACAGCCTTATCTTTTGAACTCCGAAAAGTCATAGTAAATACCTCCCTCAGGTTCTTCACCTTCTTGGGTCTCTGTACTGAAACCTGAGTAGAACTGAAGAAATCTATCAAGTTGCTGCAGAGGATCACCAACGTTCTTTATGAACACAGTGGGACTATTTACACTTGCTTGCGTGTCCAAAAATATGAGCAGCTGAAATATTTCCTTATAAATTTGCAGGATATTGTGAGTATCTATTATTCCTTGCCGTAAGGCTATATAAGTTTCCTCCTCGTCGAAATTGTATTTATTCTGGTACTTCCTAATATGTTTCCGCGTTTCAAACATTGCCATTTCACTGTTGAGAGCTTTCTTGAGCAAATTCCTTCTACCTCTACTTAACTTACTACTGAAATCTTTGAAGAAAGCTTGAATATCCTCCAAAGATTCGATCGTATGGTTTAAGACAATTTTGTCATACCAACCTTCCTTACTTCCTAAGTCAAGTTGTTCTGTAAGTCTGAGTTTTTCCGCGAGCTTGTCCCTTAGGGATTTGAGAAGCCTATACTGCTTTATGTAAAATTCAAGCGTTATATTAAATAGCTTTTCCCTACAAAACTCTCCTAACTTTGTACCTGGGTTTGCATTCTTACACTCCCTGACAAAACGCTCCCATTCCTTTTGAAGTTTAATGCTTTCTTCCGAAAGCTCCTTGGCAGTAGCTCCTATTTCCTGATTTAACTGGTCAAGCTTTTCTTTAGCAGAATACTCCTGTGCTATTGCTATAAAGTGGTTTGTAAAAAGTAAAAAGAATACTATCAGACCAATCATCGCACCCACCTCCTAAGTTCTAAGTCAAGCAGGTTGATACCCATCTCTCGCTCCAAATAGATTGAAGCTGCACAAAAAAGGAATGAGTTGAGAGCTTCTTCCTTTGATCGCTTCTTCTTCCAGACACCCTGACACCAAGAGCAGAGAGTATGAGTTCTTTCTGAAACCCTATGAAGCTGGTAGCAGGTGATTAGAGCCTTGCTCGTTATATCTACAACCACATCTTCAGGACATCCTCGGATGAAAAAACACATTGCAAGCTTTTCTTGTAATTTATCAAGGGACTTTCTTGCGGATTGTTCTACAATGATAAGAGCGTTTGGTTTACCAAAGGAAGTGCTCAGCAGAAGGGAAAAGACAAATAAGCCTTTAAGGATCCGTCCACTCATCTCTTCGCCTCCTTGATTAAAAGTCTATTTCTCTGAGTTAAAAAGCTGCACTTATCCACTTGTGGAAGACAAGCGACCACTAGTGGAAAACCTTTAATTACTTTTCAAACCTTTTATAATTAACAGCAAGGATTAAGATAGTTTAGGAGGATAGCAGGATGGGATTTATAAAGGATGCTATAGAAGAACTTACGTGGAGGGGATTTATAAAAGATGTGACTGACAAGAGTATAGAGGTAAAAGAGGAAAAGCTGACAGTTTACGCGGGATTTGATCCTACTGCACCGAGTTTGCATCTGGGAAACTTAATTCCCGTGGCAGCGCTTCGTGTTTTCCAAAAACATGGTAACCCTGTGATAGTTATAGTTGGAGGAGCAACAGGCCGCATAGGAGATCCAAGTGGTAAATCAAAGGAAAGACCCATACTTCCTGAAGAGGACCTTATCAGAAATAAAGAAAAAATAGAAGTGCAAATTAAAAAGTTGCTAGGTAAAGATGTGCCTGTATTGGATAACTATGAATGGTTTAAGAACTTTGGCCTCATTGATTTTCTGAGAGACGTTGGGAAATATGTTTCCGTAAACAGGCTTGTAAAACATACCTTTATCAACAACAGGCTTAGCAGAGAAGAATTCCTTTCTTTTGCCGAGTTTACCTACCCCCTACTTCAAGCTTTTGATTTCCTTCACCTGTATGATAGGTTCGGTTGCAAAGTTCAGATAGGAGGTAGCGATCAGTGGGGGAATATTGTAGAAGGTGTGGAGCTTATACAGAGGCTAAGACGAGAAAAAGTTTTTGGCGTTACATTCCCTCTACTAACTACTGAAGATGGCCATAAGATTGGCAAATCTGAAGGGGGCAAGAAGACTCTCTGGCTTGATGAAAGTATGACTTCACCCTTTGACGCATACCAGTACTTCATCAGGTTGTCTGATAGCGATGCAATAAAACTCTTTAGGCTGTTTAGCCTAAGTATGGTTAAAGAAGAAGTGGAAAACATCATTGAAGAACACAGACAAAGCCCTGAATTGAGAAAAGTTCAGAAATTACTGGCCAGAGAAGTAATAACATGGGTTCACGGCAAAGAAGCAGCTGTTGAGTGTGAGAAGTTGTCAGATTTTCTATTCTCAAAAGATCCAAAAACTAACCTTGAAGACATAAGCAAAAGAGCCATAAGCTGGGTAGCCACAACAGTTGCGAAAGACGAGATCAAATCCCTTCAATTATCTGATCTGTTTATGAAGGCAAATCTTGTTAAATCTAAAAACGAATTCAGAAGCAATCTAATGAACAAAGGGATAAGGGTAAACGGAAGAACTGTGGTGAGTGATATGCCAGCTACAGAGCTCTTTAGAAACAGAAGTGTTGTTATAATAGCTAAGGGGAAGCAAAGAGGTATTGTCAAGATGGAGTAATGAAATGGAGGGTTGCTATATTGCATATCTAGGCCCTGAAGGGACAAATGCATATTACGCAGCCAACAAATTTAAAGAAGAACGAAATAACAATTGTAGTCTGATAGCGTGTGAAAGTAATAAAGAGGTTTTAGCGAAGGTAGAGGCAGGATGCAAATATGGTATTATCCCAGCGATAAACTCAGATATAGGAGTGATTGATTTTCTTGTAGAATCAATTGAGGATAGATCAATAGGGGAAAAAACAAAAGTAATAGCAACATTAGGCCTTGACATTGAATACTGCATAGAAGAAAAAGGCGAAGAAGACAGCAATGTTGTTCTTGTCGCAACAAAATTAGAGGTGTTCTTACAGACTTATCATCGCCTAAAGAACAAATATGCAGGTAAGAAGCTTATATTTATTGACGCACCAAGTTCATGCTCTCAAATGGATATTGATGTGCCTTCAAGCTGGAAAAAAGTGAAGCTATTGAATTGCAAGAATTTGAAAACGAATAATGAAACGGTTTTTCACAGGACAAGAACACTTTTTTACATAATTAGTAGGGAAGACATTAAAGATCACAACCGCTTTATTATAGCGGTAAAGCTTGATAGCTTAAAAGAAAAGGTCTTAGAAGATATATTTAAGGAGTATGAGACGGAGAACATCAGGCTTGGCTACTCAAAAGGATATCACTTTTTTGAAATTAAAGGGTGCTTTTATTCTGGGAAAACCGAGTATGTAATCAACCTAATTAAAAAACTTCTCGGATGTGACATAATTTATCTGGGAGGGTACAAATATGATTGAATACAATATCCTTTGTATAGATGATGCGTTAGATACACGTATATTTGAACTTTCAGATCCAGTAGAACAATCTGAATACCAAAATGTAGAAATATATGTTTATAAAAAAATGATTAATGATGTTATAGAATTGTCCTTTTATGTTTTCATGCCAAAAGATAGAAATAATATAAAAAAGTTTATTAATGATATAATTGAATTGTATACATTTAACCGTAGTGATAGTGTTGAAAAACTTCCATTTTTTGATATCATCTTTGTTGATAACGTCTTGGGGGATAACGAACGGGGATATAGAGATCTAATTCCTAGACTATATGAAATAACCCCTTTTGTTCCCATAGTGCTATATACAGCAGAAATTGACAAAGTTCACAATGAAATCTGGCAAGCTAAAGAGCCTTTCTGGCAGTATGTGTCCCACTTTAGAAAAAGCAGAGATAAAAATAAACCCAGCGTGGTCATGCAAGATGATCAGATAATAAAAGTGATAGAAAACAATTATAAAGAAAGCCCTGTGGATATAGATCATTTAAAGAAAGCGGATGAATTTTCTGATTCTTACGATGACACAGAAGAGAAGTATCTCGCTACAAGAGTGTATTTTAAGCAAGAAGAAGAAGAGATAAGAAATTTTCTTGAAAAAACTAAAAAAAGTAATGGTGGTGAGCTTAACATATTAGAACTGGGGTGTGGAACAGGCAGGTTGAGCGGAATGTTAGCAGAATATGGTGAAGTAACCGCAATAGACTTTAGTAGTGGTATGTTGAACAAAGCTAAAAATAAGCTGAAAGGCAGAAATATAAACCTAAAGCGAATGCCAGCGGAATATATAGGTGATTTCCTTGGAAGGGACAAAAAGTTTGACGTTATAATAGCCGCTTTTGGATTCCTCAGCTATGTAAACACTTATAGAACCCTGGAAGGGATAAGTAAGGTCTTAAAAGATAAAGGTTTTCTTTTTATATCCGTTTACAATTACGATTCCATAGCTTTTGATTTGATAAAAAAAGGCTCCGATCTGACTCTGGCTGCAGTTCCCATACGAGAACTAGGTCTACTTAGGGTTGCGAACAAGATAGACTTTAGAGCTTACTGTTTTAAAATAGACGAGCTTGAGTCTCTGTTGTCTAGCTACGGATTTCAGAAGGAGTGCTTAATGACTTTTCCTGTGTGCTCTGTAAGTGCCAAGGCTAATCAGTTTGACGAAAAAAATCTCTGGCATCTTGACCTTCAAATTTCCAAAGCCTTGAGAAACAGAGGACATTATATACTCGGCTGGTTTAGGAAAGTAAACCGACAAGCTCAATAATTACGGATATCTCCTCAACCAATTTTTCAGTCAATTCTTTACTGGTAGATTCACATTCATCTTTTATAGTTTTCTGTAAATCCCCCAACAATTTTATAACCTCATCATGGGTATTTTTACATATAGTGATGTTGTTAATATATTTTAGAATGCTATTGTTACTCGGAAAGTGTGCCAGAGATAGTGAAATTATATCCGCTTCCGCGCCCGCTAGCGTTCCATTTTCAATAAGATTTTTTGGTCTTAAGGAATCACTTATTCCCGCAACATAGTTGGTTATTTTCCTATGAATTGCTTTTGTCTGGGCAGTATACACATCATCTAAAAGTTCTTGTATAAGGCATCTATCATTATTATCTATAAATTCAACCATTTTTAATATATACACACCGGCTGTCGTCTTGTAATAATAAACTTTAATATTTTTCACATTTATTTTTTGAATTATATCTGGCACAATCCAGCCCATGATCGCGTTCTGCAGACGGAGAATTACAACTTGTTTTTTATCATCATAGCCTAGCCAATTTTTAGCCAGAGTCATCAAAGCAGATCTTCTTATATCCCTAGTGCTGACAGACGGGCTCAAAAGATTCATATAAAAATCTGATATTTTTCCTCTTCCTTCTTCGCCTTCAATTTCCTGTGTGAAGATAACGGTAAAAAATTTATCTGTTTCATTATTTTTGTTTATAAAATAACCTATATAATGATTATAGGATTCCGAAGGCTTTTTGTCACCCACCATGTAATCTGCTATAAGTATATGAAACCTGTCATCTCCTTCAACTTTACTCTTTACAACGTTTACTATTTCTTCATGAGAAGAATAATCACGCGCATCTATTATTTCAAACTCGCTATCACTAAAGCCCAGAGGCAAAAAAGCTTCTTTAAAAGCAGATAAATATTCGTTTGTAAACTGCTCTACATCATCTTCAACTATTAGAACTTTTCCAGCTTTATCCGATATTTCCGATTTTATAGTACATATGATTTTAAAATAATTCTCCAAATCCCTAAAGTTAAAAGTTTGATCGTCAAAACGGAAAAACTTTATTGGGCATTCTACCATATTTAATTTATAAGATTCAGTAGTTGCTGGAATTTTACTCAAGTCGTGTAGTTTCTGACTTGTTTGGGAGCTATCCGCAAAATTTAGGTCAACACCTTTACAATCTAATGTCTTAATTCTGAATAAAATTTCAAGTGCTTTTGTGGAAATGGAGAAAATATATACATCATAACCCCTTTCATCAATTTGCCTTTTTAGTTCCTCAATGTCTTTTTTGTACTCGTACCTACTAGCTTCATATATGTTATGACAGATTATCACTATTCTTTGAGTTTTTTTGTCTTCTGCATACCTAATAATCTTATCCACTACATCACTTATATCGAACTCCCATATAAATAAGAGGTCTCCGATTTCATTAGCATATTTTCCAATATATTCTTCATAAAAATTCCATACAACCACTTTCAGCACATTACTTACCTCCTAATAAAGGCCTACCTCCATATTGTAGCGTAAAAACCGCATTAAGAAGAAGAGATTTTTCTCTAAGTATGTCACTTTCTGCTTCAACCAGGCGTTTAACAAAGGTAAAATGCAGAATTTGATTTTCTTTACCAGGAACGAAAGCTCTTCCAGCACTGAACCTCATAGGTATTACACGACCAGAATTAGGGAGATTTCCGGGCTTGTCGTTTTCAGTATGATACAAAACCACACAGGGTTTAATATACTCATCTACCTTTTGATTTACGTAAACTTTGATGTTTTCTAATCTCTGCTTTTGTTCATCATCTAAATCTTTGAACCTCTCCTTATCAAAAATATACACACTAAATAAAGCACTCTCACACAGAAAAAAGATGAAACCTTCTTCTCTATTCTGGAGCTTCCTTACAGTTAAAGCGCTGCTGGATTCCCGAACTACGATATGCGGTACATTTATATTTTTGGTAATTTTTAAAGGGTCTATATCGTTGTGTACAATAACAATACGAAAACCACAATCGTCGTTTTCAGCGTTGTTGTCTTCTATTTCAATTTTATTACCCTTAACACTCACTATATAATTTTTACTTTCTGGATATCCGTACATTTCAATGCAAAATTTAGTTATACCATAAGAGTCAAACCACTCTGCCCATAGGGTTTCAAGGTCAGGCTCATCTCTACTATCTTTGCCAACAAAAAGAGCTTCTCCTTTTTTCCCTTTTTCTTTGTAGACTTTAGCTTCAGGTATCCTTATCAAGTATATTCTTTCCCCGTTTTCTTCTTTTATGTCCAACAGTTCACATAGATTCAATCTACCTGCAATGTAATCTTTCAATGTATAACCGTTTAATAACAGAACATCGCAGAGCATAGATTGTAAGCCCAGAGCTTCTTTCTTCAGTCCTCCTTTTTTTAGGAAATCTATTTTTTCTTGCATTTTTTGTAAGTTAAATTTTTTATTTGTTCCACCCCGGCAGCTAACTTTTATTTTCAAACCCTTTTCATCGTTAGTAGGAGCTACAACATCAACATAGAACTTAGAATTCTTGCTATGCTTCCACTCGTTCCTTATTATATTGAGAAAAAGATTTTTCAACACAAAATCAACTATAGGTATATACACATGCTTCACATTAGAATTTATAATGACTTTTTTTATAGAATTTATAATGACTTCTTGTGAGTCTTTATCATTGCCCCACAGTATCTTAAGGTCTCCCTTATCGTCAAGGAATCTCAATTCTTCAGACCTTACTACTTCCTTGTCCAGGATGTCTACAATATCCGTAGCAACTATAGGTATTCTGGAGAGGTGATCCTCTAAAGATTCAATTACATAAAGCCCCGTATTTAAAGCTGCATCTGCTATGTAAACATGTCTTTTGCGATTCCCTTCATCCATATATCTTGCATAGGATATAAGAGCATGGGAAAAATAGTTGTGGTTCAGCTCTCTCAATCTTATAAAAGCAGTATGGTAGGATAGCTCTTTTAACTTTGATTCGATAAATTGACCCAGCAAGTTTTTAAGACTTTCATACAGTTTCCGACTGTTATCCTTCTTATTTGTAAGAAAGCGTACGAACTCTTCTATTACATTTTGCGAGTATATTTTTGCTGTGTCTATCTTTAAATAAGTTTTAAAAGCCTCCGAAATAAAGTTTATCTGAAAATCCCCCAAGACACTGTAAAGTATAGCCTTCTGCTTATCATCAATTTCTTCTTTTTCAAATAGAAGATATAATGTGCAGAATTGGGCATTGCTTTGTTTATCTCCAAAGTAAAATGGGTTGTATTTTACAAAAAATTTATATTGTTTACCCAAGCACAGCACATCTTGTTCACATTTTAAAATATAAGCAAGTTTATAACTTTTATCCTTGTTCAATTTTATTTCAAGCTGTTCCTCCTCCAATTTTCCGTACACTTCCTGCAACTCATTCCAGCCAAGCTCGGTAGGTTCGTTCCCACCAAAACTTACATCACTAGGAAACAAAGGTTTGTTAGCAAGCCATCTAAGTTCCTCTTTTTCACCCACATACCCCCACATTTCAACCTGATTATTGGATTTACATCCATCCAGCAAATTATAGATAATTCTCCTCCCCTCTTTACATTTGTATGCGTTGCACATGTAAATCTCAAGTAGGACTTTAAATCCTTCAAAACCCTTGTTTTTTAGTTCATTATTCAAGCTTTTTCTAAGATCTCCCCATAGGTTTTTCCAGAATTCCAGCCTCACTTCGTTTACCATCCCGACCCTCCTTTTTGGCGCGCCTGTACCATCTGAATATACTCACCACAAACTTGCTATCTTTATGTATATTGAAAACATCGTCAAGACTTTCGTCCCTACCAAGCAGTTCCTCTGAAATTCTCCTTGCCTCCTTTAGAAACACTCCTGCTATTTTCAGGCTCTTTTTTATAACTGCATCTTCCATAAGAGCAAATAGTATGTCTTCTTTGTTTTTTATCAAATGAGGCTCCCCGAAGTAATGATCAATATTCTCAAGCACTCTCACAATTTTATCCCTAGATTTCTTGCCAAACATTCCCAAGAATACGGGAATAGTAATTATTCCCCAACTTAGATCATTGAAAAAGTCTGAAGAAGATTTCATGGGTATCTCAACACACATATTAGGCAAGGAAAAATCTATAATATCGTTTACAATTTGCATACCTATACCATATAAACTCCCGATCATAGCTAACTTATTTAAAGTTCTTTCTTCTTTAGAATTAACACAGAGCAGAGGCATTAACAAAAAGCGCTCTATCATGTGCGCATTAATTGCATAAAGCCTGGTCAGCTGGTTTTTTAGATAATTATCTACTTGTTGCTTATTCAAAGGAACTAACGGTTCTATTATAGATTTTACTTCATGGAAAACTTCACTCTTCAATATAGACTCAAGAACCGGTGTTAAAGCAAGCGGTGGCTCTTCTAAGACTCTATCAAAGTGTTTATAATCGACAATGTAGCAATTAATATACTGACCTATGTAAAAAATCTCCACCACTTTATAGAATTCTTTCATTAACTCTTGTGCACAAGGCAACTCAGAAAGTATCTGTATAGTTTTAGCAAGAAAAATATTGTTGGCCAAAGACAACTTTGTGCTGACATCTTCAGGAGATACTCTTCTCTCAAACACGAGTTTCTTGTCTATAAGAATGTTATTGGAATATGTGGACATTATAAGCATTTCTACCGCTGAAGATATTTTGAAAATAATTTCATCTGAAATAGTTATACCCTTTATCATCTTGCTTGCTTTCCACACAAGATATGCTCTTATCCAAAGAGAATTTTTCCTTTTTTTGTACACAAACATAAACGTATCATCTTCGCGAATGTATTCAGGAAGTTCATCAATAGTTTTATTTAGTATCCTAATTGCTTTTTCCTGAACATATTGCATTTCCTTTTTCCTTACTTCTATCATAGATTATCCTCCATAATTAGAAATTCTCCATTCCTTACTGTTTTTATAACAAAAGGTTTGTGAACATCCCCGAACTCATCAAAATCTATGTATCCTGAAGCGCCTTCATACCTGAGATTTAGCAGGAATTCCCTAACTTTGTCTGCGTCTGTACCTACTTTCTTGTATGCCTTGTACAAGATATAAACCGCATCGTAAGCCTCCGCTGCTGGAGAGCCGGGTTTTTCCCCATACTTTTTTTCATATACTTTCTCAAAGTGTTCTCTTTTCGCTGTAACCACTACTTTCGGATAAGGATATATTACGCCTTCCATATATTTACCAGCCCTAGCAAGTATTGATGAGTCTTCAAAGGCTGCGGTTCCAAATATAGGTATCTGTACATTACTCTTTCTTATCTGAACTATCAAAGACGGAATTTCTCTAGGGTAGCCAATTATGTATATAAATGACTTATTAGCTTTATGGACATTTTTTATTTTTGAGATGAAATACTGAAAGTTTGAAGTTCCTGGTGCAAACGAATTCTCTAGGAGAATTTCTCCCCCGTTTTTAACAAAAACTTCTCTAAATTTTCTTGCCAAGCCTTCACCGTAGTCATTCCTAATGTAAATTACGTATGCAGCCCTAAACCCCCTCCTGAGAGCATACTTCGCAATGACTGATGCCTCTTCAGCATCCGAGTTCCACAATCTAAAGAAGTATGGGCTTGCTCCTGATAGTTTTGGATTCGTGGACCCTGTGGATAAGCATACTAACTTCTTCTGCGTGAGTATATTCACGATTGCCAAAGCAACCGAGCTAACTGCATCATCTATAAGGAAATCTATTCTGTCCAGTGTTATCATCTTTTGAAGAGCCTTCACTCCTTCCAGTGGCGAACCCTTGCTGTCTTCAACAACTAGCTTAATATTGGCTCCCTGCTTTCTCAATTCTTCTACTGCCAGCTCGGCACCCTTCAAGGTGTTTTTTCCCCATAAAGCTCCGGGTCCTGTAAGAGGAGTCAGCACTCCGATTTTCAAAGTCTGCTCACTTTGTTTCTCGCAAGATATCAAGAATAGAAAGATAAAAAGTAGTACAGTCAGTAACCGCTCTTTCCTCATCACATGAACCTCCTATTTAAATTAATCTCCTTGTTGGCTTTAATAAGTCTCAAGAATAAAGGATTATGTTCTACAACTATAAAAGCTGTTCCCTTTAAAGATTTTTCTCTAATAATCTGGGTGCATATTTCTATAAACTTATTGTTTAGTCCCGAACATGGCTCGTCCAGAATAATTAAATCAGAATCTCTGCTCACTGCTATAAGAAAGGACAATAACTTCTTTTCTCCCCCTGAAAGTACAGCGGTTTTCCTCTCACCTTTATCTATTCCGTGAGTGGTAAGTCTTTCTTTTATCTGCTTTATCATATTGTTCGTACGCTCATGATCTACATTAGCAATTTTTAAGGTTTCGTTAATGGAAAGTGAATCAAAGCATAACCCTTCTTGAGGCATATAGGAAACTCCCATATTTACCAACTTCCAAACTGGTATTTTTGATGTATCATTACCCTTATAAAAGACTTTTCCCTCTATAGGTTTCAAAACACCAAGAATTATCTTAAGCAATGTGGTTTTTCCTGTCCCGTTTGGACCCTTTATCAAAAGTATATCGCCCTCTTTCAAAGAGAAAGATAAATCTTCAATTAAAATACCTTTACCATAACCGAAACAAACTTTTTCCGCCTTAAGCAACATTAACAGCCCCCCCTTGTATCAAATTTACATATCCTAAATCCTTGACAAGGAAACTAAAATGTTTGTCAGAAAGCTCTTGAATAGTATCTACTTGGTGCTCCACAATAATAGCACTTCCCCCTTGCTGCTTGAAGTTTAATAGCATGGAGACAAGAAGCTGTTTATTATCAAAACTTATCCCAGCAAAAGGTTCATCCAGAAGAAGTAGTTTTGTATCAGGAAGCAAACAGCTTGATATAGATAAGAGCTTCTTCTGTCCATAAGAAAGGTCTTCGCATTTTTGCGAAAGATTTTTTATACCAAACACATCAAGAATTTCTAAAACGGTATTAACCTTTTTCTTTTCTCTATGTGTAACCAAGAACACATATTCCTCCACAGATAATGTATTAACTATATTTGCGTTCTGAAGCATGTATCTGATTCCAAGGCGGGCTCTTTGATATGTATATAACGATGTTACGTCCGAATTGTTAAAAATTATTGAACCCTCATAATCTTTATGTAAGCCCGCCACAGCAGATAGTAACGAAGTCTTACCAGTTCCATTATCGCCTGTTAAAAGAATAAACTCACCGCTTCTTACTTCCATGTTCCCAACATAAAGCCGCATAGCACCTACTTTAAGGGTGAAGTTTTTAAGTTCAAGCATAAGAATCTTGCCTCCTATATAGGTTTAATAAAAAGCCAAGGAATATAAGCATTATCAAAATCATCTTTAAGTTGTAAAAGATTTCAGGATTCAAGCGATGTATATTTCTAAGAATTTCATCTAATATAGCATATGCTACAGTGAAGATAAAAGTAAAGCTCATGGATCTATTTCCTATATATGCAAGGATAAAGATTATTATGAACATATCTAAGGAAAACATATAAGGATCTACATATGAAGTTGTGATTACCGTAAGAATACCAGCAACAGATGCAAATAATGTGGACAGAATGAAAATATGCATAAGTATAAATTTTTTGTTATAACCGTTCAAATCTAAAATAATCGGCCGTGTTTTTACACACTCTAACATATAAAAATAACCTTTTGCTTTAATCACATAAATATATACAGATAACAATAAAAGCAAAAAAATAGGGACAAGAGCTGTTTCAGGAGATATAATTATATTTACACCAACTTTTAAACCGAAAGGTCCTCCTGTGATGCTTTCCATACTGTATACCATAACGAACAACAACATATATAGTGAGAAGGTTTTGATTATGTACACATCTCCCTTTAGGTTCCATGACAGTTGAAAAAATAGAATGCTTACAAATATATTAAGGACAAGTGTTAATAAAACAGATAAAGTATCACTAATATATTTATTGATAATTGCATATGAATATGCGGAAAGCATATAAAAAGCAAAATATCCAAAATTTAACATATTTGTTCTTATTGAGAAAAGGTTAAACCCTACTACTAAAGCCAAATATATCAGTATAATTACACCTACAATAAATATATAACTAAGCATTCATGTCCTCCCTGAAAATTTCCTTATATAATCCGTAAGGGCGCAATGTAAGTAAAATTACAATTAGACCAAATGTTATAAGAGGCTGCCATATATCGCCTATTACCATACTTACTATAACCTTGATAAAGGCAAAGATAGCAGAAAGCAAAGCCAGAATTAGAGGGGGCGCGTTTCCCGAAAAAAGAATGGGAATTGCAGCATCGAAGAATGTATAGAGTGAAGACAAAGGAGAGACCCCATATAGAGAAATTAGGAATAGGATTACTAAAGTATTAAGTACAGAAGCGGTCAAAATTGTAAAAAGCTTTAATTTAGTGGGACTATATCCCAACAATGCATACTTGAAAGGGTTATCTGAGAAAGCTTTTAACTTTAGCCACAAAGATGTTTTATGGAAAAGAAGTAAGATAAATATAAGCAGAACAAAAGAAATATACAGATATGGTTCAACATATATATCTAATATAACCGTTTCTTGGGAAAATATAGCTATACCAGTGTTTACCAGTAGCACGAACAAGGCAAATGATGCCACAAGCGTTTTATCTCTCTCAAGTCTATCATAGATAGCAAAATATATAAACATATACAGAAATAGAAACACTATAAGTGAAACAAATAAGGCAAAAAGCGTGTTATCCAACTTTGACAATATAGAGTAGAATATCCATGAAGACAGAAATATCATGCCTGCTATACTTACATCAAACACCTTCAAAAATTTAGCTACTAGCCATATGCTTACTGTATATATAGGCAAAAACAAACAGTAGTTAAAAATATCCATGCTTAATATAATTAAGTCCACTATTGCTTATTTTTGGAATTTCCACCAGTGGAGCTGAACTAAACTCTTGCACAACATATATCACTTCTGATCAAGCCTCGGGGTGTAAGCAAAACGAGCCTGCCGTTAGGAAGTGGCTTCCGCACTATTACTTACCCCAGTTATTCAACATACAGCTCTTGTACATGTTATAGTTCTTCATTTCCCTGGCATCCACGGGAAGGACATCCTTCTCTCCAGGGGCCCATTTGAAGGATACTTATCTGCACAGCGGGACCCAGTCACTCCTGATTATGTGCCATTTTTCGCCGTTAGGAGTCTTCCCCACTCTCATAGCAGCGCTTCTTCAGCCGTTTCTCTCTATACATCATAGCATCCGCTTCCCTTATGGCCTCGAGTATTGAATCCCTGACCTCCGCTACACCGCTGGAAACCGACATCCTGAGTTCTGTACCTTCTATGACTACGTTGCGCTCATTCACACCCTGCCTGATTCTATCCCACAGCCTCAGAGCTCCTTTTCGGGGATCTACAAGAAAGAATATGAGAAAAAGGTCATCCTGTACAGAAAAGAACTCATCAAAGTCACGTGAGACCATGAACGCGTTAAAGTATAGGTTCAGGATGTTCTCCTTCGGAAAAAGTTCAAGGCTTCAAACTTTGGAAATACGGAATTCGATGATGCCTACAGCAAAAGCTGCATACAAGCAGACCCGCCATGGTGTGGAGCAATTTCTCCAAACAAACTGGCAGTGAAAAAGCAAGCCCCCACAGTTTCCCTGAAGAACTCAAACCCCTTCCCTGAGGATATCCAGCATAACGTCTTTGAGGGGTCTACCTTCTCGAACCGCTCTCATCTTAAGTTCCATCCAGAGCTCGTAAGGAAGCTCAAGAAGAAACTTTTTTGTCTGAGGACGCTCCTTTTCGGTATCGCTCTTGCTTTTCCCTGATCCCTCTGCTTTTGCAGTTTTTATGAACTCGTCAACGTCCTTGAGAGGCTTCCTTGGTATAGGCATATTACTTACCTCCATAACTAAGCTTAGTTAACTAACTAAACTTAGCAACCTTCCTTTCACTTCTTCAAAGAGAGACTTCATTTCGGCCTTGGCCTTTTCGTCGTTCATTTCAAGAACACCCTTACCCTCCTTCACGGAATTGCGAAAGGCCACTCTTGAGAAAAGCTTGGTTTGCAGGACCTCGACTCCATACTGTGCGGCAAGTTCCTCCAGACTTTCTTCGGCCTCCCTTACTATGTTTGCCCTTATTACCTGATTCATCAATAGGTATGCAGGGATGTCGGCAAATGCCCTTGCATCTGACAGGACCTTGAGTGTATCTTCCGTTGCCCACACGTCGTATACACTGGGAAGAGTAGGAATTATGAGTATGCCGTAGGAAGCAGCCATTATAGCACTTCTGAAAACCGAACTATCTCTACCTCCTGCATCAACTATGACCACGTCAAAGTCCGAAAAGCTGGGAATGTCTTTATGGATCGTGGGCTTTGTAATGGATATTGCACTTATATCGTCCTTCTCCCTCACAGCCCTGAAGCCCATTGAGCTTTCCTGTGTATCTGCATCAACAAGAAGGACCTTCTTTCCCTCAAGGGCAAAGGCAACTGCAAGATTACAGGCTACCGTGCTCTTCCCTACCCCGCCTTTCTGATTTGCAACAACCACTACCTCCATGCCTTCACCTCCGCCGATATTATATCGTTACTTTACGAAGTAAGTTTAAGAAGTTTTGTAAACTAACTAAGCTTACTAAGGTTAGTTATATAATTAAGCATATGAAGGGGAGAAGAAAATACAGGCAGCTTCCCCTGTTTACTTCTGTCAAGCTTGATAGGAGCACGGTGAGACTTAAAAGCATGCCTTTTCCTCATATAGAAATAAGAAGCAACGAGGGGTGCATAATGTTGCCGGTAAAGGAGCTTTTAAGGGCAAAGCGGCTTATCGATGGTCTTTCCCCTACAGAGAGAAGAGCAGTAATGGAGCTTCTTGAGCTTGCCAGAACTATGAACTATCTCTGATGGTTATACCGCTAATTAATATTACTAAGCTTAGTAAACTAACTTATATAAGTTAAGATCGTGGATTCGTTAAGGCATAAGCTGGGTTTGGAGTATTTTCTCCAAACAAAAATTAAAAGTGGAAGGGATTCTCGCCTGCTGAAGGGCAGTGGGATAGGAGGAACCTGCACTTAGGGCTATATCCTGTCGGGAACTTTCCCGAGCAGTTGACCTTTTATTACGAAGTATTACTTTAGATGTATAGTAATACTTTATATGGAGGTAAGGATGTCTATCGTCAAGATTACCCGAAAGGGTCAGGTTACGATACCTGCACAAATAAGGAAAAAACTTGGAACAGACTTCGTGGAGATAACCATAAGGGAAGGTGAGGTAGTAATAAAGCCGGTGAAAAAGCTCGGCGGAGCGCTTCAGAAATACGCTATCAAGGGGAAGCCCATAGAAGAGGTCATGAGGATGGAAAAGGAGGCTATGGCTAATGCCTTCAGAGAAAAACATTTCCCTGATTGATGCCAATGTGATTCTGAGATACCTCCTGAGGGATAACAAGGAGCTTTACGCCAAGGCGGAAGAGGTTTTTAACGATATGATGGAAGGGAAAACGAAAATTCTTATCCTTGAGTCTGTGATTGCGGAGGTCGTTTACGTTCTTCAGAGAATTTACAACGTGAGCAGGAAGGAGATCTCTGAGATTCTAAGGAAGCTAATAGAACTCAGAGGTGTGAAGGTCCACAACAAGGGACAGATGTTAAACGCCCTCGAGATATTTTCTGAGAAAAAGCTTGACTTTGTGGATTGTATTC
>NZ_ABHJ01000008.1:0-75317 GCF_000171895.1 Hydrogenivirga sp. 128-5-R1-1
AACGTAGGGACGATAGGGCACGTAGACCACGGCAAGAGCACGCTGACCTCAGCCATAACCTGCACCCTTGCAGCAGGGCTGGTAGAGGGAGGAAAGGCAGAGTGCTACAAGTACGAGGAGATAGATAAAGCACCAGAAGAGAAAGAGAGAGGGATAACCATAAACATAACCCACGTTGAGTACGAGACAGCCAAGAGACACTATGCCCACGTTGACTGTCCTGGGCACGCAGATTACATCAAGAACATGATAACCGGGGCAGCCCAGATGGACGGGGCGATACTCGTCGTCTCAGCGGCGGACGGACCCATGCCCCAGACAAGGGAGCACGTGCTGCTCGCCAGACAGGTTAACGTACCCTACATAGTCGTGTACATGAACAAGTGCGACATGGTAGACGACGAAGAACTCCTTGAACTCGTTGAGCTTGAGGTAAGGGAACTCCTCAACAAGTACGAGTTTCCCGGGGACGAAGTACCCGTAATAAAAGGCTCAGCCCTTGGGGCGTTACAGGAACTTGAACAGAACTCCCCCGGCAAGTGGGTAGAGAGCATAAAGGAACTCCTTAACGCGATGGACGAGTACATACCCACCCCCAAGAGGGACACAGACAAACCCTTCCTCATGCCCATAGAGGACGTGTTCACCATATCCGGAAGGGGAACAGTTGTGACAGGGAGAGTAGAGAGGGGAGTACTCAAGCCCGGAGAGGAAGTAGAGATAGTAGGACTGAAAGAGGAGCCCCTAAAGACAGTAGCGACCTCCATAGAGATGTTCAGGAAGATACTTGACGAGGCACTACCCGGTGACAACGTAGGAGTGCTGCTCAGAGGAGTAGGCAAGGATGACGTAGAGAGGGGACAAGTTCTTGCAGCACCCGGTAGCGTGACACCCCACAGGAAGTTCAAGGCACAGGTGTACATACTCAGCAAGGAAGAAGGAGGAAGGCACACACCCTTTTTCCTGAACTACAGACCCCAGTTTTACTTCAGACAGCGGACGTGACGGGTACAGTTGTGAAGCTACCTGAGGGAGTGGAGATGGTGATGCCAGGTGACAACGTAGAGATAGAGGTAGAGCTGATAGCACCTGTGGCGATGGAAGAGGGGTTGAGGTTTGCGATAAGGGAAGGAGGAAGGACTGTAGGTGCTGGTGTAGTTACTGAAATACTGGATTGAGGAGTAACCTATTATGGAACAGGACAAGATACGGATAAGGCTTAGGGCTTACGACCACAAGCTGCTGGACGAGTCCGTCAAGAAGATAATAGAGACCGTAAAGAGAACCGGAGGAGTTATAAGGGGACCCGTGCCCATGCCCACCAAGATAAGGAAGTGGTGCGTACTAAGGTCTCCCCATAAATTTGAGCAGTCCAGAGAGCACTTTGAGGTTAGGGAGCATGCGAGGATACTGGACATAACGAGGGTTACTCCTCAGACGATAGAGGCTCTCATGGAGATAAACCTGCCTGCAGGTGTTGACGTTGAAGTGAAGATGAGGGGTTGATCGCTATGGGAATAGGAGTGATAGGAAGAAAGCTCGGCATGACGAGGGTGTTCACCTCGGATGGAACCGCTGTGCCCGTTACCGTCATACAGGTACCCGCCAACTATGTAGTTCAGGTTAAGTCTCCTGAGAAGGACGGCTACTCGGCTGTTCAGGTGGGTGCAGTTGAAGCTAAGGAGAAGCATCTGACCAAGCCCCTCATGGGACACTTCTCTAAGAAGAACGTAAAGCTGCTCAGATACCTTAAGGAGTTTAGAGTTGATAACACTCAGGACTATCAGGAGGGTCAGGAGCTCAAGCTTGAAGAGGTTTTCAAGCCCGGAGACCTCGTTGATGTGGTTGGAACTTCAAAGGGGCGTGGTTTTGCAGGAACCATGAAGAGGTGGGACTTCGGTGGATTTCCCAAGTCCCACGGACACAGGTATCACAGGGCTGTCGGTTCCATAGGTAACAGAACTGACCCCGGAAGGGTCTGGAAAGGCAAGAAGATGGCAGGACACTGGGGTGCAGAGAAGATAAGGGTTCAATCCCTGCTCGTGGTGGACGTGATACCCGAGGAGGGTCTGATACTGGTGAAGGGTTCAGTCCCCGGTCCAAACAAAGGACTCATCTTTATAGAGCAGTCAAGGATAGCGAGCAGGAAGAAGCAGCAGCTAAAACAGAACAGGCTCAAGCCTCTAATTGAGGGACTACAAAGGGCAGGAGCACAGGCATGAAGATAGGAAGGATAGAGGTGAAGGACGAGGTATTCAATGTAAAGGTTAAGAAGCATGTCCTGTGGGAAGTCGTGAAGTGGCAGCTCGCCTCCAGGAGGCAGGGAACCCACTCTACCAAGACGAGGGGAGAGGTAAACTACAGCGGTAGAAAGATACTTCCCCAGAAGGGTACCGGTAACGCCCGCCATGGAGACAGAGGTGCCAACATACTCGTCGGCGGCGGTGTTGCCCACGGACCCAGGCCGAGAGACTACAGCTACTCCCTTCCCAAGAAGGTCAGGAAGCTCGCTCTCAAGATGGCTCTCTCCGACAAGGCACAGAACAAGAACGTGGTTATAGTGGACAAGATAGAGATCGGAGACACTCCAAAGACGAAGAAGGCGCTGGAGTTCCTCAAAAAGAAGAAGATTGATTCCGAAAAGGTTCTGGTGGTGACCCCCGAGAAGGACGAACTCATAATGAAGTCCTTCAGGAACCTTCCGAACGCAAAGGTTCTGCCCGTTGAAGGTCTTAACGTTTACGACATACTCTGGAGCGACAAGCTTGTTATTCTCAAGGGTGCTCTTGAAGGAATCTATAAGAGGGTGGAAGCATGAGTCAGAGAAGACCTTACGAGGTGATAATAAGGCCGGTTATAACCGAGAAGAGCAACAGGCTTATGGAGGACTATGGGAAGTATGCCTTTGAGGTTGCCCTGGACGCCTCAAAGTCCGAGATAAGGAACGCTATACAGGAGCTTTTCGGAGTCAAGGTGAAGAAGGTCAATACCATGATAGTCAAGCCTAAGAAGAAGAGGATTATAGGTAAGTTCAGGCAGTATGGGACTACCAAGAAGTGGAAGAAGGCTATAGTTACCCTTGAGCCTGGAGAGAGCATAGACCTTCTTAACTTTGCCAGCTAAGGAGTGAGATATGGGTGTTAGAAAGCTAAAACCTGTCACCAACGGAACACGACATGCGGTAGTCTATGACTTCTCGGAGATCACCAAGAAGGAGCCGGAGAAGTCCCTGGTTGTCTGGTGGCACAGGGCTAAGGGAAGGTCCCGCCAGCAGGGTAAGATAACCTCAAGGCACAGGGGCGGGGGTCACAAGAAGCTTTACAGGATAATAGACTTTAAGAGGGACAAGAGCCTCGTACCTGCGAAGGTTGCCGCCATAGAGTACGACCCCTTCAGGAGTGCGAGGATAGCCCTCCTCCACTACGCCGACGGAGAGAAGAGGTATATACTCTGGCCGGAAGACCTCAAGGTGGGCGATACGGTCATGTCCATAAGTTACGAGGACGCCTCTGCGGGCAAAGAGCTTCCCGAGATAAAGCCTGGAAACGCCATGCCCCTTAAATTCATACCCGTGGGAACTATAATCCACAACATAGAGCTCAAGCCCGGGAAGGGTGGACAGCTGGTCAGGTCTGCCGGCACAGAGGCACAGATACTCGGTAGGGTGGGCAGCTACGTGCAGGTGAGACTTCCCTCGGGTGAGATGAGGCTCGTCCACGAGAGGTGCATGGCTACTATAGGTAAGCTCGGTCTTTCTGAGCACGAGCTCGTCAAGCTCGGTAAGGCGGGAAGGACGAGGTGGCTCGGCTGGAGACCTCACGTCAGGGGAACGGCTATGAACCCCGTTGACCACCCCCACGGTGGTGGTGAGGGAAGGACGAGGGGTAAGCACCCCGTATCTCCCTGGGGATGGAAGACAAAGGGATATAAGACGAGAAGAGGCAAGAAGTACTCGGACAGGTTCATAATTACGCGTAGAGACGGGAGGCCGCTCTGATGGGTTTTAAAGGTGCTTGGAACAAAAGGGACAGGCTCGTGGAAGACCTGGACACCTTCTACGGGCTTTACAAGCGTATTCACAGACTCCACAAGAAGGTGAGGGAAGCCCAGAAGAAGGGAGACCCTGAGCTCATAGAGAGAAGGATCAAGAAGTACGAGGAGACCTACGAGCAGTATAGGGAGCTCATAAACAAGAAGGCGTGGGTACACCCCAAGCTCTGGAAGAAAGTCAGACAGATGAACGAGAGCGGGGACAGGAAGGTTATAAAGACCTACTCCCGTTCCACAACCATAATACCTGAGTTTGTGGGGCACACCATAGCGGTTCATAACGGGAAGACCTTTGTTCCCGTTTACATAACCCAGGAGATGGTGGGACACAAGCTTGGAGAGTTCGCCCCCACCAGGACTTTCAGGGGACATCCCGAGAAGAGTGCCAAGGTCGTGAAGAAGAAGTGAGGTATAGAGGATGGGACAGCTGAAGATAAAGGACAAGAGCCAGAGGGAAGGTTACAGAGAGGGCGAGTCTATAGCTCTCCTTAGGTACGCGAGGATATCTCCCCTTAAGGCGAGGCTCATACTCAACGAGATAATAGGTAAGGACGTGGGTGAAGCCCTCTACCTGCTGAAGGTTCTACCCAAGAAGGGGGCTCGCATAGTTGAGAACGTGCTCAAGAGCGCCATAGCCAACGCAGAGCAGAAGGGTCTTGACCTTGACAGGTTGTACGTAAAGAAAGCGGTCGCCGACAGGGGACCCATGTTCAGAAAGTGGCTCCCAAGGGCTCACGGGAGGGCTACTATGCTCAGGAAGAGGCTCTCCCACATAACCATAGTTCTTGCCGAAAGGCAGGAAGGACAGGAGGACTGATTTATGGGACAGAAGACGCATCCTATAGGCTTCAGACTCGGGGTGACAAAGAGCTGGGATTCAAAGTGGTACGCTCCGAAGAAGGAGTACGCCCAGACCCTGCATGAAGACCTGAAGATAAAGCGCTACATAAAGGACAGGTACAAGGTGGCGGGTATATCCCGGATAGACGTTGAGAGGATAGTTGATAAGCTCAAGATAAGGGTTTACGCTTCAAGACCGGCGATAATCATAGGAAGGAAGGGGCAGGAGGTTGAGCTCCTCAAGAAGACCATAGAGAAGATGATCTCAGGCAAGGAGGTCACCATAAACGTTACCGAGGTCAGAGTCCCCGAGGCTGATGCCCAGCTGGTTGCCGAGGACATAGCCCTTCAGATAGAGAGGAGGGTCTCCCACAGGAGGGCGATGAAGAGGGCTATAGACAACGCCCTGAAAGCCGGTGCCAAGGGTGTCAAGATACAGGTGAAGGGAAGGATAGGCGGTGCCGAGCTTGCGAGGAAAGAATGGTTCCTCGTGGGAAGGATGCCCCTACAGACGCTCAGAGCGGACATAGACTACGGCTTTGCCACCGCTTACACCAAGTACGGAATACTCAGTGTTAAGGTCTGGATATACAAAGGAGACATACTCAAGGGAGGAAAGGAAGAGGTTCTCAAGAAGATAGAGGAAGACCTTGCCAAGGTTTCTCAGGAGGTATAAGGAATGTTTCTCCAGCCCAAGAAGACCAAGTTCAGGAAGCAACAGAGGAGAACCCTCAAGGGTAAGTCCCTGAGGGGGAACAGGGTTGCCTTCGGTGAGTATGGAATACAGGCTCTTGACAGGGCGTGGATAACCCAGAGGCAGATAGAGGCTGTCAGGGTAGCCCTCGTGAGGGCTCTCAAGAAGGGAGCCAAGGTCTGGATAAGGATATTCCCCGATAAACCCTACACCAAGAAGCCCAACGAGGTCAGAATGGGTGGAGGAAAGGGTGACCCTGAGGGATTTGTTGCCGTTGTCAAGCCCGGCAGGATAATGTTTGAGTTTGCCGGTGTTCCCGAAGAGGTCGCCGAGGAAGCCTTCAGACTCGCCTCTGCAAAACTGCCCATAAAGACGAGACTCGTTAAGGCTGGAGGATTCACGCTATGAAAGCTGCGGAGTTGAGGAAGATGAAGCTTGAAGAGCTTAAGAAGAAGGCTGACGAGCTCAAGATGGAGTTGCTTAAGTTAAAGTTCCAGCAGAAGATATCGGGACTGGACAATCCTATGGAGGTCAGAAACCTCAGGAGGGATATAGCGAGGGTTCTCACCGTTATAAGGGAAAAAGAACTCAGAGGTGAAGGGTAATGGCTGATAAGAAGTGGAATGAGAAGAGAAAGCACCTTGTAGGTGTTGTGGTGTCTGACAAGATGGATAAAACTGTCGTTGTGAAGGTGGATAGGAGGGTTCCCCACCCCCTTTACGGCAAGCACATAATAAAGAGCAAGAAGTACCACGCCCACGACGAGAAGAACGAGTGCAGAGAGGGAGATGTAGTTGAGATAAGGGAAACGAGACCCCTCTCCAAGACGAAGAGGTGGGTAGTGGTGAGGGTGATCCAGAGGGCGAGAAGTGCTGAGGAAGCTCTCTCGGAGTAGTCCTAACTTTCCTTTTAGCTGAAGTAAGCTTATCTTTATCCTTATGTTAAGGTATCTTCTGTACGTAGCTCTCGTATTTCTTCTGGCAGATCACGTATTTACGCACTGGGGTCCTGAGATAATCAACTGGCTCGCGAGCCAGTTTTTGGGAAGGGAGGTAGTCGTAGTTGAGGAAGCCCCCTACCGGGAGAGCCTCATAGACAAGGTTGTTCATGAAGTGCGTGATAAACTTGAGAGAGCCCGGAGGTAGGCCATGGCAGCAGGAGGATTTAAGTTCAACAGCATTGAGGAGGCTGTAGAGGACATACGAGAGGGCAAGATCGTCATAGTTGTGGACGATCCCGATAGGGAGAACGAAGGCGACCTTGTCATGGCGGCGGAGAAGGTCACGCCGGAAGCTATAAACTTTATGGCTAAGCACGGCAGGGGACTTATATGTCTGTCCCTTCCTCCCGAGAGGTGCGAGGAGCTTGACCTTTACCCTATGGCTCACAGGAATACAGACCCTAAAGGCACTTACTTCTGCGTTTCAATAGACGCTCACCCCAGACACGGAACCACGACCGGCATCTCCGCTTACGACAGGGCTAAGACCATAAAGCTCGCCATAAGCCCGGAGGCCGGTCCTTCGGACTTCATAAGACCGGGACACGTCTTTCCCCTGAAGGCGAGACCCGGAGGTGTCCTTGAGAGGGCTGGTCATACGGAAGCCTCGGTGGATTTAGCCAAGCTGGCAGGTCTTTACCCCGCAGGGGTTATATGCGAGATAATGAAGGAAGACGGTACTATGGCTCGCCTTCCAGACCTGATTGAGTTTGCCCGAGAGCACGACCTTAAGATAATAACGATAGCAGACCTCATAAGGTACCGCCTTAAAAAGGAAAAACTTGTTGAGCGTGTGGCGAGCGCCCACCTGCCTACTCCCTGGGGGACTTTCAGGGTTCACGCCTACAGGCACAAGCTAACGGGTGAGGAACAGGTAGCTCTGACCATGGGTGAGTGGGACGAAGACGAGCCCGTTCTCGTCAGGGTTCACTCCGAGTGCCTGACCGGGGACGTCTTCCGTTCTATGAGGTGCGACTGCAGACCGCAGCTTGAGAGGGCTCTTGAGATGATAGCGAACGAAGGCAAGGGAGTCCTCGTCTACATACTTGGGCACGAGGGCAGGGGAATAGGCATCGCCAACAAGATAAAGGCTTACGAGCTGCAGGAGAAAGGCTACGATACTGTTGAGGCGAACGAGAGACTCGGCTACCCTCCGGACTTGAGGGACTACGGTGTGGGTGTTCAGATACTCCTTGACCTTGGGGTCAGGAAGATGAAGCTCATGACCAACAACCCGAGGAAGATCGTAGCCCTTGAGGGCTTTGGACTTGAGATAGTGGAGAGGGTGCCCATAAAGACAGAGCCCAATCCCCACAACAGGGTTTACCTCAGCACGAAGAAGGATAAGCTCGGGCACATGTTTTGAGGAGGAATGATATGGCGGACTTTAGAAAGGCGGGGCTTGACAGGGGAGACATAAGGGCGGAGCTCAAGAACTTCCTCCTCTCCATAAGGATAAGGAGGGAGGAGTACATGAACATAATAGATGAGCTTGAGCCCGACGAGCTTGAGTACGACCTTAGGGAATACAGGGAGTACTTTGAGAAGCAGGTCAAGCCCCTGTACGAGCAAGCCCACGCGGTAGGTGTAAAGAGCCTGATTGAGCTTGCGGAGGAGGTAAAGGGAGTTTACGACGAGATAATAGAGCTCATAGAGAAGAAGCTTTCAGATGTCTGACAGGGATGTAGAGAGCCAGAGTATTCTTGAGGAGTTTGAGAGGCTATTTCAGGTAGTAGCTGTAAGAAAAGAAAGCCAGATAATCAGGGAGTTCGGCAGGGGCTTAACCCTCCTGAGGTTCTCCTCCATAATAGAGAGAGCGTTCCAGAACTACTACCTTGCAAAGAACATATGGAACATAAGGATAGCCGTGATCGTAGGAGTTGTCATGTACGCCCTCTTCAGTATCCTGGACGCGATAGCCTTTCCTCAGTTGAAGACCCAGCTCTGGATGATCCGCTTCCTGTTCGTTATACCCTTCGGCGTTCTCTTCCTGTTTCTAACCTTCAAGATTCAGAACGAGAGGCTTATAGAGTTCCTACACTCCCTTCTTGTTCTTATAGGCGGGCTCGGCATAGTTGCGATGATATACCTTATCTCGGGGGACAAGTACTACCTCTACTACCCCGGTTTGATGCTGGTTATCTTTTACGCCTTTACCCTGTCAGCCCTGAGGTTCTATTACGCAACGGCGAGCGTGTTAGCCTTGCTGCTCACCTATCCCGTCGTTGATCTGTACCTTCTTAAGACCCCTGAGGAGCTCCACATAACCAACATGTTCTTCCTGACGTCCTCCGCGCTCCTTGGCATGCCTGTTAGCTACCTGCTTGAGAGACACGCTCGCAAGGACTTCCTGCTGACCATGCTCCTCGCCTTTGAGAAGAGGAAGACCGACGAGCTCAACGTTAGACTGCGAGACATATCCTTCATAGATGGGCTCACAGGGGTGGCGAACAGGCTCAGGTTTGATGACTTCTTCCGCAAGGAGTGGAGAAGGGCGAGAAGGACTAAGAGACCCATATCCATTCTCATGCTGGACATAGACTTCTTCAAGAACTACAACGACCTCCTCGGGCACCTGGAGGGCGATGAGTGTTTAAAGAACGTGGCCAAGACGATCCAAAGCCACATAAGGGCTGACGTAGACCTCGTGGCAAGATACGGAGGCGAAGAGTTTGTGGTAGTCCTACCGGAGACAGACCTGAAGGGTGCTCTCAAGGTGGCTGAGAGAATAAGGAGGGATATAGAGGGGCTGAAGATAGCCCACCCAGGTTCTCAGGTTTCAAAGTTCGTTACGGTGAGCATTGGGGTTGCCTCCATAGTTCCCATAGACAACCTAAAGAAGGAAGTCCTCTTAAACATGGCTGATAAGGCTTTGTACGTTGCGAAAAAGAGAGGCAGGAACAGGGTTGAGGCTTACAGCATAGAGATGGAAGGGAAGGCTACCTGACAATACCT
This sequence comes from Hydrogenivirga sp. 128-5-R1-1, assembly GCF_000171895.1. NCBI lineage: Bacteria > Pseudomonadati > Aquificota > Aquificia > Aquificales > Aquificaceae > Hydrogenivirga > Hydrogenivirga sp. 128-5-R1-1. The sequence continues at coordinate 9,540 of NZ_ABHJ01000008.1, forward strand.
TTTAAGAATTCAGCTACCTCCTCATGTCCGTATTCCCTCGCGAAGTCAAGGGCTGTCAGGCCGCTGTTGTCCTTTGCACTCACGTCGGCACCCGAACGCACGAGGATTTTTACCACGGGGAGGTGTCCGTTCATGACTGCGACGTGGAGAGGAGTCAGACCGGCTCCGTTGCGGGCGTTTAGCTCCGCACCCCTATCCACTAAGATTCTGACTATATCGGCGTACCCGTTTCTGGAAGCGAGGTGCAGCGGAGTCCAGCCGTTCAGGTTTCTTGCGTTTACATCTGCACCCTTTTCCAGCAGTAGGATAACGATCTCCCTGTGCCCATTGTTGGCGGCGAGGTGTAGCGGGGTAGCCCTGTATCTGTCCTTTACGTTCGGCTCAGCTCCGAGCTTCAGGAGGTACTTTGCGAGCTCCACGTGACCGAACTCGGCAGCCGCGTGTAGAAGGGTCTCGCCCTCGTGGTTCCTTACTTCAGCCTTCTCCCTATCAAGGACTTTTTTGAGGGTTTCTAAATCACCGCCTTCGGCGGTCTTAAAGATATCAATACCGAAGGACAGACTGAAGAGCAGACTGAGTGCGAGAAGAAGCATAGATAAGAACTTAGCTCGCCTTTGAGCCCTCTTCAATATCCCTATCCGGAACCAAGAGGGACATCTTCTCTCCGTCCGAGAGGGCAAGTATCATTCCCTGGGACTCTATCCCGAATATCTTCCTGGGCTTGAGGTTTGTAACTATGAGTATCTTTTTACCCACCAGCTCCTCGGGGGAGTAAAACTTCGCTATGCCTGCGACCACCGTCCTCTCCTCATCTCCGAGGGAGAGTGTAAGTTTCAGGAGCTTCTCGGAGCCTTCTACCCTCTCCGCGTTGAGAACCTTTGCGAGTCTTAGGTCAAGCTTTAGGAAGTCCTCTATGCCTACGTAGTTTTTCTCTTCCATGGGATTCATTATTATATGACAGAAGACATCAAAACCTCTCCCCTTTGCTGATAGAATTGCTACAAAACCACAAGAAGGAGGTGGATGCCATGGCAGAGACAGTAACGCTCAAAGGAAATACAGTTAGCCTCGTTGGACCTGCGCTCAACGTGGGAGACCCTGCACCGGAAGCGGTGGTTGTTACCAAAGACCTTGAGGAGAAGAGGGTAGGTGGTGCTCAGGGAAAGGTTCAGCTCATAATAACCGTTCCTTCCCTTGACACACCCGTCTGTGAGACGGAGACCAAGAAGTTCAACGAGATGGTTCAGGGACTCGGGGACAAGGTGGACGTCACGGTCGTTTCCATGGACCTTCCCTTCGCGGAGAAGAGGTTCTGTGAGAGCTTCAACATAGGGAACGTCACGGTGGCTTCAGACTTCAGATACAGGGATATGGAGAAGTACGGAGTCCTGATAGCTGAAGGAGCCCTGAAGGGTATCCTCGCAAGGGCTGTCTTCATAGTTGACGCTGATGGCAAGGTTGCCTACAAACAGCTCGTTCCTGAGATAACCCAGGAGCCCAACTACGACGAGGTCATGGACAAGCTCAAGTCTATGGTCTGACCTGTGGGGGGTGCTTCCCCCTTTTAGAATATCTCCTCCAGTCTTACCTTAAATCCTTCTATCACCTCTGACCTTACCTCTCCCTTTCCTTCTTCTATACACCCCTCATCGTATATCTCGTACTTTCCCTGTTCGTTTAAGGCTAAAACCTCAACACACTTCATCTCCGGGTAGACGAGCCAGAACTCCTTTACACCGAACTTTTCGTAAGCTTCCTTCTTCTCAAGGGTGTCCCTTCCCAGCGTTGAAGGAGACACAACCTCAACCACCAGGTCAGGAGTACCGAAGATAGCTCTGTCTTCGTCTATTATTTCCTCTCGCTCTCTTGATACGAAGACTATGTCAGGCTGGAAGACGAACTTATCCCCCAGAACTACGTCAATTGGGGCGTAGAAAACTTCACCGATCTTTTCATTTCTTACGTAGTTCCAGAGAGCGAACTCAAGATTTCTGGAAACCCTCTGATGCCTCGGTCTCGGTGCCGGTGCCACAACGAGCCTCCCTCCTATTATCTCGTACCTTTTATCATCGTCCAGCTTTAGATACTCTTCGTAAGTCCACTCCTTCTCGGCGGTCTTCATCTCTGATATCTAAATATAGGCTTCCTGTTAGCTTCAGCCTCCTTGATCCTTTTAACGGGAGTTCTGAAAGGAGCTTTGTTGAGCTTTTCCGGGTTCTCCTTGGCTTCCCTCACTATGTTCTTCAGTGCGTTCGCAAACTTTCTCAGTGTGTCCGGGTCTTCGGTCTCGGTAGGCTCTATCATGAGAGCCTCCCTGACTATCAGGGGGAAGTAAACGGTGGGGGCGTAGAACCCGTAATCCAGGAGCCTCTTTGCCACGCCCATAGCGTTGGTCTTGTGCTTTAGGAGGTTCGTCGCAGATAGGACGAACTCGTGCATACAGGGGACATGGGAGTAAGGGTCGTTGAATGTTCCTCTTAGTAGGTATCTGAGATACCTCGCGTTCATGACAGCGTACTTTGCAACCCTATCTATCTCCTTCCCGTAGCTCAGTATGTAGGCGAGTGCCCTGAGCCACACACCGAAGTGCCCGTAAAAGGCGAGGAGCTTTCCCACACTCTTGGACATGTCCCAATTCAGGTAGTACCTCTCTCCGTCAAACTCCACCTGGGGAACGGGAAGGTAAGGCTTCAATCTCTCAGAGACCCCGACGGGTCCGCTTCCAGGTCCTCCACCCCCGTGGGGTGTTGAGAAGGTCTTGTGGAGGTTGAAGTGCATCACGTCCACACCCCAGTCTCCCGGTCTCGCCATACCGACCACCGCGTTGAAGTTTGCCCCGTCCATGTAAAGGAGCGCGTCCCTCCTGTGGAGCTCCTGGGCTATATCCTTTACCCTCCTCTCAAATATCCCGAGGGTATTAGGGTTAGTTATCATGAGACCTGCGGTCTCATCGTCCAGCTTCTTCATGAAGTCGTCCCAGTCAAGCTCCCCGTTCTTGTCGCTCTTTACAGTCACCACCTCAAACCCGCATATAGCTGCGGTCGCAGGGTTCGTCCCGTGGGCGGAGTCGGGTATGAGAACCTTCCTCTTCCCGTCGTTGCCTCTGTCTCTGTGGTAGGCGAGAATGAGGAGCAGTCCCAGAAGCTCGCCGTGAGCCCCCGCCGCAGGCTGTAGGGAGACGTCCGCAAATCCTCCCAGTTCTTTTAAAAGCTCTTTGAGCTCGTAAGCAACGCGAAGCGTTCCCTGTATGAACCCTTCGGGTGAGAGAGGATGGACAGCTATGAACTCCTCCGTACTTGCGAGTTCCTCGTTTATCCTCGGGTTGTACTTCATCGTGCAGGAGCCGAGGGGAACCATAGTGGTATCTATGGCGTAGTTCAGTTGGGAGAGCTTAGTAAAGTGCCTTACTACCTGAAGCTCGGAGAGCTGGGGAAGATTGAGTTCCTTCCTTATATACTCCTCCGGCAGATGTTCTGTGGGATCTACCTCAGGAACGTCAAGCTCGGGCAGTTTATATCCCCTTCTTCCTTCCTTTGATAGCTCAAAGAGGAGTTCCATGGAGGAATTATTTTAACCCGGCAGGGATTGAGCTATAGAAAGATAATCCTTTGCTATCCTTACAGCCCTAAGGGCATCTTCTTTTGTGTACAGCTCCTCCGGTATTATATCCATGTCTCCGTAGAAGGCAAGCTCTCTTTGACTTCTAAGCCACTTTGCCTCTTTATTGAGCTTCTTTAACTTATCCCTTATCTGGGATGGATACTCCTCTAGGTGCTGGTCTATTATGTTTCCCACATCGTGCCACTTGGGCGGTTGAATACCTATCTTTATTAGAAGCGCCTTTTGTACAAGCTCAACTATCTCCTGAGCTTCTCTAACTGTGTCCGCATAGTCATCCCTTTTTAAGAACTCCTGTAGAACATCAAAGCGTATCCTTGCTCTTCTTAGATAACTGTTTGCAAGCTCCTCATTTACCATCTTTAAATACAAAATGTGGCATAGGCTTTTTTACATACTTAATCTTACCCTTAAACTCTTCAAGCCTCTTGAGGAAATTTTTAAAGAAGTTATCCCTATCGTAAAGTACAATGAACTCTGTATCCCACAGCCAGGGAATGTCCTCTCTGAGAGAGGATCTTCTGAGGAATATGGGTGAGAGCCTCATCCCGAGCTTCTCAAGGCTTTTCAGTTTACTCTCCACGTTCTCGTAAAAGTCCATGTAGGTTTCGTAAGAACTCTTTGGCTTGTCCTCAAGGACTATGAGGAGGTCAACGTCAGACTCAGGGGTGGCTTTCCCCTTTGCGACCGAGCCAAAGACCACTAAGGATAAGAGCCTGTCCTTATAATGCTGGGTTGCCTTTTCCTTTATATCCTCCAGGAGCCTCTCAAGGTTTTTTTTGAAGTCCACATTTTAAAGTATAGTGCTTTACTCTATAAGATCCCAAGACAGGGGCGTTCCCTTTTCTATATCCTTCCTAGCTCTTCTACCCAAGATGTCTTTAAGGTGTTTGGGATGTAGCCCGTATCCCGGGCGTATAGACCTCACGTTCTCTTCCGTAAATACCTCCCCCTTCTTTACATCCTTAACCACAAACAGAGACCTTGCGAACTCCCTTCCCCTTTTCATCTTCTCAGTCAGCTCGTAACTCACCTTGCCCAGAGCCTTTTCCACATCCCTTATAGCCTGCACCATCTCTTTGAACTCCTCTGGTGTTAAAGAGAATTCTCTATCGGGAGAGTCTATATCCTTTGAGAGTATAAAGTGTTTTTCTATCACCTTCGCTCCGAGGGCAACTGCGGCTATGGGAACTGATATACCCAGGGTGTGATCGGAGAGACCCACCGGACAGCCGAAGGTCTCAGCCATGTTCGGGATGGTTCTTAGGTTCACGTCCTCCAAAGGCGCAGGGTAGGCAGACACACACTTGAGAAGGACGATCTGGTCGTTGCCCATCCGCCTGCAAGCATTCACCGCCTCCTCTATATCTGAAAGGGTAGCTATCCCCGTGGATATGATCACCGGCTTGCCTTTAGACGCCACGTACTCTATGAGAGGTATGTCCGTTATTTCAAAGGAGGCTATCTTGTAGATGGGAACATTAAGATCCTCTAAGAAGTCAACAGCGCTCTTGTCAAAGGGCGTTGAGAAGAATACTAAACCAAGCTTTTCGGCGAGTTCCTTTAACTCGTGATGCCACTCCCAGGGCATATAGGCATTTTCATAAAGCTTATAAAAGCTCTGCCCATCCCACAAGGTACCCTGTTTTATAAGAAAGTAATCCTTGTCGCTGTCTATTGTTACCGTGTCTGGTCTGTAGGTCTGAACCTTCACCGCATCCGCTCCCGCTTCCCTCATGGCGTAAATAGTTTCCTTGGCAAGGTTTAGATCTTGGGCATGGTTGGCTGAGAGTTCAGCAACTATAAATATTTTGTTCTCCAAAATTTTGTACAATGACATGTCTATCTACTCCTAGTGTCACAAAGGTTGTATGCAATGCTAAGCACATACATCTTCACACCTGTGATCTCAAGTAGATAATTCGGCCTTTACAATAATGTTTTCACTCCTATGATTTAAATACTAATATAATTTGGTGTGCCAACATGGAAGATCTGCCGATAAAGGATTTTTGGGAAGAACAAGGTAAAAGGTATAAAGATAATATTAGAGCAGTTAATTTTGACCCGTTATTAGAGGAGCTTGAGCTCTTCTTCTTAGAAAGAGTTATAAAGGACGGTGAGATAGTATGTGATGTTGGTTGTGGTAACGGTAGAACTCTTTTACAATTAGCCCAATCCTATAAGGGCTCAACCTTTTATGGTATAGATTTTGCTGAATCAATGATTGAGGTTGCGAATAAAAGCAAGGATACGCTCGGAGTTGAAAATGTCCACTTTTATCGTATAGATGCTACTTCAGAAAAACTTAGAAGTATATTTGAGCTTAAATTTGACACAGTGATAACTAAAAGGCTATTAATAAATTTAAGAGGCAAGGATAAATTTAAAGTTATTGAAAATATCTATGATATATTGAAAGATAGAGGAACTTATGTAATGATAGAATGCTTTACAGAACCTTTAGATAGGGTAAACAGGGTGCGCAAGGAGCTTGGCCTGGATGAAATAAAAATTAAATTTTTTAACGAGTACTTGTCTTGTGAGTTTCTAGAGAAAATCAGCGACAAGTTTATAATTGAAAATAAGATAGACTTTGGAAGTTTATACTATTTTATTTCAAGGATATTTAATGCTTATCTGTCTGAAGGAGAACCGGACTATTATTCTCCTATTAATAAGTTGGCATTAAGATTAACAAAAATGGGTGTCATTCCAATTGAGGGGTTTTCGCCAGAAATTCTTTTTGTTTTGAAGAAAGTTTAACATGGGCTCTTTTATTTATTTGTGTTCAATTTTATTACTAAATTTGAAGTTATCCTTCTTACCCCCTTACCATCAACCAGCAACTTACCAATTGAAGAAAGTCTGGCTCTGATCTCGTATTGTTCCAGCCTGCATATGCTTTCTTCCAACTTTAACTCCGACCTTTTATCATTCCAGTAAAGTAAATCCGCCAAGAACCCCTTGTCTTTAAATACCTGAGCCTGTAACTCCTGGTTATCTGCCACGACCACGCCTACAGTGGGAACACCCACCCGTGCAAGCTCGTATAGGGTCTGACCCGCAGCGGAGATAGCGATGTCAGCCTTTAACATTAGCTCCTTCATCTTCCCAGCGTTAGGATGGAAAACGAGTTCGGTTCTGCTATCGGATAAAGCTTCTACTTCTTTTATGGTGTCTTCTTTAAACCCTTTGCCTATAACAACAAATTTTCTGTAATCCTTAAAGTGCTTTGTTAAAATACTGAGCACTAAAGGCGTCATGCCCCGTAGATCCTCACCACCAAAGGTTACCAGAACACTGCTCAGTTCATTACTTATCTCTTTATCTTCTACCTCCCAAAACTCTTTCCTCATGGGTAGATACTTGACACCGCGAAGATATCTCACACAAGCAGATTCTGGATAATCTATCAGCTCAGCATGTATGTTTCCATTTATAACCACACCGCAAGGGTATTCTATCCCCCCAAAGTCGTCGTAGTAGGCGGGAACTTTCGCCATTTTGGAGAGATACTCGTAAACTTCCCTTGGAGCGAGATAGCTGTCTATCAGCAGTATATCAACTCCGCCGAACCTATCCTTCACACCCGAAGGGTCACTTATCCAATCAAATATATCCCAGTTTGCATCTCCAAGAACTGAACCTATGGACGCATCGCCTTTGATGATCATATAGGGTCTTACGCCGACCTCTTCAAAAGCTTGGCAGATCGCATACATTCTGGTAACGTGTCCGAAGCCTATCTCCTTGCCACCTTCGGTGAGTATCAGGACTTTCATGGTGTCTCTATGTACAACTCCTGTTTTCTCAATAGTGATACGGAGAAGAAATTGTTTATATTTATATTTGATAGAGACTTATCATCATGGTTGTAAGCCAAGGTCATCAATTCTATATACAGATTCGTTGAAGTAAATATATCTTTGTAGCGTTGCTTGTATGTATATAGTCCTTCCTTATGGTGGTATTTTCTCTTCAAAGGTATCTGGGTCTGGAAGTCACCCAGTATCAAGTGCCCTCCCCACCTGAGCATTGTATCTATCTTGGCTACGCTGAGAAGGAGCGTGCTTCTATCTATCCAGTGGAGTACGCTATTTACTATTATTAGGTCAAAGCCAGATGTGTGCTCCCTCTCATTAAATTCTGCCAGAGTGTTCTGGTAGAAGTTTATAAAACTCCACTTAGACTTGCCATCCTTAATAGCTTCTTTAGAAGGTTCTATGGCGTGAACCTCTGACCCGAACTCCTCGTGTATTTTTGCAAGTCTGTATCCGTTGGAAGCCCCTACCTCTAAGACCTTGGAGTTTTTACATATTAGGTTATAGTCTCTGATTGCCTTTAGTATCAGGTCTGCCTTAGGCTTTAACCCTTCTTTATTTCTTTCAAACCACTTATCAGCTTCTTCCTTTTTGAAGACATCATCCTGCATTAGGTTAGCCTCCTGAAAGTTTTATGACAGACCTCCGTTTTGAGTAGGCTGTAGGGATCTTTACTGCCAAGTTCGTAAAAAGTCTCTTCCACAGCTTTCCTGTAAAGCCTTAAATGATTCTTTCTGTGGGAGTAAGAGGCAAAGCATAAGGTTGAAGCAAGGAATCCCTTATCCAGCATAAGTTGAGTGAATAGAGTTTTGTAAAGAAGGGGATCTTCAGTGTTAAATGCAAAGTTTGGTATAGGGTCTATTCCAGATATGTTGATCTCAATTCCATATCTGTTAGAAGCTCTCTTCCATATACTTTTTACCTGTCTGCCCACATTTATCAAGTGAGAGGGAACTTCCCACAGATCAAGTAGCTTTATAGTTTCCAGACTGGCTACGAGACCACTCCTCTCAGTCCAGTACGTACTGCTGATAAACGTATCCTGAGCCACATCCATAACTGAAGCTCTCCCTATAACTGCAGACATCGGATAGCCGTTGCTTATAGCCTTGCCGAAAACAGCCATATCGGGCTTTATTCCAAGAACCTTATGGGCACCGCCCACGGTAAGACGAAATCCTGCGCTTATTTCATCAACTATCAAAGGAACCTTGAGGGAGTCCCTAACATCATGAAGAGTGTCTATAAACTCTTTGGTTGGCTGAACATTCCTTATTGGCTCAACGATTATGCACGCTATATCTTTATTATATTTTGTTGCCAACTCTTTGAGGGTATTAACATCGTTGTACCTGAAGGGAAAAGCTGTTCCTTTGAGCGCCTTTGGAACTCCGAGAGGATTCAACCCTTCCATAAGGTGTTCTTTTAGAGAGTCCTCTTGGTTAAGGTTTGCGGATAGATACCAGTCGTGCCATCCGTGGTATCCACAGAACAGGACTATATCTCTGTTGGTTTTTGCTCTGGCTATCCTTACCGCTATAGTAACGGCTTCACCTCCAGTTTTGGCAAACCTAACCATGTCCGCCCACGTGTGTAGCTCAAGCAGTTTTTCTGCAAGCTCTACTTCCTCCGGTGCGTTCAGCGTAGTCAGGTTGCCCTTCTTTATGGCTTCTATTACTTTGGAATCAACTTCTCTCCGTGCGTATCCGAGCACTGCTGTTCCCACTCCCATCAGGCTGAAATCCAAATACTCCTTCCCGTCCAGATCCCACACCTTACAGCCCTTAGCCTTAGAGTAGTAAGCTGGCCATAGCTTCGGCAGAAATAGCTCCGCTCGCTTAGAGAAGAGTTGGGTTGCCCCAGGTATTGCCCTTTTGGCTTCCTCATACAGTTCTTGTCCTCTCATGTAAGCCTCTCTATTTCTTCTTCGGTCAGTTCTTTGTCTTCTTGCAGGGATATGTAAAAACCTTCATCTCTGTCTATATGAGAGTTTATTTCCATAACCTCAGGGTTCTTTTTCAAGAAATCTATAACGTCTTCAAAGGAAAAATTTTTGTTATTGGCATATACGTTATCAAACACCCTTTTAAGGACTTCGTAATCTTCTTCTCTGTCCAGTGTTAAGCGAACGTGATACAGATCCTCCGGGCACACCAACTTTTCTATTTTACTGGCTACCTTGAACATATACGGGTTCACATGCTCTCTTTCAGATAGCATTCGTGCTTCCCTCCATGCCCTTTTCAGCATAGAGAAGGTGAATACAATCACATCAAACCCATCCGGGTAGCGGTCGTTGTATGTTATATCCGCTCCTGTATCCAAGTGCCTTTCCACCACTTTGTCTATTATTTGTGGATCTATTAGAGGGCAATCTGCGGTGATCCTTACTATGTGTTGCACATCAAGAAGTCTTGCGCACTGGTAATACCTGTCAAGGACATCCTTTTCAGAACCAGCAAATACCCTGAAGCCTATCTCCGATACCAATTTGACTATGGGAATGTCTTCCTTCTTCAAGGTTGTTGCTACCACCGTCTCGTCAACAAGTTTAGCTCTTGATGTTCTTTCTATAACGTGCTCCAGAGCGGTTTTGCCTCCCAGGGGAAGCATAACTTTACCGGGCAATCTTGTGGAGCCCATTCTCGCCTGAATTATTGCGACAATCTTCATTTTAGACCTTCCACATAAATGGGACTAAAAACTTTTCGTCTATATCATATCGGGGAACTTCAATATCTTTTGAGCACTCAACTGCCAAGTTCAGTTCAAGTTGTTTAATGCTGTCCACGCCCACAACCACTTTATCTACATGGGGATTTTTTAGAACATAGCAGAGCAATAGGTCTTTTAGTTCCACACCTTTGTTCTGTGATAACTTTCTCAATTCCAGCAAAATAGGTTTGATGTCATCAAAGAACGGATTTAACTCTGTTAGATCAATTAATAGTAGCCCTTGCAGAAATGCAGATCTAACATGCACCTCAATACCCCTATTCTTAAGCTTTGGTAATAAGGGTTCAAATCGCCTGTCAAGCACGTTGTAAGGAACTTGAACTATATCAAAGTTTAGCTCCAAAAGCCTTTCCAATTCCCAGGGAAAGTAAATTGAAAACCCCACTTTATCTACAAGTCCCTCCATCTTTAGCTTAAGAACTTCGTCCCACAGGCTTGGATCTTTTATAAAAACTTCTGCTCTGTGGGCTAAAAGTCCATAGACCTTTCTTAACTTCAAGCTCTGCAGGCTTTCATTTAGTTCCTCTTCTGCATTCTCCGAAAATTTAGTTATCACCTTAAAACGTTTTATTTTGGGATACTCCCCGAGAATTTTCTCTGCTTCACCGTAGGCTCTTGCGGTATCTAAGGTATCTATACCTTTATCAAGTGCTAGGTCAAGGATCTTAAAAACTTCTTCTTTTGGAATTTTACCTCTCTCATTGGCTATTCCGTAATCAAGCCCAAACTGAGCTGTGCCGAGAGCAAGCTTTTTCATAGTATTTCTAAAAGCCCTTCTCTAAGCAGTAAATTTATAGGGTCAATAAGCTCTGTAGGACAGATTTTGAGTATGTTTGCAAGATCTAAAAGATCATTTGTGCCATCTGAGTAAACTAATATGTTTAATAGAAGTTGTGGGTAGTCATACTTAGCACTCCAGTAGCTTACTCCAGGGTAAAGATTCCTCTTTCGCATGAAAGGCTCACATAGAATGGTAGTTTTATATACGTAATTGTTCTCAAGGGATTCAACGATCTTTATGTATAGATCTAAACTTTCTTCAAGCCCTTTTGGGGTAACAAATTCAAGATTATCAAGTGAGGTGTGATACTCTTTGAACTCTCCATACTTTGTCTTTGTAACAGAGCAAACGGGTAGATCAACCCCGGGCCAACAATACTGCCTTTCGTCTGAACCTCTGTCAATATAAGAATATCTTTTAAAGCTTTTGGCACAGTTCTCCAGAACAGTAAGCGCTACTTTGTCTGCTAAAGTGTTTCCATACCTACTGGGGATGTAAGAAAACTCCCCTTCATCTCCCACACAAGTTACAACGAACCCTGCTATAACCTTCTCCTTTAGGTGCTCTAAGTTTCTTTTCAAATAACAAATAGCACCTATGGTTTCGGGAATAAAGACAAACCTGTAAGTGTAACGTCTATCTTTATTCTTGAGATACTTAGCCAAAAAGGTGCATAGCACTGGTCCAGAGAGGTTGTCGTTAGCAAGTGAAGGGTGACATATATACGTAGAGAAGAAAACCTCTCTATCTTCCTTTCCCTTCAGTACTACCTCGCCGTAGTTTAACTCTCCATCTACAAAGCGACTTTTTATGACAACTCTGTATTTGGAATTATGGTTTAGTTTATTGAACTGATTGTAGGACATGCAGAATCCCCAGAAGGAAGAGTAGTAGGAGGTAACGTATGGTACTGCATCAGGCAGGTCTTCTCTGTAGAAGATATGCTCCTTTAGTTCGTCAAAATTAAGAACCTTATCAACAGGTATAGAATATCCAACTACATGTAGGTTGTTCTTTTTAAAGTCTAAGATAACCTTTCCTGTATCTACTTCCTGAATGTATGCTTCTTCACAGACCCACTCCTTTGGAACTTCCCAGTCAAAGCATCTCTCACCGCTTTTGATACCTTTTATCTCCAGCTCAGGTATATAGTCCTTTATGATCCCTAGCGTTCTTCTTACACCATCACCGGTGATAGATCTCGGTATGGGAAATAGGAGCTTGAGTAAATTAAACATGTCCTGTCCCACTTTCGGTTTAGCGTTTTTCATTACCCTTTTCTATCATTGATGTATTCCACAATGTCCTTTATAGATGTTAGATTGGGTATGTCTTCATCGGGTATGTCTATGCCGTATTTTTCCTGAATTGCTAAGAAGACAGAGAGCATATCTAGGGAGTCTATACCCTGTTCATACACAGAGGCTGAAGGATCTAAGCTTTTAACTTTGTCCTTTAAGCTTTCTATCTCACCTATAAGTGCTATGATGTCCTCAACTTTTACCATTCTATCTACCTCCTTTCAAGTATGGCAGATGCCCAGGATAACCCTACACCGTATCCAGATATAAGCACAGTCTTTATATCCTCCTTATCTATAATTTTGCTAAGCATTATAGGTATAGAAGAGGAGACTGTGTTGCCGTAGTCCCACATATCAAAAAGTACTTTCTCTCGTGGGATCTTTAACCTGCTTATTAGGAAATCTAACATATACTTGCTTCCTGGGTGTAACACGTACGCATCTATTGAGTTTATGGAGAGATCGTTTCTCTCCAGCAGTTTATATATCTGACCGGGAACCTTCAACGATACAAAATTAAATACCTTACGACCGTTCATTTTGAGCTTATCTTCATCAACCATGATCGCATCGTATTCTTTCCCATCTGTGGAAAATACTGCGTCCTTGAGTATAAAGACGGGGTCTGGGGATATATAGGTTACAGTCGCCGCATCTCCAAACAGTAGAACTGTGTTCTTGTCGTCCTCGTCTATGATCTCAGAGTAAGGATCTGCGGTAAAAAGTAAACCATCAGATATAGAGTAATTCTTCATAAAGGATAGCAACACAGCAAGCCCGTACACATACCCACTACATCCCAAGGATATATCAAAGCAAGCACAATCCTCAGATAAGTTGAGCTTTCCATGAACTATAGCTGATACATGGGGTAAGCGAGTGTCAGGGTTCTGTGTAACCACTGAGCAGCACTTTATTTTATCTCCCCTTATTTTGGCTCTAACCCTTAAATGCTTATAAGCTTCAACACACATGTCCGATGTTTTCATGGACCTATCCTTTATTGCCCTAATATATACACCCAATTTTTCAATAAAATCGTCCCCTATGGAAAATTTTTCCTTCAAATCATAGTTTGAGATCCTATGTGTAGGTATGTATACGCCTATGTCCTTTATTCCGATCATGACAGCTCCTTCCCGCTAAAGTATATATAACCCAAGAATTTACCACCCAAATGTATCTCTGTCTTAATTATTGAAGTTCCTATGTTGCTTGCTACACTTAGCTCTAAAGGATATGCATCTTCTGTAAGTTTGCTATACAACTGTAACTTTACAAATAACCACTTGCGATTACGAAAAATAGAACTCAACAGGTGTTTGTTGAGACTCACTATCTCCTCTATTTTTGTATAACCACTCGGCTTTTCTAAAAGAATGGTTTTCCCTGGTTTTATCTCTGATGCGTTTATTATAGCTGATTCATCGTAAGGTTTTCTGCAATCAACTTTCTCGCTTAATTCGTAACACCATACTTTCCTTGGCTCAGCATGACCTATTTTGTATATCAATAGAGCGACCGGTTTGTTGTCCTCTTCTTCTGTATGAGTAGCATAAAGTTTCTTGTCTGCAAGTCTATAAAAATTAAGCTCAATATACGTAACATCTTCTCTCTTTCGGAGCTTTAGTACTTTCAGTAATTCATTGAACAGATCTGTGCTGTGTACATAATCCCTATCACCCTTGAAACAAATGTCTAACAATAACCCCTTCATAATCTATAAAAACCTATAAGGTTTGTTAGCTGGTTCTTCAGAAAGCCAGCTGTAAATGTCCTTCTTCAATAGGTCAATGGCACTTTCAAAAAAGAGCTTAGTATCGTATGCGTAAAGCTTGCCTTGTCCAAGCTTAGCTTCAAGTATTTGCCCTCCGTTTTTTTTAAAGTGATTAAAAAATTTTCTGTTTTTGTCCCTTTTCTTATCAATCTCGTCGTATATAGATCTGTATATTACATGCATATAGAAGTTTTCATGGCATAGCTTTCCATTTCTTATGACGGGATGATAGAATTCCTTGATAAATCTGTAGGGCACATGCATGATGAATTCCACATGATGGATAATACTACAGGTTAAATTTGGGGGTAGTCCGATACTTATGGTGAGTGCTTTTTCAAACTTGAGCATCCTGTCGTAAGGGCTGTCTATCCCGTATGAGAATCTTGTGTTGTTTGTACATATATGTTTAGCTTGCGGTCCAATGGCTGTAAATGAGGTAAACGGATGAAAGCTTCTAACACGATCTTTCTGACTTAAAAAATAGTTGGCTATTACACCGTGCATGGAAGGAGTCCTGTCTGGATCAAAAGGTACGTCTGTATTAGCCAGATGTAATGTGAATGTAGAAGTTATCAGGGTAGTTTCTTTGCCGCTGAAGAGAAGTATATACTTCAGCAAGGTTTCCATGAGAGCGTTTTTGGATTTAAACTTATGGGATCCCAGGTTCCCCAAGTTGCCAGATATAAAAATGACGTCATAACTATCTTTTACGATACTCTCTAATGCATGAGCGATATCATCCTCACCGTACATAGTCAGTTCTCCTCCAGCCATCCCAAACCGATAGCTATTCTATATTTTCCGTCTATAGTGTTTTCTTCGTCAAATCCATGTGGGAAATTAGCACCGCTGAAGTAAAGGGCCAACCTGCCATTTACCCTCACGGGTTGGTTTGCTGTAGACGTGGTTCCAGACTTCCACCCCTCCACGGATATTAGCGGTTTATCCGATATCCTTTCCCAGTGGATACAATCTTTGCTGTATGCCAGATAGACCTCTATCTTACCGTAGTGCGTTCCATTAGGAATTTCGCGTTCTATAAAGAAAACACGTAGAAAACCAAGGTAGTATTCTTTCCAGTTAAAAGGACATAAACTATAAAAATCTGCCCATTTGAAACCCTTTTGCTGAGCAAGTTTATCTTCTGCCTTTGAGGGCACCCATATGGTTTTAGGTCTCGTCCAGTTTACGAAGTCTCTGCTGGTTGACATACCAACGCATCTCCTTGTCCTGCCCTCTGAATCTATCTTGTAGGTCTTTACCATAGCCCTGTAGATCTTCTTTTTAGTGTCGTAAAATACAGGTGCAACGTCGCTAAACCACACCTTTTTGGTTTTTCTGTTAGGATATTTCTTTATAGATATTACAGGATTTCCCCTGTACTCTTCAAAGTGAAGCCCATCCTTTGAAAATGCAACACAATAACCTTTGGAAGAGTATCCAAAGAGCTTGTAAGGGTATTCATCTTTGGAGCTATAAAGCACAGAAGGTATATGATAGTCTGAAACCGCGTTAGACATGCACTCAAGATTTTTGGTTTTTCTGTAAAAATCTTGAACCTTTCCATTCACCTCAACGGTGGGGTAGAGCTTGGGAATGGACTCTTTAAGAGACCTGAATAGTGGCTTTTCCCAATTTATTCCGTCTTCTGACTCTGCCAAGCATACAAAAAAACCTATTCCATCCACGTAGCTCTGATAATACATCCTAAGTTTATCTCCAAGATTTATAACCGAACCGTAAAGATAAACGCTTTTTCCCTCCCAAGGGTATTCTGGAACAAGAATGGGGTTGTTTTCATACTCCAAAAACCTCAGCATCCTTGCAGGCTCCCACCACGAGTTTAAGCTCTTCTTCCTTCATAGAAGGATATATCGGCAAAGTAAAGACCCTTTTGTAGAAGTTTTCAGCATTAGGAAGTAAGAGATTGTGGTAGCCCAGCTCTCTATAAAGAGGATGTCTGTAAACAGGTATATAGTGAACTTGAACGCCTATGCCTTCTTCGCGTAATTTCTTTACTATCTCTCGCTTTATATCCGCATAGATGTCTTTCAACCTAACCGGATACAGGTGGTAAGAATGCAAAGTGTAGGGCTTTTCCACAGGCAGATCAAAGAAGGGATTTTCTCCAAGTTCGTTTGCATAATAGTTAGCTATCTCCCTCCTCCTCCTTACAAACCTGTCCAATTTCTTAAGTTGGGATATACCCAAACTTGCCTGTATGTCCGTTAGCCTGAAGTTAAAACCCAGAGCTTGGACTTCGTAATACCAATCCCCATCGGGCTCATACATGAACTTTTCTCTGTTTATGCCGTGGTTTCTTATGAGCAAGAGTTTTTGATATATATCCTCATCATTTGTCAGAACAGCACCTCCTTCCCCGGTAGTTATGTGCTTCACCGGATGGAAGCTAAAAACTGCTGCGTCCGAATGCTCACAACTGCCTACCTTTGAACCCTTGTACTCAGCCCCGAGGGCATGGCAGGCATCCTCTATAACTCTCAAACCATACCTGTCCGCTACGCTTCTTATCTTTTCCATGTCAACCGGGTGTCCCGCGTAGTGTACGGGAACTATCGCCTTGGTCTTGTCGGTAATTGCACCTTCAATCAGTTCCGAATTTATGTTCCCTGTATCTGGCTCCACATCTACGAATACGGGCTTTGCCCTCAGAACGAGGATCATGTTGGTGGTCGCCACGAAGGTTATGGGACTTGTTATAACCTCATCTCCTTCGGATATACCACAGGCGTAGTATGCCCCCAGCAGAGCGGAGGTGCCGGAGTTGAACACCACGCAGTACTTGGCACCACAGTATCGGGCAAGCTTATCCTCAAACTCTTTTACTTTGGGACCCTGTGTTATGAAGTCAGATTTCAGAACCTCAACGACAGCCTCTATGTCCTCTTCGTCTATGAACTGCCTTCCGTAAGGTATCATGCCAGCTCTATATCAAGCCTATCTATCATAGACCTTAGATCTTCCACGCTCAGCCACCAGTCGTTCTTATCGCTTCTGAAAATGAACCCTTCGGGTAACTTCTCTCCCCCGCCCCACTTCTCCAAGGGCTTGGTCTCAAACCACATTTCCGGAAGAATCACGAAGTAAGTTTTCCCGTTAGCTTTTACCTTAACCGTATGTCTTGCCTCGTCCTCGGACACGAGGGTCTCGTGTAGCTTCTCCCCGGGTCTTATACCTATCTCTCTCAATTCACAATCGGGACATACAGCCCTCGCAAGGTCAACTATCCTCATGCTCGGTATGTAAGGAACAAAGACCTCCCCACCTACGCTTTCAGACAGAGCAAATAGAACGAGATCTATAGCCTCATCAAAGGTTATCCAAAATCTCGTCATCCTCTTGTCTGTTATAGGAAGTTCCTTATTGCCCTCCTCTACCAGCTTTTTAAAGAAGGGAATCACGCTACCCCTACTTCCCACAACGTTGCCGTACCTGACCACAGAAAAGCATGTATCCTTAGCACCTGCATAGGCGTTCGCGGATACGAGGAGTTTCTCCATAGCCAGCTTGGTTGCCCCGTAGAGGTTTACAGGGTTCACAGCTTTGTCAGTTGAAAGGGCAACGACCTTCTTGACACCCTTGTCTATCGCCGCTTCTATTATGTTCTGCACACCCAAGATGTTGGTCTTGACCGCTTCTATGGGATTGTACTCAAGTATGGGAACCTGCTTTAGCGCAGCGGTATGGACTACGTAATCCACCCCCTCAAAAGCTCTGTAAAGTCTATCCTTATCTCTAATATCTCCGAGGAAGAACCTCATCTGAGGATACCTTTCCGGAGGAAACTCCTTCTGCATCTGGAACTGTTTAAATTCATCCCTGCTGAAGATTATGATCTTCTTGATCTGAGGGAATTCTCTGAGGAGTTCTCTAATAAATCTTTTACCAAAAGAACCTGTACCTCCGGTTATGAGTATGCTTCTGTCCTTAAGCATCTTAAAGAAATATAAATTATATTTTTGTATTATGAGCACTAAAGCTGAAGCTATAGAAAAGGAGCTCAAGGAGAGATATATAAGAAACCATTTTTTCCTTCAGAGAAATGCACCTTCTATATTCAGAAAGGTGAATCAGGATGGCGGAATAGAGTGGAAGGTCACGGTTGGGGATGATGGTTCTATAAACGCGATCGTTAACGGCTCTCTTTTATATCCTGAAGATCCCGTTTACGTAGCGGAAAAACAGGTGGAACTTTTTTCTGAGAACCCAGATAGGTTGATTTCTCAGCAGGTAATGACAGTTCCGAAGGTTGGACACGTTCATAAACGGTGTAGTGAAGAACTTATAGATATTGCAAAGAAATTCAACAGAAGTATGAATTTGAGCTTTGATTTTGACGGTAAGAACATACCAGTTCTGATAGTGTTAGGTGTGGGTTTTGGTTTTCATATAGAAAAGCTGATGAAAAAGTATAACATACAGCACATGATCGTAGCTGAACCCAACCCCGATCTTTTAAAGTTAAGCCTATATACACTGGATTGGCAGGGTGTGTTTAATTATTTTAGTAGACCAGGCAGAAGCTTTCACGTAATTTTAGGTGATGATGTTAAAAAAATAACTGAAGATATTGTCCATCTTTTTAATAGAATAAGTCCATCTTTTATATCATATATATTTTTCTTCAAGCATTTTTCTTCTGAGTTCTTTGATAACTTGAAGTATAAATTAGCTGGAGAGCTGCCTAATAGCTGGATACTATGGGGGTTTTTTGACGATGAGTACATCTCCATACAGCATACTATAAAAAACATAAAAAAAAGGATTCCTGTATTTATAGGTTCAAATTCAGAATTTGATATTCCAGTATTTGTTATAGGTTCTGGACCATCTCTGGATGGGAGTATAGAAATAATAAGAAGATTCCAGGATAAGGCTCTGATAGTGTCTTGTGGAACCGCACTATCTGCACTACATAAAGCTGGTATAAAACCAGATTTCCAGGTGGAGATAGAGAGAACTAAATCTACTTATAAGACGCTCAAAGAAATAGATCAAAAGTTTCTTAAAGGTATAGCTTTTATAGGTATGAATACGCTTTATCCCGGAGTATTCTCCTTGTTTAAGGAGAAATATATCTTCCTTAAACCTAACGATGCAGGTTCTGCTCTGTTACCTGAGTCTTTACCGAGAATATACTTTTCCAATCCGACGGTGACAGCTGCAGGTGTGTCTCTATTTGCCAATATGGGTTTCAAGAACATATATCTATTTGGGGTTGATCTTGGCACGAAAAAATTAGACCTAGTTCACTCTAAGCTCAGTAACTATAACGCTGATAACAGCTTCCTTAAGGGTAGAGACAAAGAGATAAAATTTGGAATGACTTATGAGGGGAATTTTGGTGGAGAAGTTTATACAAACGATGTGTTTTTTAATACTAAGAAAGCAATAGAAAATGTAATTAAAATTTTTAATAAAGTCCGGGTGTTTAATACATCAGACGGCATAAAGATAGAGGGAGCAGAGCCTTTACGTTCTGAAGGCATTCGTTTGGAAGAAGTATGCATTGATAAAGGTGAGATCATAGAGGTTGCAAAAAGTAATTTCTTCTCCACAGACGTCTATAAAGATATTGATATAGCGTCAGAGATAAGAGCTCTTAAAGAAGATTTTGGCAAGTACTACGAAAAATTCAAAGATATAGATAAGGCAAATAAAACAGATATAGAGTATATACTGTCTTTATTCTCAGATATGTTCATGTATATCATACACATAGGGCTATCAAAGGGTAAAACCAAGGGTGAGTATATCCTGCTCAATCTTTTGTCTCCATCTATAAAGGTGTTCAGCGCCTTTATACTTTCCAATGCGTACTCTATACGAGACATAGATGCAAGGGCTAAATACATTCGTGAATCTCTCAGAGCACTTAGAGGTTTTTTGAGAGATGCAAAAGACCTCATAGATAAGCTTGTGTACTAAGCTAAAAAAATCCTTCTATGTCCCGATAATAGAACCTGACAGAAATCTAGATAGGAGGTGTCAGCCATGGCTCTGAGAATTAACTTCAACTACTCTGCGGCGGTTACGCAAACCGCTCTGCAGACCAACAACAGGCTTATGAACAAGTCGTTGCTGAGGCTCTCAACGGGTCTCAGAATTCTGAACGCTGCGGACGATTCTGCAGGTTTGTTCATAGCCGATCAGCTTGCCGTTGTCTCCGCCGGTCTTGAGCAGGGTAACAGGAACATCCAGACGGGAATATCTGCGCTCCAGATAGCTGAGAATTCCGCAGGTCAGATTTACAACAAGCTAAAAGAGATCTACGTTAAGGCAGAGAATGCGGCAAACGACATCAACGACCCCAACGCAAGGGCAGCACTCCAGAGGGAGATCAACAACCTGATAGACGCTATAGAAAAGATAGGAAGGGATACGGAATACAACGGGATAAAATTACTGGATGGAACATTCACCAACAAATACATACACTATGGAGCGAGGAAAGATCAGGTTATATCTGTAAACATAGACAGCGTTCTGCCCAAGGATCTGGGTGCTTACATAGTTAAAGGTCAGGGTGCTATCTATACGAGTGGTGCTGTTTCTGTCGGTACATTCAGTGCGAACTTCACATCCGCAACCAACTGGGTGGTTGATAGCGGGGATTACGTTGACGTTGCTGGTATCCGTGTGCTTAGTTATGATGGGACAAGGCGTTTTGTGGACGCCAAGAGTTTGGCGGATGCCATAAACACCAACAAGGACTTGCAGGCACTCGGAATAGAAGCTCAAGCGAAAAATACCAACAGTGCGTCTAACAGCTTTACCGGGTTTGCAAACTTCTGGTCTACTACAGGCTCTACGGCTACTGTTAGTCAGGTAACCCTTGACTTCTACATTGGAAACAAAGATATTACCGGCTCGTCCGACTTCCAGGTCACGATAGACAGCAATATTACCAGTTTGAACCAGCTTGTGGAGGCGATAAATACCCAAGCTTCAGCTGCAGGCGTAGATATAAAGGCTAAGGCTGTTGATGGCAAACTCGTACTGGAAACCGGTGGCGGAGAGACCATTGCTGTAGATGTAGCGGTATCCGGAACAGACCTATCACAAGGTGCTACGGTTAATCTCAGCCAAATACTTGAGGGTGCCTCGGATATAACTGTAAGCACCAACACAAACAATTACTTCTACATAGACGTAGGTGAGATTGATATTGCCGGGGTGGAGAGTTACAATGTTAATCAAAGTGGAGTATCGGCTTCCAACGAAGGTTTCAACTTTGATGTTTCCACCGCAACCGCCAAAAACCTCAACGCGGTAAGCGTTCTGACTAACGCAAGTGCAGAAGAGGCACTCCTTATCTTGAAAAAAGCCATACAGAGGGTAGATATAGTCAGGTCTGAGATAGGAGCGGTTATGAACAACCTCCAGACCATATACGATGCCCAAAAAGTCGCTATGGACAACACCAATGAGGCGGAAAACGTCATAAGGAATGTGGACTTCTCCAAGGAGATGTCAACCTTCACAACCCTGCAGATCAGGATGCAGTCCGGTGTGGCAATGCTCGCACAGGCGAACACGCTACCTCAGCTTGTCCTCCAGCTGCTCAGGTAATAACTTTTAAGGAGGGAGGGCTTGTCCTTCCCTCCGCCTGAAAAGGAGAGCCTGCCATGAGGGTGAACGGCAAAGGTTCGGAAGTTGACTTTGAGGTTATAAGGCAGGTCTCAAGGCAGGTCAGCGTTCAAAGGAACAATGTTGAAAGCATAAGGAAGGACATAGAAAAGAGGGCTAAGGAGAGTGTCCAGGAGAGCGGTCTGAACAGGGAGGAACTCCAGAAACTTCTCAGGGAGATCCAGAGGAAGCTTGACTACCTGAACAGGTACCTGAAGATAGACATAGACGACCAGCTTGAGATACCTGTGGTTAAGGTTTTTGAAAGAGACACAAATAAACTTATCCGCCAGATCCCCCCAGACTACCTCCTTGAGCTCATGAAAAGGATAGACCAGATGCTCGGTGTTCTGCTGAGCGAGAGGGTTTAGCTATGGCAGGTGAGCTCTTTCTTTCGGGACTTACGGGGACTAATTTTGATGGCGGTGCGATAGTTGACCAGATAATGCAGCTGAGGTCCCTCCCGCTTCAAAGATTACAGCAGGAGAAGGCACTCGTCCAGGCTAAACTGTCCTCCCTTGGAAATCTATCCAAGGGCATAGGTGACTTCCTGTCCATATTTGAGGGACTTGACGTTGATGCCCTGTTCAAGGCTAAGCAGGCTACCTCCTCAAACACAGACGTCCTTACGGCAGCCGCTACGGACGATGCACCGAACCTGAGCTTTTCCGTTACGGTGAACAAGCTTTCTCAGGCTGAGATACGTGTCAGTAATGGAGGTGTGTCTGATCTTTCAAACACCTTTGCCTCTTCGGGTACGCTAACAATAACCTACGACACGGGAAACGGCACGGAGACCTTCAACATAGACTACAACGCGGGCGATACCCTTGAAGACCTGGTGGACGCTATAAACTCCACGCAGGAACGGGTAAAGGCAAGTGTATATTACGACGGAACCAGCTACAAGCTTATGCTCTCTGAAAACGATGTGGGGGCATCAACCGTTGAGACTGATACCGGAACGGGTGTTTACGTCATAAGCGTTTCTGGGCTTCCTTCCGAGCTTGGTAGCGGACTTGACACCCTTCAGAAGGCTCAGAATGCGGAGATAGTTATAGGAACGGGCTCGCCCGTAACGAGTCCTGATAACAAGTTTGAGGACGTCATAAGCGGTCTTACGATAGAGGTCAAGGATACCGGAAGTGCCAACGTGACCGTGTCAGAAAACTACTCAAAGGTTACCTCTTTCTTGAATGACTTCGTTAAGAAGTACAACGGACTCGTGAGGCTCGTTGATTCACTGACAACGGGTGAACAGGCTCTCTTCAGGGGAGATTACACCATAGGCAGTGTGAAGACCGGCATAGCTGAAAGGCTAAGCCCTCTGATTGACAAGGGCTTGATAGAGTACGATGGTGATACGGGAGAGATATCCCTGAATACGGACAAGCTGAACGAACTCCTCAACACAGACCCGGAGGGGGTTAAGTCCATAATAGAGGAACTCAAAGGTTCCTATTCTGCTTACCTTGAAGGTCAGAAAGACCTCTTCAGCAGCTTTGAGAAGACTTACAGCGAGCAGGTTGAGGACATAGACAACAGGATTCAGTCCCTCGCCCAGAGGCTCGTTCAGGAAGAGAAGTTACTCAGGAGGGAATACGCCCAGCTTGAAGCTTTCATAGCTCAGGCTGAGGAGCTTAGGCAGAGGTTCCAGCAGTTCATGGTGTCCCTCTCCAAAATTACCGGAGGTGATAAGAAATGAATCCAGCAGAGGTTTATCTGCAGAGCATGGTTGAGAACGCAAATCCCCTCAGGCTCGTAATAATGCTGTACGACAAGGCTATATCCTGTATAGAGGATTCTATATACGCCATAGAGGAAGGGCTGGAGGAGACCGAGAACGTGAAGAGGAAAGCGGAAAACCTGACACGGGCTATGGACATACTTATAGTCTTGAAGGCTTCCCTTGACCAGGAGAAGGGCAAGGAGATAGCCAAAAACCTTGACGAAATCTACGATGTTCTTATAAATGAGATTGTGAGCGCAAACATGAGAAACGATGTTGAGCTTCTTAAGAAGATAAAGGAAGTCCTTGAGGAGCTGAGAGAAGCTTGGGAAGAGGCGGAAAGGAACGTCTACGGAAAGGAGGAGGTCTCGGCGAGGGCGAATGAATGAGAACCTTAAAGAGATACTTTTGAAATGCGAGGTATACCTTGAAGAGGGCAACTACGATGCGCTCATAGAGTCCCTTGAGAAGCTCGTTAACCTTGAACTGAAAGACTTTACCAAGGAGGATTACGAGGAGGCTCTGAAGATAATAGAGTTCCTCATAAAGAAAGCGGAGGACAGGAAGCTAAACATAGCAGAAAAGCTCATGAACTTCCAGAGGTTCAAGGGCTATATAAGATAGCTATAAAGCTTAAAACAACACCACCTCAACCTCTTCACCCTTCTTTAGTTCGTTAACGCCTTCGTAAACAACCAGGTAGGCGTTAGCCCCCACAAAAGAGGTGAGCATGTGGGACTGCTGTTTTGCCAACGGCTCGCACAGGAACCTCCCTTCTTCAAACCAGACCCTCGCCCTCGCAAACTCCCTCCTCTTAGCGTCCCTTCTCGTGAAGTCCCTCGTGAGCACGGCGGTCACCTTTCTCTTGAATACTTCCCTCGCACCCAGCATAGTCCTTATAGCAGGGTAAACGAGCAGGTCAAAGGCTACGCCGCAGGATACAGGGTTTCCGGGCAGTCCGAAGAAGAGCTTATTCTTCCCGTAGGTTCCAAAGAGAACCGGCTTCGCCGGTTTTATCCTGAGCTTGTGAAACTTCACGTTCACACCGATTTCACGGACAAGGTACTGGACGTAGTCCTTTTCGCCCATGGATACTCCGCCCGTGGTTATGAATATGTCGTAGTCTTTACACGTTTTCAGAACCCTCAGGAGCTCTTCCGGGTCGTCGGGTGCTATCCCGAGCTGGTGGGGTATGCCTCCGGAGCTCTCAATGAGGGAATAGAGCATGTGGTGGTTTGAGCTCCTTATCTGGGAGGGTCTCTTCTGGGTCTCCCCGACCTCCAGCAGTTCGTCACCGGTGGACAGAACGGCAACCTTCGGTCTGCGGTAGACCTCAACCACAGCCCTGTTAACGAAGGCGAGCATACCGACCTCGTAGCCTCTTATCTCGTGTCCTCTGAAGAGAACTACCTCTCCCTCTCTGACGTCCTCTCCTCTCAGACGGACGTTGGAGCCCTTCTTGAAAGCTCTCTTTATGTAAACTTTACCTCCCTTGGTTTCCGTGTATTCCACCGGGACGACCGTGTCAGCCCCTTCGGGTATGGGCGCTCCCGTGAATATCTTCACCGCTGTTCCCTTATCAACCTTGATCTCCTCACCTGTGCCCGCCGAGTACTCTCCCACGAGCTCCAGAACCGCCGGGTTCTCCTCGGAGGCGTTCTTTACGTCTTCGTATCTCACGGCGAAGCCGTCCATCGCAGAGTTATCAAATAGAGGCTTGTCCGTGTCTGAAGGCACATCCTCCGCGAGGAAGCAACCGAGGGCGTCGTAAAGGAAGACCCTCTCGGTGCTCAGGGGTTCCACACTCTCTAAAACGATCCTGAGGGCATCTTCAAGGGGGGTAAGCTCAGGCATGTTCACCTCCAGCTGTAAGAATGTCCTCGTAGGCTTTCTTCACGAACTCAACAGCCTCCTCCCGAGTCCTCATACTCCCCTCCATCTGTGCTTCCTCTAACCTCCTCTTTATCTCGCCGACCATCTTCCCCTGCGTTATGTTGAGGATAGCCATTATCTCGTGTCCGTTCAGCAGGGGCTTTACCCTTTCTTCGGTGAGCTCGTTCCTCTTGAAGCTCTCAAGCTCACTTATCGTTTCAAGGAGAGCTTTGACCTCCTCCTCCGTGTCGCCGCTGGCAAAGGCGTCCGCTATGGAGAGGAGGAATAGATGGGGTGCTATGTCTCCACACTCCTTCCAGAAGTTAGCCATTCCCTTTCTCTTTAACTCCCCTCTGAGGAAGGATTCCCTGAGGTAAAAGGGTCTGAGGTGGTACCTTACGAGCTTGCCTATGAACCTTGTGGCCGGCTCTCCCCACTTGAGCCTCTTCCCGATCCTCTTAACTATTTCCTCTCCTACCTTGTCGTGGTTGTAGAAGGTTACCTTTCCGTCCTTAATGGCGTAAGTGTCGGGCTTGCCTATGTCGTGGAGCAGGGCTCCCCACTTTAGGAGCTCAACGTCGGTAAACTCTCCCAGAAACCTCCTGCACCCGAAGTCTCCGAGCAGCTCAACGCTCAGGTACTTTGTCCTCTCCTCTATAACTTTCTCAACCTCTTCAAGTATCTTCAGGGTGTGCTCGTCAAGGGGGTAGATGTGGTGCTCCCCCTGGTCTTTGATGTTCCTGAGCTTTGCGAACTCCGGGAAGACCTCTTCAAGCAGCCCCACCTCATACAACTTTCTCACGACCTTTGAGGCTCTGGGGTGCTTCATCACCTTGAAGAGCTCGTGGGTTATCCTCTCGGCGGGAGCCTTGGTTACGAGTCTTCTGTTTACCTCCACGAACCTGTAAAAGTCCTCCGTAAGCTTTAGCTCCTTCTCCACAGAAAGCCTGAAGCCCCTTAGTATCCTCACAGGGTCTCTCCTGAGGTTTTCCTCGGATATAGGCCTGAGAAGACCCTGCTCCATGTCCTTAATTCCGCCGGTCGGGTCAAATACGACCGTCTGCTTTGCACCTATGCTCAGCACATCGTCCAGGTTTACCGCTATGGCGTTGGCGGTGAAGTCTCTCTCCTTCAGGTCTTCAACGAGGGCTTTCTCAAGGTCTTTACCCTTCACCTGGGAGAAGTCAAACCTGTACCTGTAAGGGGGAAGGTGTATAACCACGGAAGCCACCACAGGTCTCTTTATGAGCAGCCCTTTCTTTTCAAACACGAAGAAGTGTCCACCTGTCCTTTCGGCGAAGTCCTGGGCTATCTTCACAGGGTCACAGGTCACGAGGAAGTCCACGTCTATGTTGTGCCCCACGGGTTCGCCCAGTATCCTGTCTCTTACCCAGCCCCCCACTATGAAGCAGTAGTCCTCTCTCGGGAGCACCTTGGCGATGTCGTCAAAGTAGGAAAGGTAGAAGTTCAGTCCGTGGAGAGTGTGTTTGCCTCTGGACACAAGTTCAATTTCCATAGTCTTCTATTCTAAGGCTTTATTGGGGAATTTCTATGCTGTTATCATAGGGTCTCATGGTGCTCCTCCTGCTTGTGCTGGTGTCCCTGAGCTTCTCTGAGCTCTTAGACCTATCCACCGAAGAGAACGAGGGAGCCTTCGGGATAAAGGATATGCACGGGTGGTTCTGTTTCGTGGGCAGGCGTAGCTCCGAGGAAAATGGTTATGACGCCCTCCTGGGGGTGTGCGACGGGACCTGCAAAGCCTACTCGGTGGGCTCTGCCCGTGACGACTACAGCTACAGCGTTGAATCTACTGGGAACCTGTGCCTTGCCGGCGTGACCACGCTCGCGAAGGGAGACATGGACTTCCTATTAGTTACCTTCGGTAGGGAGGGCGTGGAGGAGACCGTGTCCATGGGGGGTGAGGGGAACGATATGCTCTGGTTTCTCAGGAGGGTTGAGGGCGGGTACCTCCTCGTGGGAGGTGTTCAGGATGAGGACTGGGACATACTCGTGGTCAAGCTTAACGACGGACTCCTGCCTGTATGGGTTCGTCGGCTCGGAACTGAGTTTGAAGAGTACGCCTACGGCGTGGTTGAGTGGAGAGGAAAGTACTACGTTGTGGGTAGGAGCAACTACCGTGGAAACTGGGACGCTTTTGTCCTTGAGCTGTCCCCGAGGGGCAGGCTCCTGTCCTCAAAACTTATCGGAAGCGGCTCCAAGGACTACCTGAGGTACGTAGGGCTCTTCAGGGGAGAACCCCTTGCGGTGGGTAGGTCTGAGACAAATGGAGACAGCGATGTGCTTTTATTTTCACCGCGGAGCGGTCTTTGCCGCCTGTACGATGGGGGCGAGTTTGATTACGGAAGGGTTTTCTCAGAGGACAGGGGCAGGCTGCTCTTGATGGGAGACACTTACGGGAGAACCCATTCGGACGGGCTGCTCCTAGTCTTAGATGGGGAGTTTGAGGTCGTTAAGGCTTACTCAATAGGTGGAGAGGACGTGGAGTCAGTCCGTTACCTTGACGGTAGGCTCTTTGCGGGCTACACCTACTCCTTTACTTTGGACAACGACGTTCTGCTGGGAAGGGTAGGGGACTCATGTGCCAGCCTTGTCAGGGAGGTGCCTTTCAGGAGGAGGGAAGGCAGGCTTGAGTTCTACCGATACCCCCTTGAGGAGAGGGATTACGCCTTCCGTCTACTTGATCTGGGTGTTGAGGTCAGGTCTATACGACTTAAGGAGATGGAGCCCTGTCAGGAGTAAACGAGTTCCTTCATCTTCAGGGCAATTCTTCTCATTTCCTCCCTTATCTCGCCGGTTCTGGGCTCGTCTATCAATTTCTCGTACATGTAGCTCCTGTCTATCTCGTCGTCAAACTCTTCCCAGTCCACCGCTTCAAGGACTTCCCTGCCCTGTGGGGTTATGTTCTCGGGTATGTCTCTTCCCGATATTTCGCACCATATCATCGCCCAAGACCTCGCCAAGGCTATGGGGTTGTATCCTCCTCCTCCCAAATACACGCCCTTTCCGAGGGCGTCCCTTACGATCCTAAAAGCTTCCAGAAATCCTACGTTGGAGAGCTCAAACTTGGATAGGGGGTCTTCTAAGAGGGGGTCTGTGCCCAGCTGGACTACATAGACCTGCGGTGTGAACACGTCAAGGAGGTGTGAGAGGGTCTTTTCCAATATAAAGAGGAACTCCGAGTCATTTACGCCCTTGGGCAGCGGTAGGTTGAGGTTGTAACCCTTGCCCTTGCCCTCACCTCTTTCCTCTATGAAGCCTCTCTCAAAGGGGAAGGCGTACTCGGGAGATTGGTGGAGGGAGAGGACGTAAACCTCGTCGCTGTCGTAGTAGGCGGTCTGGACTCCGTCGCAGTGGTGGGCGTCAAGGTCTATGTAGAGGATTTTGTTAAAGCCTTTCTGCCTCAAGACCTCTATGGCTATGACGGGATCGTTGATAAAGCAAAAGCCGTGCGCCCTGTCTCTGAAGGCGTGGTGCATTCCACCTGCGGGGTTGAAGGCAGAATTTCCCTCTAAAAACAGCTCTACCGCCTGAACGGAAGAACCCGTCGCGAGGGAAGAACCTCTGAACATGGCTGGAGACACGGGGTTCTCGTAACTGCCTATGCCGAACCTCTCCCTCGCTCCCTTGGGGACGCACTGGCACTCATCCGCCTCTATGAGGGTGTCTATATACTCCTTGTCGTGGAATAGGAGTAGCTCTTCCATGATTGCCGGTCTTCCCTCCACCTTCTCCTCTTCCTCTATGAGACCCATGGCTACGAGGAAGTCCAGCAGGAGGGAGACCCTCGGTATGCGTAGGGGGTGGTTCTTGGTGTATCTGAGGTTTTTGTACTTGAGACTGCCTATGAGTTTGGCTTTGGTCATACCGTAGTTTCCTTGAAGCTCTTGACGAGCTTGTGGATCTGACGGAAGTTGATGTCTCCTGCGAGTATGTATGTCTTTCCTTCGTAGGTGAAGCGCTCGGAGACGGTTATGCAGAAGTCATCGGTAGCCTTGGAAAGGTAGACGTCCGATATAAAGGAGCCCTCCCTGAAAGCCTGTTTGAAGTAGGGCTTCTCAGACCTGTCGCTTCCCTTCTTACCCTGGGCTACAAAGTAGTCCACCTTGGGGTTCACTATGTTGTTGGTTATCTGGAGCCCCTTCTCACTCATGATGTAGAAGAGCTCAAAGTAGGGGTACCTTTCAAATAAGTCGTAGAGAACATACTCCCAGGTGTCTTTAGGGGCACTCCTGACGTGTTCAACTATGTCCTTGAAGTCCGAGAGTATGTGTTTCTTTATGTTGGTGATCAGCTTTTGCTTCGTGGGGTCGTGGAGTATCAGGGTGGGCTGGAGCCCGTGAACTATGAAGACCGAGCCATCAATTTTGGCTGTCCTGCTCCTGAGCTCGTCCTTGAGTCGGTATAGTTTTTCCTCCGAGTCCAGTATTGACATATCAAGACAGAAGCCGTATATGTGAACCTGCTGAAACTCACCGAACAGGAGCGTGTACTCTCTGTGAAACTCCTTGAAGAGCTCCTTTATGCTCTCCTTGGCAGGTAGCTGGCTGGACATTATCCAGAGCTCTCCCTTCTCCGGGACTCCCATTATCTCACCCTCAAAGAAGTCCTTTACATCCTCAATAAATATCTTCTGAACGCTCTCCACCTTCTCCGTCCCGAAGACCTTCTTGAAGTTGTCCAGGTTCTTCAACCCGAATATGCAGAGGTATTCCTTTTTACCTATGCTGGAGTGAACTCTCTGCATCATGGGGAGCATGTGTTCCCTGTGGTGTGTTACGTAATGAAGCAGCGTGTCGTAGGTCAGCACCCCCAGATATGTTCCTTTTCTGTCTGTGATTATCACGGGCTCTCTGTCTATGGGAAGCAGGTCAAATATCCCCGAGAGACCCTCCTTCTTCATGGAGGTGTTCCTGAGCTTACAGCAGGTAGTGGCGATATCACCCGCTATGAGCTTCTCGCTTGAGTACCTCTCAACCTTGTCCCGGTAAACTAAGCCCACAGGCACGTTTCCCTTTAGTACCGTGAGGTACTTGTATATACCCAACTCGTCAAATACACCTTTCAGCTCTTTCAAGCCGAGGTCGTAGGGAACCGTAGGTACGCTGATGCTTATGTCAAGGAGGCTTATCTCCTCCGCCTTCATAACTTTAAATTTTCTATCCTCTTGGCGGCTTCAACAAGTCTTTCTGTGGGCACGGTTAGGGATATCCTGAAGTAGCCCTCTCCTGCATCTCCGAAGCCGTTTCCGGGTGTGCAGACTATACCAGCCTCGTCAATGAGCCTTCCCACGAAGTCCGCGGAGCTGTACCCTTCTGGAACCTTTATCCAGATGTAGAAGGTCACGTCAGATTCTAAAGGCTCAAGACCGAGCTTCCTTAAAGCGGAGGTCATGACCTCTCTTCTCTCCTTGTATATCGCCCTGAGTTTGTCCAGCTCGCTTTCGGGCATGTTGAGTGCGGTTATACCAGCCTCCTGAACGGCGTTGAACTGACCCGAGTCCACGTTGGTCTTCACCTTCCCGAGACCCTTGACCAATTCCTCGTTACCGACCGCCATGCCTATTCTCCAACCAGTCATGTTGTAGGTTTTGGAGAGGGAGTGGAACTCTATCGCCACGTCCTTTGCGCCGTCCATCTGGAGTATGGATATGGGTTTTCTATCGCCGAGGTATATCTCCGAGTATGCGTTGTCGGAGGCGATTATTATGTTATGCTTCTTCGCCCACTTTATAAGGTCTTTGTAGAAGTCCTCGGTGGCATCTGCGGAGGTGGGGTTGTTGGGGTAGTTCACCCAGATTATCTTCGCCCTGTCCACTATGTCTTGGGGTATAGAACCTATGTCGGGCAGGAAGTTATTTTCCGCTTTCAGGGGAACGGTGTAAGGTTCTCCGCCTGCGAATATGGTTCCTATCTTATAAACGGGGTAGGCGGGATCAGGGCATATAACCACGTCACCCTCTTGGACGAAAGCCAGCGGAAAGTGGGCAACACCCTCCTTTGATCCTATGAGGGCTATCACCTCGTTGTCGGGGCAGAGGTCTATGTCAAACCTCCTCTTGTACCACTGGGAGACAGCCTCCCTGTATGCCTTCATTCCCACGTAGGAGGGATACTTGTGGTTATCGGGGTTCTCTGCAGCCCTTTGGAGGGCTTCCACTATAGGCTGGGGCGTGGGCAGGTCTGGGTCTCCCACTCCGAGGTCTATAACGTCAACTCCTTGTTCCAGCTTCTCCTGTTTTCTCCTGTCCAGCTCTGCAAAGAGATAGGGGGGTAGGACTTTAAGTCTCTGGGCGAGTTCAAAAGCCATCGGTTACCTCCTTCAGAATGTCAAGGCTAATATTTTAACGCCAGTGGGTCTATAACTCCACCTTCACGCTGTCCTTTCCATCGTAGCTGGGACTGAAGACCGCAAGGAGGACGGATACCTCCGCCCTGTTAACGTAAAAGTGAACCTTCTTCTTGGGTATGTAGGCTATGTCGCCTTCGTAGAGGAGATAGGTCTCTCCGTCAAGGTATAGCTCTCCGCAGCCCTTTAGAACTCTGAAGGTTAGGTCGTGGTGATCGTGGTAGTGGGGTTCTTCCGCGGTGGATATGAACGCCAAAACCTGAGTCATGTGGGGAGAGTTGCTCAGTTTGACCACCTCTATGCCCTTGACCTCCTGAGCTTTGGTCTCAATTATCTTCTCTAAGTCCCTCTCTCCTTCTGTGCTCACGAACTTCATGGCTTTAAGATTATATCTCCATGAGACTCGTGGTATCCGGAGGCTGGTTCGGGAGAGATGGTCTCTGGGAGGTGGAGGTTCTTGATGTTCTCTACTCTTCCGATCTCTCAGAGATAGAAGGTCTTGAGGGTTTCGTGCTAATCTCATACGACCTTACAACCAAAGCCCTCGGCGTGCCGGTCAAAGAGAGGGGTTTGCCTCCCGTAGTGTTCCTGAAGACCGGCAGAATAAAGCCCTGCCAACCCACAGAGGGCGGTGTTGATCTTGATCTCGTGGGTATGAGTTTGGGAGAGGAGGAGTTCAAGGAAAAGATTGAGCGTGTGAAGGACTTCATAGCTTCGGGGGACGTCTATCAGATAAACCTGACCTCCGAGATGAGGTTTGGGGTGCGTGGGAGCCTTGAGACTCTGTTTTTTAAGTTCCACGGGCGTCAGCCCGTCCCTTACTCCTTCTATCTTGATACGGGAGACCTCTGCGTCCTGTCGGGATCAATGGAGCTATTCTTGAAAAAGAACGGAGACATCATAGAGAGCAAACCCATAAAGGGCACGGGGCGGTCTGCGGAGGAAATACTCGCAAGTGAGAAAGAGAGGGCGGAGAACCTGATGATAACGGACATGGTCAGGAACGACCTCGGCAGGGTGGCTGAGACGGGCAGTGTCAGGGTTGAGGATCTATTTAGGGTGGAATGGTATGAGACCCTATACCAGATGCACTCACGGGTGGTGGCGAGGACGAGGGAGAGCTTTAGCGCCATAATAGAAAATACCTTCCCGCCCGCTTCCGTAACGGGGGCACCCAAATACAGGGCTGTCCAAATAATAGACGAGCTTGAGCCTCATGCGAGGGGCTATTACTGCGGTTGTGCCGGCTTTGTTAAGGAGGACGGAGATTTTACCTTAAGTGTTCTCATAAGAACCGCCTTCGGCGGTGGGGAGGAGGTCTCCTACTTTGCAGGCTGCGGTATAGTCTGGGACTCAGATCCGGAGAAGGAGTGGAGGGAGCTTCTGCTCAAGACGAGGGCGTTTTACCCATAAAGAGATATCTTTGTCTCCTTCCTCTCCATGTAGCCCTTTCTGAGTTTGTAGCCCTGTTCTGGGTAGAGTCCGTAGAAAAGGTTCTGGACGTGGTTGCCTTCCACGAAGAAGCTCCACCTCTCCAAGGCGCTGCCCACGAGTATGAAGACATAGGTTAGCCCGAGTATCCAAGAGTTTACCGTTCCCGTTATCCATGCGTAGAGGACGAGGAATAAGGGGACTACGAAGGTCAGCAGGTATGCAACGGGGATAACCGTAGAGAGCATCTCCTTGCCTTTCCTGTAGTAGAACTCCTCTGTGCAGTAGTTTTCAGTTGTTGAACCCGTGTCTATCACCCTTATGGGTCTGTTGTGGGGCAGGTTAAGAGCCTCGTTCATGGTGGGGCGCTTGAGGTAGAACTGCCTTATGTTGAAGGCGAGCCTGAATCCGAAGCTGAGAGCCAAGAACAGGAAGCTAAGGAATATGAATGTCCCGAGGTAGGGTAGGTTGTAGAGGTAGTTGTAGTAAGCCATCAACGATGAGCCGAGCATCAGATACATGAGCAGGTAGTAGATCACGGTTATGGAGGTATTCCACTCAAGGACGAACTTGTTGGAGGCGTAGATCATGGCTGTGGAGAAGGCGCTCAGCACACCTATCACGAAGGTCAGAATTCCAAAGAAGTGCTCAAAGAAGGGGTTGACCTCCAGCTGGTTAAGGACTAAGTAAACGAGCAGTGTAAATCCGTATGCCCCGCTAAAAACTGCTTCCCTTGAGAGCCAGGAAGTTCTGAAACGCTTTATCGCTTTCCAAGCCCTGAGCTTGTGTCCGAGGTGGAAGGAAGCGCCTACCGCACCTGCACCTATCAGCAACAGCTCAAGTATTCCCATCTTGAGGATAACTTCCTTGGGAAGACCCTGACCCTTACCGAACAGCTCAAGAAACTCAATTGAGTACATGAATATGAACAGACCTATGGAAGTACCTGCGGTCAGGAAGAAGAATATCAACGATAGAGGCGGATGCATTACACGACCTCCTCCACCTGGTTTGTCTCAGGTGTTTTATTTGATACGTGGTGTCTCTTCATCACCTCAAGGAATAGAGGGTTGTCGGGCTTGAGTATGTGTTTCTCAAACTCTTCAAGGTTAACCTTGGTTTCTATTCTCGGGAGGTAGTGGTTGCCCGGGTTGGTTCCCATGTCAGGGAAGAGGACGAATCCGTTCCTCTCCTCTATGACCTTGTAAACCTCGCTCTCGGGGTCTTCTATGTCTCCGAAGAACCTCGCCCTTGCGGGGCAGGTTAAAACACATGCGGGTTTTCTGTGCTCGGGCGGGAGGGACTCGTCGTAAACCCTGTCTATGCAGAGGGTACACTTCTTCATGACTTTGTCCGCCTCGTCAAACTCCCTACATCCGTAAGGACAGCTCCATGAACAGAGCTTGCAACCTATGCAGTCATCGTAGTTAACGAGCACTATGCCGTCCTGCTCTCTCTTGTAGCTGGCTCCGGTAGGACACACGGGAACACAGGGTGCGTCCTGACAGTGGAGACAGGACTTGGGCAGGTGAAAGACCTGAGTGTTGGGGAACTCACCGGTCTCGTAGGTCATTATTCGGTTGTACCATACACCCTCCGGGTGTGCTCCGTAAGGATCAAAGTCCGAAAGGGGTCCAAACGCTGCCTGAGTGTTCCACTCCTTGCAGTTGGTTGCGCAGGCGTGACACCCGACACAGGTATTCAGATCTATAACTAACGCAAACTGTGCCATCACAGCACCTCCTTAGGGCTTGTATCTAAGAACGTCAACCCACCTCTCCTTTATGTAAGGCAGAGGCTCCACCCTGAACTCGGGGTAGGTTTCAGGGGACTGGTCTTCCGCTCTATAAACTTTAACCTTTGTATCAAACCACGCAAGGTGTCCCGTTACAGGGTCTCCGTAGAAGAGCTCCCTGCTACCTATCTTTATGGAGTGGGGTATGACGTGGTTGAGGAGAAATCCCTCGTGTCCCTCCTCTGCTTCGGGTTTCAGTCCCCAGGCTCCCTGCATCTTTCCTATGGCGTTCCAAGTCCACACGGAGTTGGGTTCGGTTGCCTCCGTCAAGAACACCTGACACTTGACCCTTCCTACCCTTGACTCTACCCATACCCAGTCAAGGTGCTTTATGCCGTACTTCTCTGCGGTTTTGGGGTTCATGTATAGGAAGTTCCTCGTGGATATCTGCCTGAGCCATGCATTCTGGGAGTCCCAGGAGTGGTACATCCACTGGGGACGGGCGGTGAAGGCATAGAGCGGGTATTCGTCACCGCTAACCTCTTCTTCAAAGGGTGGATACCAGAAGGGTAGGGGATCAAAGTACTTGACCAGCCTCTCCCTTATGACCGGATCGTTGGGCGGTTGGTTCTCACCTTCCCATAGTCCCTGACCTGCGAGCCTGAAGGTCTGCAGGTTCTCCACGTAGAAGTTCATCATTATGGGCTCCGTCTTTTTGACAAACCCTACGCTCTTAGCCCACTCAAGGTAGTCCTTGTTGATGTGTCTGTAATACCTCATGTGTTCCGGGAGCCTGTAGTAGAAGAATCCCTTGTTCTTGGTGTACATCTCAAGCTGTTTGGGGTTCGGCTCACCTACAAAGTGTTTGTCTCCGTTCTTACCTCTCCAGCCCGCGAGAGCTCCCACGCCGGGTCTGGGCTGCCAGTTTATGAGGAAGTCTTTGAA
Source organism: Hydrogenivirga sp. 128-5-R1-1 (assembly GCF_000171895.1). Taxonomy (NCBI): domain Bacteria; kingdom Pseudomonadati; phylum Aquificota; class Aquificia; order Aquificales; family Aquificaceae; genus Hydrogenivirga; species Hydrogenivirga sp. 128-5-R1-1. The sequence continues at coordinate 45,310 of NZ_ABHJ01000008.1, forward strand.
GTCTTTGTACTTGGGTGTTCCGTCCTCGTTCACGAAGCCGGGGAGCTTCAGCTTGGTTCCCAGCTTCACCATTACATCTCCCCAGGGCATAACGTCAAGACCTTCCCTCTTGGGATCAACTATGGGTTGTCTGAGAGCGTCAACGGGTCCGAAGGCTACCGATGGGGGTCTGTCCAAGAGGGATAGGGCAAACCACTGCTCAAGGTAGGTTGCGTCCGGCAGAACGAGGTCTGAAAAGGCGACCTGTTCACTGTAGAAGGCGTCTATGGTTATAACCTTGGGTATCACGTAGTTGCCAGCCGCATCCTTGGCGGTGAGCGCCTCAATTATGTAGGGTATGTTCTGGGAGGAGTTCCAAGCCATGTTAGCCATGTATATCATCAGGACTTCTATATCGTAGGGGTCTCTCTGGTAAGCGGCGGGTATGACGTTCTGTATGCATCCGTGGGCGGTTACGGGGAACTCCCAGCTGTAGGCTTTATCTATCCTGAGAGGGTTACCCTCCTCGTCCACCAACAGGTCGTCTGGGTTGTGGGGGAGTCCCAAGTGAGGACCCTTTAGGGGCTCTCCGTACTTTAGATCCTTAAGAGACCTTATCTTAACGGGCTTGGGCAGGTCTTCTATGTGCTTTGGATAAGGCGGTTTGGCGAGGTGTCCGCCCGGCGCGTCCACGCATCCTAAGAGCATCTTCAGAAGGAACACCGCCCTTGAGGTCTGGAATCCGTTGGTGTGGGAGGCAACACCTCTCATTATGTGGAAGGAGACGGGTCTTCCTTTCATACTCTTGTGCTTTCTGCCCCATACGTCCGTCCACTCAACGGGCAGCTCAAGAGGGTCGTAGAGAGCTATCACACCCATCTCCTTGGCTATCCTCTCTATGTCCTCCGCGGGTATTCCAGTTATCTCCGCTACCTTCTCCGGGCTGTAATCCTTTACAAGCCTCTCGGCGAATATGTCAAAGGCGGGTCTTACCTTAAAGCCTTCCGGAGTTTCAAACTCACCTATGAATGCTGGATCAAGGTCGTCGGGGACTATCCTGTCCGCAGGCTGGAATGACTTTGACTTCTTGTCATAAACCATCGGCTTTCCGTCTTCGTTCCTGTAGAAGAGTCCATCCTTGGACGTTCCCGGTGCCTGAATTACCAGCCAGCTTGCGTTGGTCTGCTCCTTCAGGAATGTCCAATCTATGAGGTTGTATTTAAAGAGCACATGCATGAGTCCCATAACGAAGGCGCCGTCGGTTCCGGGCTTGACGGGTACCCATTCGTCCGCAACAGCTCCGTAAGACCACCTGACGGGGTTCACGAATACGAGCTTACCGCCTCTCCTCTTCATCTCTTGAATGCCCAGCTTGAAGGGGTTGGAGGCGTGGTCTTCCGCAACACCTATCATCATGAAGTACTTGGTGTTTTCAAAGTCCGGGTCCCCGAACTCCCAGAAGGAGTAGCCCGTGGAGAGAAGCCCTGCAGCCGCAACGTTTACCGAACAGAATCCTCCGTGAGCAGCCCAGTTTATAGTCCCGATCTGCTGGGCAAACCAGCCGTTTATAGCCTGCATCTGGTCTCTTCCCGTAAAGAAGGCTACCTTGGCTGGGTTCTTCTTCCTCGCCTCGTCTATCCACTTGGCGGCTATCTCTATAGCCTCATCCCACTCTATCTCCTTGAACTGACCCGAACCTCTGGGTCCTGTTCTCAGAAGGGGTTTTCTGAGCCTTGCGGGAGAGTACTCCTTCATTATTCCGGAAGATCCCTTGGCACAGAGCACTCCTTTATTCAAAGGGTGGTCATCGTTTCCCTTTATGTAGGTGACCTTGTTGTTTCTGACGTAAACCTCAATCCCGCACCTGCAGGCGCACATGTAACAGGTGCTGTAATACTTCCTCTCGTAAAAGCTTCCTCCTATTTCCATGACGTTGCCTCCTTGGGCACACTTTAACTAAAAGGATAATCTTTAGCCTAAAGTGTTGATAGCATTTTTACTTAAAATTACATAAGCGGTGCTTATAGGGTTTATAAGGTATGGCTTATCATACCACCTCAACCCAAACTCCTTTGAGGTAGAGGGTATTGGGCATCTGGAGTATCCAGGGGTGGTCTTTGTCCTGGAAGGTCTTTGCGACAACCCTTACCTGTCTCCTGACGTCGTAAGATGCCTCTGTGAGAACTTCAAGAAGGTGTTGCTCCGTTATGTGAAAGGAGCAGGAGAAGACGGCTAAGTATCCTCCGGATTTGGTCACCTTCAAGCCTCTCACACACAGCTCCTTGTATCCCCTCAGGGCGTTGGGAACCGCGTGCTTGTTCTTGGCAAAGGAGGGGGGGTCTATAACCACCACGTCAAATTTCTCACCCTTAGTATCAAGCTCTCTCAGGTAATCAAAGGCGTTCGCCTGAACCCACTCTATACCCGACAGTCCGTTGAGCTCTTCGTTCCTCTTACCTACCTCCAAAGCGAGCTCCGAAAGGTCAACGGCTACGACCCTTTCCGCGCCCATCTTTTTCATGTTCAGCGCGAACCCTCCCGTGTGGCAGAAGACATCCAGACACCGATCCCCGGGTTCAACCAGACTCCTCACGAACCTTCTGGAGTTCCTCTGGTCAAGAAAGAACCCTGTCTTCTGTCCCTCAGGTATGTTTATTAGGTACTTTAGGTCGTGTTCCCATATCACCACTTCTTCGGGGACTTCTCCGTAAACCACGCCCTCTCGGGCGTCTATACCCTCAACCTTCTGGGCGGTGAGGTTAGCCTTTTCGTATATGCCCTTAGGCTTGAGTATTTCCACGAGGGCTTCTAAAACCACATCCCTGAACCTCGTCATGCCGTAGGTGGTGAACTCAACGACAGCGTACTCACCGTAAACGTCCACTATCAACCCCGGGAGGAGGTCACCCTCCGAGTGAACGAGCCGGAAGGCGTTGCTGTTTATGTAGAGTCTCTTCCTGTAGTTGTATGCCTCAAGAATCCTCTTCTTTATAAGGGATGGGGTTATCGGTTCCTTCTTGTCAAAGGAGAGTATGCGAACAGCTATGCTGACGTCCGGGTTTATATACCCGTAGCCTAAGAACTTGCCACCGAAGTCCCTAACGACCACCAGCTCTCCCTTCTTCGGCTTTCTGGAGTAGGAGGCTATCTCGGGTCTGTAGATCCAGGGGAAGAAACCCCTTATCCTGTCTTCAATTCCCGGCTTTACTCTAATTTGAAGCATTCAATTATATTTAGTTTATACTTCTCTCAAAGTATGGGTATATTTGATAAGCTCTTCAAGAAGAAGAGAGAAGAGGAGAACTTGTGGACTAAATGCCCTGAGTGCAAGACCCTTCTTTACGTGCCGGATCTCAAGAAGAACTATAAGGTCTGCCCCAAGTGTGATTATCACTTTCCCCTCTCGGCTGTGGAGAGGGCTGAGTTCCTTCTGGACGATACGGGCGCTGAGAAACTCTTTGAGGAAGTTCTCCCCACCGACCCTTTAAGGTTTAAAGACACAAAGCCCTATAAGGACAGGCTCAAGAAGGCTCAAAGTGAGACAGGTCTCAGTGAGGCTCTCGTGGTGGTCAAAGGGTATATGGAGGGTAAAGAGCTGATACTCACGTCCATGGACTTTGGCTTTATTGGTGGTAGCATGGGCTCAGTGGTCGGTGAGAGGTTCTTCAGAGCCTGTCAGCTTGCGGCTGAGGAGGGTATCCCCCTTGTGGCAGTCACCTGTTCAGGTGGTGCCCGTATGCAGGAGGGCATACTCTCCCTGATGCAGATGGCTAAGACCACCCTCGGTGTGGGTATGCTCAAGGAGAAGGGGATCCCCTACATTACCGTTTTGACAAACCCCACGACCGGCGGTGTGGCAGCGAGCTTTGCCTTTCTCGGGGACATAATACTCGCCGAACCAAAGGCTCTCATAGGCTTTGCTGGACCGAGGGTTATAGAGCAGACCATTAAGCAGAAGCTACCCGAGGGCTTCCAGAGATCTGAGTTCCTGTTGGAGAAAGGAATGATTGATATGGTTGTTTCCAGGAGGCACATGAAGAAGACGCTGGCTAAGCTGCTTGAACTTACCTACTATGCCGAGAGATGTTACAGAACCTGAGCTTTCTCGTAGAGACCTATCCCTTTCCCCTGTGGGAGGGAGTTTTGAGGATCTTTGTAGCCATGCTATTTGGGGCGGTTATAGGTCTTGAGAGGGAGCGCAGGAGACAGCCTGCGGGCTTCAGAACTCACTCGGTGCTTGCGGTCGGTTCTGCACTCCTGAGCATAGTTTCCATATACATTCCCAGCGTGTACGGAACCGGCGTTAATGTTGACCCGTCAAGGATAGCCTCTCAGGTCGTGAGCGGTATAGGATTTCTCGGGGCTGGAGCTATACTCAGAATGGGTATATCTGTGAAGGGTTTGACCACCGCTGCGAGCCTCTGGACTACGGCGGGCATAGGTCTGGCTGTCGGGGCGGGAATGTACCTCCTATCACTCTTTTCAACCCTTGTGCTCCTCGTAGTTCTGAGCTTGATGAGTAAGTTTGAGAGGGAGTTCCTATCCAAGGGGACTAAGGTGGTCAGGGTGGTTGTAGAGGACACCTCCGGTGTGCTTGAAGAGCTTGAGAAGATCCTTGAGGAGGGCAGGGTGTTCAGGGTTAAACGGAGCGGGGGACAGGCGGAGGTTTACTTTGAAGTTCCCTATGAGGAGGATGAGCTCAGCTCAAAGCTGAGGGACGTTCTCAAGCTGAGGGGCGTGGTGTCCCTTGAGGTCACGTGAGCAGGTCTCTTCTGTTGCAGAACTCCATGGCGTCCTGGGGAGACAGCTCTATGCTCCTGAGAACACACTCGGCAGCCTTCTTTATGACCGCCCGGACGACCTCTTCCTCCTCCTTGCTAAAGGGTGAGAGCACGTAGTTGACCACGTCCCTTTTGTTCTTTGGTCTCCCTATCCCTATCTTCAGGCGGGGGAACTTCTCCGTCTTTATGTTCTTTACTATGGACTCAACGCCCCTGTGTCCCCCTGAGCTGCCCTCCAGCCTGAGCCTTGTTACACCGAGGGGCAGGTCAAGATCGTCGTATATGACGAGCATCTCTCGCGGCTCTATGCCGTTATCCTCAAGGAGGTTCACGACCGCAAGACCTGAGTTGTTCATGTAGGTCTGGGGCTTTGCCAGCAGAACCTCCCTTCCCGCTATCTTAGTCCTGTAAACGTGGGACAGACCCTCTTCCCTGTGGTGTTTCAGCTTTAACCTTCTGACGAGCTCGTCTATAACCATAAACCCGACGTTGTGCCGGGTGTTTTCGTACTCTTTCCCTGGATTCCCGAGCCCGACTACGAGCCTTATCATTCAGAGGCTTGTTCTTCGGTCTCCTCTTCCGCGACCTCTTCGGTTACCTCTTCCTCAACCTCGGGCTCTGCCACGACGGCGACGGTTTCCTCTGGGTTATCAAGTATTACGCAGCCCTCTGGGGGTGCGACGTCCCTGACGTGAAGGGCTTCCCCTAAGCCGAGACCGCTCACGTCTATGACTATCTTGTCCGGCAGGTCTGCAGGTTTAGCCTTAACGGTGAAGGAGTGCATCAGAACCTCAAAGGTTCCTCCCAATTCAACGCCGGCAGGCGTTCCTGTAAACTCTATGGGAACCTCCACTTCAATCTCGGTGACGTTTGCAAGGTCGTAGAGGTCAACGTGTATGGGGTTGTCCCCCAGCCAGCCGAACTGTATGTCTTTGAGTATGCACACCCTCTTATCGCCGTTCACTTCGGTCTCAATCAGGAAGGTCTCACCGTGGGGCAGGGAGAGGAAGTCCTTTGCGCTCATCCAGGCATGGGAGTTGTTCACACCCTTTCCGTATATCTCCACAGGTATGAAACCCTCTCTCCTCATCCTCTTGGTTTCGCTCTTTTTGCCGGGCACCCTTTCACTCAGCTTTACGCTTACCCTCTTCATGGATTTCCTCCTAATTTGTGTGCGGAATTAAAAATTATAGCACTATAATAGTGTTCAGTCCATGGTAAAGGTTTACCTCGCAAGACAGCCCATACTGGATAGGGAGGGCAGGATATTCGCCTATGAGCTGCTCTTCAGGTCTGGGTTCAAGAACAGCGCGGACGTTAAGGACGGTGTCAGGGCTACAGCCAAGGTGATAGAGAGCATAGTGAGTTCCACGAGCCTTTCAAGGATAATCAGGGACAAGAAGGGTTTCATAAACATAGACGAGGCGAGCGAGATACTGAACGTGGTGGAGCTTCTGCCCCCTGACAGGATAGGCTTTGAGATACTTGAGACCGCAGTCCTAAGCGAGAACTTCCTTGACACTCTCACGAAGTTGAAGGAGCTCGGTTATGAGCTCTCCCTTGACGACTTTGAGTACAGGGAGGAGTTCATACCCTACCTTAAGCTCGTTGACTACGTGAAGATAGATGTTCTTGAGCACAGCCTGGAAGAAGTTGAGGACGTACTCTCAAAGATAGAACGCTACGATGTTAAGCTGGTTGCGGAGAAGGTAGAGAGCTACGAGGTTTACGAAGCTTACTACAAGCTCGGCTTTCACTACTTTCAGGGCTTCTTCTTCCAGGAGCCAAGGGTGGTCGTCTCTAAGACCGTTGAACCCGCGTACGCAGCCCTCGTTCAGCTCTACAACATGGTGGCTGAGGAGAAGGAGATAAAACATATAGAGAGGGTATTTAAGAAGTTCTCCGAGCTGTCCGTCAAGCTCCTCCAGTTCATAAACTCAGCCTATTACGCCCTGAGGCAGCCTGTAAAGTCAATTAGACACGCCATACTTATGCTCGGCTACAGGAATCTTCTGAAGTGGATACTCCTGCTCATGTACTCGGTCAGGAGCGAGGACTTCACCTCCGACCCCCTCTTTGAGGAGGCTTCCGTGAGGGGTTTCTTCATGGAGAGGCTCGCCGATTTTCTGTACGGTGACAGGGAGACCTCTGAGAAGGCTTTCATAACAGGTGTTCTCTCCCTTATAGATGTTCTCCTGGGCATACCCATGGAGGAGGTGGTCAAGAACCTATCTCTGGAAGAGGACATAAGGGAAGCCCTCATAGAGAAGAAGGGAAAACTTGGGGATATGCTGGCTATGGTTGAGGCTGTCCAGAGGGAGGCAACTGAAATCCTCGGTGCCCTCTCCTCCAGGTACAGTGATAAGGGGCTGACTCCCGAGAAATTGCTTCAGTTCCAGACCGAAGCCATAGAGGAGTATGCGAGGATAGAGTTTTAGGCAAAGAGGGAACTGACGGACTCCTCCTCGTGAATCCTCTTTATAGCCTCTCCCAGCAGGGGGGCGACCGATACCACCTTGAGTTTATTGAAGAGCTTGTCCTCAACGGGTATGGTGTTGGTTATTATCACCTGCTCTATGGGTGAGTTGGTTAGCCTTTCTACCGCGGGACCCGAAAGAACCCCGTGGGTTGCACAGGCTAACACCCTCTTCGCACCCCTGTTTATGAGCATGTTTGCGGCGGCGACCATGGTACCCGCGGTGTCTATGAGGTCGTCTATTATTATCGCCTCCTTGCCCTCTATGTCTCCCACCACGTCCAGAACCTCAGCCTTGTTGGGTTCGGGTCTCCTCTTGTAGATTATCGCTATCCCGCAGCCCAGCTTGTTGGCAAGCTGACGAGCCCTTTCAACTCCACCGGCGTCCGGGGAAACCACTATGGGGTTCTCAAGTATCAGGTTCTTCTTTGTGTAGTCGTGGAGAACGGGTAGGGCTGAAAGGTGGTCAACGGGTATGTCAAAGAAACCCTGTATCTGGGGCGAGTGTAAGTCTATGGTTACCACCCTGTTCGCGCCCGCTACGGTTATGAGGTCTGCGAGAAGTCTCGCACTCACGGGTGTCCTCGGCTTGTCCTGCCTGTCCTGCCTTGCGTAGGCGAAGTAGGGTATTACGGCGGTTATCCTGCCGGCAGAAGACCTCTTGAGGGCGTCTATTATCAGGAGGAGCTCCATTATGTGCTGGTTGGCAGGGTTTGAGAGGGATTGAAAGACGTAAACGTCTGCTCCTCTTATGGACTCGTTTATCTGAACCCTGACCTCTCCGTCGCTGAACTTCGTGACGAGCATGTCGGATATGTGAACGTTCAGATAGCTGGAAACCTCTTCAACTATAGCCCTGTTGGCAGTTCCCGTAAGTATCTTAAGAGGTCTGTTCATAGCTTTTAAAATGGCTGGGGTGCCTGGATTCGAACCAGGAACCCCCGGATCCAAAGTCCGGTGCTCTGCCAGTTGAGCTACACCCCAAGCCAGCTCTTGGTTTCAAACACACTCCAACCGCGGAGCCGAGCACCAGCCACCAGCTCCTTCGTGGGCTTACCTATATAGAATACAGCAGAACCACTTCCGCTGACAAGGGCTTTAAACCCTAAGTGCTCTATAAACCTTACCACCTCCCCTATCTCAGGGTACACCTCGCAGGCTAACTCCCCGAGCTTGTTCTCAAGGAGCTCGTACCTGCCTTCCATCACCATGGATATAACTTCCTCCGGGTTCACATCTGTAAAATGCTCTTCTCTAAATCTTGAATAGACCTCCGGTGTTGAAGCCTTAACCCTTGGTATCACCAGGGTTATGTCAAGCTCTAAATTTTCAAGCTCTCTCAGCACATCGCCCCTTCCGGCACCAAGCTGTGTGCCCCCCTTAACGAAGAAGGGCGCGTCCGAGGACACCGAACCGGCTATCTCCGAAATCTCCTCCTCCGGCAGGAGGTCACCCTCAAGTCTGTTTATCTCCTTGAGGACTGTCGCCACGTTTGAGCTTCCGCCCCCCAGACCTGAGCCCTCGGGGATCTTCTTGCTTATGTAAATGCGGTATTCAACCTCCCTGCCCGTTCTCCTCTGGAACTCAACGAGGGCTCTGTAGACGAGGTTTTCCTCCATAGGAATACCGGTGTTCGTCTCCACCCTGAAAGGTCCTTCCTCTATAAGTATCTCGTCACACAGGTCTATCGCATGAAACAGGGTGAGTATGTCGTGATATCCATCGCTTCTCTTCCCGAGGACCCACAGCCCAAGGTTCACCTTAGCAGGCGAGAGAGCTCTGGATATGACCTTCACCTTTAAAACTCTAATATATAAGTAGCCCTCTGGCAAGGAGGTAAGTATGAGAGTTCTCGCGCTGGTTATTCTATTTCTGTCGCTATGTCCGTTGGCTTTTGCCGTTCCAGCCCCAGACCTTGAGAAGGAGTTCAGGGGGGAGGTAGTCAGATACTCTGTTTTCAGGGCAGGTTTGAGGGAGATGTATCCGAAGAACATGGTTCTTTACGAGATAGTGGTGTCGTCTGAGAACAGAAGCTCCTCCGCCGTGAGCCTTCTCTCTAAAAGACCTCTCCCATCGTGGCTCTTTGGAAAGACCCTCCGGGTTAAGGCTGTGTACGTGGGCGACGAGCACGGAGGTGTTTACTGGCTGAAGAGAATACTGGAAGTGAGGTGACAGGCTGGTAAAATATTGTCCAAGTCATGGGGTTCGTAGTTATAGCACTTCTGTTCTTGATCTCTCTATCCTGTGCTCCGAAGGTCTCTCAGCAAGAATCTATAAGGGTTGCTGTTTTGTTGCCCGCCAAGGGAAAGTGGGAGTACCGACAGTATGAGAACGGGAGAGAAGTGGGTACATACTTTTTAGAGTATCTTTTCTTTGAGAACTACAGGTCAGATAAAGGAAGTATCTATTCATCTATGGCAAGGGATAGGATAGAGGAGAGTACTCTATGTGATGGCGTTCTGTCTAAAGCAATTAGGAACATTAAAGGGAAAGGGTTGAGGGTGGATATAGTAGACAGGAGAAACATCAGCAAGATTTTTGAGGAACAGAAGTTCCAGTATTCGGGTTTTGTTGATAAGAACACCATGGTGAAAATAGGAAAGATTCTTGGTGCAGATTATTTGGTATTTGTAGAGCCAAGGTACATATCCTTAAAGAAGGACTCCTACGTTGATGTAAGAAAGATAGGAGTCCCTCTGGTCTACGAGAAGGGCAAGCATTTCTGTCTGTCGTTCGCGTCAAGCGTGAGGCTGAAAATATCAGTTGTAAATGTGGAAACAGGGGAGATGGTCGTAACCAGAATATATAAGGGAACAGGGGGTCCACAGGAGCAGTGCTCCAAGACCGGATACAGGACGGACAAGCTACCCACTTACGACGACTTGATAGACGAGGCTATAAAAGATGCTGCCTCTGAGTTCGCCCGGGAGTTCTGTGGATTGAAGTTGTGAACGGAATGCTATGACCATGGTTGCACAGTCAATACATTAGTCCCATCGCAGATATTTTCTGGACTTGGTAAAATCTAATATCAGGGGAAGAGGAAGGAACGGGAGGTTGTGTCATGACCGGTGCCGTTGAGATATTGAGGGAGGCTTCTGCCCAGTTACCTCATCTGTGTGAGGAAGGCGTGGATTTCAGGAGGGCTCTTGAGCTTAACTACAGGGTCAGGAAGGTGGCGGAGAGTCTCATAACCCTTTCCAGAGACAGGGAAGATGTTTTAAAGAGGGCTGTGGATATATACATGCGTCTTGGAGACAACTACCAGCTCCTTGATGTCAGCCCTGAGCTCGCCGTGGAGACCCTTAACGAGGTTGTCTGTGAGCTTGAGAAGCTCGTGAGGGAGCTGGGGTACAGGTAAAGTCTCAACAGAAGTTATAATCATTTCCTATGGAATACGAGGCGGTAATAGGTCTTGAGATACACGTCCAGATGGACACCCAGACCAAGCTCTTCTGTTCCTGCAAGGTTGAGTTCGGAGCTGAGCCCAATACCAACGTGTGTCCCGTCTGTCTCGGTATGCCCGGCTCTCTTCCGGTGCTGAACAGAAAGGCTGTTGAGTATGCGGTCAGGGCTTCCCTCGCCCTCAACTGCGAGGTTCACAGGGAGTCCATCTTCGCCCGGAAGAACTACTTCTACCCGGACCTGCCGAAGGGTTATCAGATATCCCAGTATGAAAAGCCCATAGCCACAAACGGATACCTTGAGTTTGAGCTCCCGGACGGAACGGAGAAGAGGGTCAGGATAAGGAGACTCCACATGGAGGAGGACGCGGGCAAGAACATACACGAGGGTTCAAAGAGCTACGTTGACCTGAACAGGGCTGGCACACCGCTGATGGAGATAGTCACAGAGCCCGACCTCAGAACTCCGGAGGAGGCGAGGGTATTCCTTGAGAACCTCAGGAACATAATGCGTTACATAGGAGTTTCCAAGGCTGACATGGAGAAGGGACAGCTCCGCTGTGATATAAACGTCTCCATAAGACCCAAGGGTTCCCAGGAGCTTGGCACGAGGACTGAGATAAAGAACGTGAACTCCTTCAGGTTCGTCCAGAAAGCCCTTGAGTACGAGATAGAGCGTCAGGTAAAGCTCGTGTCCGAAGGCGGAAAGGTGGAGCAGGAGACGAGAACCTTTGACCCCGCAACCGGGAAGACCTTCACCATGAGAACCAAGGAGGAGGCTGAGGACTACCGCTACTTCCCAGACCCCGACCTCCTGCCCCTCAAGCTTGAAAAGAGCTGGATTGAGGAGATAAAGGGCACCATGCCCGAGCTACCCCACCAGAGGCTTGAGAGACTCCTGTCCCAGTACGGCATAAACGAGTATGAAGCCAAGATATTCGTCCAAAATAAGGAGTTGGGAGACTTCTTTGAGACCGCGGTATCCCACCTGAACGAGCCAAAGCTCATAGCCAACTGGCTTTTGAACGACCTTCTCGGTCTCCTCAACGAGAAGCAGATACCCCTTGAAGAGTCACCCGTACCCCCTGAGGGACTCGCCGAGCTCGTAAAGCTCATAAAGGAGAACGTCATATCCACGAAGATAGGCAAGGAAGTTATAAAGGAGATGGTGGAAACAGGAAAGAGCGCAGGCGAGATAGTGGACGAGAAGGGGCTCAAACAGATAACCGACGAGTCAGCGATAAGGCAGATAGTTGAGGGTGTCGTTGCCCAGTTCCCAGAGGAGGTGGAGAGGTACAGGCAGGGTGAGGAGAAGCTAATAGGTTTCTTCGTTGGACAGGTCATGAAGGCAACTAAGGGAAAGGCGAACCCAAAGCTGGTGAACCAGCTCCTTAGAGAGGTGCTCAAGGGATGAAGATCGCGGTGGGTTCTGACCATGCGGGCTTTCCCCTGAAGGAGAGGATAAAGGAGTTCCTTTTGGAGGAAGGTCACGAGGTTATAGACTTTGGGACGACCTCGGAAGAATCAACCCACTACCCCCTATTTGCCAGAGATGTGTCTCTTGCAGTCCAGAGCGGAGAGGCTGACAGGGGGATACTGGTGTGCGGGACTGGCATAGGGATGTCCATAACAGCCAACAAGTTCAGGGGAATAAGGGCAGCCCTGTGTTTCAACGAGTACATGGCACGCATGAGCAGGCTGCACAACGATGCTAACGTTCTCTGCCTCGGAGACAGGGTTATAGGGGAAGACCTCGCCCTCGCGATAGTTGAAGTCTGGCTTAAGACGCCCTTTGAAGGTGGAAGACACGCGAAGCGTGTGGAGCTTATAGCGAATATAGAAAGAGAGCACCTTTGATATGGAGCGCCTGAGCAGGCTCTACCCAGACCCTGTGCTTCTATTCTCGGTAATACTGCTGTTCCTCATAGGCTTCCTCTCCATACTAAGCGTGAAGGTCATGCCCCACCTCTTCTCAGACCTTAGCCTGCACCACTTCAGGAGACCTTTCTTCTTCCTGATCTCGTTCCTCGTGGGTCTTTTCGTGATGTCCTTTATGTCCTACGCCCTCAACTACAAGAAGATCAACAACAGGAAGGTCGTTTACTTTCTCGTTGGTGTCTCCCTGACCCTTCTCTTTGTTGTTTTCCTGAAGAAGCTCCTTCTCGGCAAGCCCGTTGAGAGGTGGCTCCTTGGAACGAGCGTACAGCCCTCCGAGTTCTCCAAGATAGTGGTCGTCCTGTTCGTAGCCTACTACGTGGCTCGCAAAGGTGCGATAGACAGGCTGAGGTTCTTTGGATGGGCTATATTTGTGGTCGTCGCCCACTCCATTCTGTTATTCCTGCAGCCCGACAAAGGCATGGCGCTCTTCATCTTCGTTATAGCGTGGGGAATGCTGTGGATGGGTGGAACATCTCCCAGGATATACGTGCCTGTCGGGGGTCTCTTTGTTCTCATAGGGGGCTTCATGCTTTTCTTCGGAGGTGATTATGTCCACAGGAGGTTCCTTGCGTGGCACAACCCCATAGAGGATTCCTTCGGGACTGGCTATCAGGTCATACAATCGCTGCTCGCTTTCATGAACGGAGGCTTTCTCGGGCAGGGCTTCGGTAAAGGCTTCCAGAAGCTTGGACCCCTCACCCAGGCGGATACGGACTACATCCTCGCTGTCATAGGTGAGGAGATGGGTCTGCCCGGGCTGCTCATGGTCTTCCTTCTGTACGGAGTTCTGGTAAAGAGACTGATACTCATAGCGGGCGAAGTTGCCGATGTCTTCGGCAAGCTTATAGTTTACGGCGTGGTGCTAAACCTCGTCCTGTCTGTCGTGGTAAACGTGATGATGACCGTAAACCTACTGCCTCCCAAAGGGATACCACTACCCTTTGTGAGCTACGGTGTGAGCAACATGCTCGCTAACCTTCTGGCTCTCGGTCTCGTGGGGGCTGTATATAAAAGGCAGCTACACTACAGACTGCTCTGATAGAATTTTGAGTATATGGAGATAGTAGACCTAAGAGGCAGGGCATGGAGGTTTGACGAGAGACTTCGCTACCTTGCAGACAGGGGGGATATACTCGCTGAAGAGTACGAAGAGGCGGTAAAGGAGATAGTTAGAGGCGTAAAGGAGCGGGGGGACGAAGCCCTTGTGGAGTACACCTCCAGGTTTGACGGCGTTGAGCTCACCCCTGACACCCTTGAGATTCCCTACGAAGAGCTTGAGAACGCTTACGAGGAGCTTGAAGAGAAGGTAAAGGAAGCCCTTGAGATAGCCGAGGAGAGGATAAGGGTCTTCCACGAAAAACAGCTTGAAAACTCCTTCTTCAAAGAGGAGGAAGGCATAGTCCTCGGGCAGAAGGTTATGCCCCTTGAAAGGGTGGGTGTGTATGTGCCAGGCGGGAAGGCAGCCTACCCTTCAACCGTCCTTATGAACGTCGTTCCTGCGGTGGTGGCTGGGGTGGAAGAGATAATAATGGTCTCGCCCAAGCCTAACAAATATACCCTCGCCGCAGCCTTCATAGCCGGCGTGAGTAGGGTGTTCCAGATAGGGGGGGCTCAGGCTGTAGCAGCCCTCGCCTACGGGACGGACAGCGTCCCCAGGGTGGACAAGATAGTTGGTCCAGGGAACATATACGTGGCACTCGCCAAGAAGCTGCTCTTCGGTGTTGTGGACATAGACATGATAGCCGGACCTTCAGAGATACTAGTGATAGCCGATGACGGGGCAAATCCTTCTTGGGTGGCGGCAGATATGCTCTCCCAGGCTGAGCACGATGAGCTTGCAGCCTCAATACTCCTTACGCCTTCTGAGGCTTTCGCCAGGAAGGTGAAGGAGCACGTATATAAGATCCTTGAATCTCTTGAGAGGAGAGAGATCGCTGAGAAGTCCCTCCAGAGGTTCGGGACAGCCTTCATAGTGGAAGACCTGTACCACGCCTGTGAGGTGGCTAACTTCATAGCCCCGGAGCACTTGGAGATAATGACGAGAGAGCCGATGGCTCTTCTTCCTAACATAAGGCACGCGGGTGCGGTCTTTCTGGGAGACTATACTACGGAACCCCTCGGAGACTACGTGCTGGGACCGAACCATACCCTACCTACGGGCAGAACAGCCCGTTTCTTCTCACCCCTCGGTGTTTACGACTTCTTGAAGAGGAGCTCAGTCCTATACGTGTCCGAGGAGGGCTTCAACAGGGTGGCAGACCTTGCTGAGGCTATAGCCGTCGCCGAGGGTCTTGAAGCCCACGCCCTCGCCGTCAGGATTAGAATGAAGTGATGGCACGTCTTCTTCTCATACCCCTGCTCTTTCTCATGTTTTCCTGTGCCCCAAAGGTTGAACGCAAGTGCGTTTACGACCAGAAGCTCGTGAATTCTTACCAGAGCAGAGCTGTGCCTGAGGACTTTCGCATATACGGGATCCTCAAGTACGGACCCCTGAAGTTCCCCATGATGCTCGCCAAGTTTGATGGGCGGTACACGGTCAGGGTGGCAAGGGCTAAGGGCATAGACCTAAGTGGAAACAGGCTCTGCCTTGAGGGTAAGTGTTACATACTTCCTGCGCCCCCGGAGTATCTCGTCTTCGGCAGGCTGCTAACCGGGAGAGAGTACTCCTTCTGCAGGGAGGGCTTGCTTTACTTCCGTCGCAGAGGGAAGATCTACGAAAGGCTCGTGATATTCAACGGCAACAAGCCCGTGGAGCTCGCCATAATAAACCTTAAGAACAATAAAAGCGTCAGGGTTCTACTGGGCAAAGAGGACGAGAAGGGCTTCTTTAGAGAGCTTCACTTCATACTCAACGGCAGGGAGGTTAAACTTCTTATAGAGGAGGTTGAGAGTTAATGTTCCCCGAGCTCATAGAGATATTCGGCGTAAGGATATCAACCTACGGAGTCCTCGTAGCTATCGGTTTGATACTGGCGTACTTCACCGCGATAAGGCTCTCCCGCTCCGAGGGTATACCTGAGGACAAGGCGGAGTCGGTATTCATATACGCTGCCGTCTTCGGACTTATAGGCTCCCGTATAGCCTTCGTTGTTGAACACCCTGAGGAGGTTAAGAGCCTTATAGACGTCATAGCCCTCTGGAAGGGCGGTGTGAGCTTCCTCGGCGGTCTCGGAGGAGGAATACTGGGTGCGCTCGTGGCTGTGAAGAGGCACTCCCTCCCCCTCTGGAAGGTTGCCGACGTGGCGGCTCCGTCGCTTGCCCTCGCCCACGCCATAGGCAGGCTGGGCTGTACCGCGGCGGGATGCTGTTACGGAAGACCCGTTCCCAACGCGGAGGACGTGAGCGTAGGGATCCACTTCATGAAGGACTTCCCCTTCTTCTACGTGGTGTTCCCCTCCGGGGCTGTGGCTCCCCACGGGATACCCCTCTATCCCACCCAGATACTTGAAGCTGCAGGGAACTTACTGATATTCCTGATACTTCTTTTCCTATTCAGGAGAAAGAAGTTTGATGGAGAGGTGTTCAGTCTATACATGCTCCTCTACGGAGCGGAGAGGTTTGCCCTTGAGTTCTACAGGGGTGTAACCCCTCCTATACCCGGTCTCGGGCTTACCTGGAATCAGGTGGTAACCCTGCTCATGATGGCGTTCGCGATAGCCCTCTTCTTCCTCCTGAGGAAAGCGCTCTCTCCCGAAGGAGGACGCTGATACGGTAATCAATAAGTATGTCCACGGGCTCAAGTTCCAGCCCTGGGTCTCTGAATGGAGTGCTGTAAGGCGAGTCCATAAGTTTACTTCTCTCCTCTTCCCCCAGCCTGAAGGCTCTTTTCAGGGAGGCTACCGTTCCTCCCCTCCTTCTCCCCACCGGAGGTGTACTCCCGACGTTGAAACCGAGTTCTATAAGAGACCTCCTCACCGGAAGTGAGGAGGTGTAGGAGACCCATGCGCCCTCTTCCTTCATGAGAGGTCTTATCAGGCTGAGCAGCTCAAGGCTCCAGGCTTCCGGGTTCCTGTAGGGAGAGAAGGGGTCGTGAAAGACGGCGTCAGCTCTGAAGCCTACCACCTTACGCAGTGTCTCCCTGAAGTCTCCCTCAAGCAGTTTCAGAGATACTCCCTCCCTCTCTCCGGCAGGGAGCATGCCAAGGAGTGAACTGTGGGTTTTTGTGTAGGGTTCAGGCAGGCTGGGTATTGCATCCGGCAGCCTCTTATCAAGGGCGAGAATCTCTATGTTTAGCCTCTTGTTTATCTTCCTGAGCTCGTGTACAGCCACCGCGGCGTTGTAACCGAGTCCGAAACCTATATCAAGGAGCGTTACCCTCTCCGCCTTCGCTGCCACCTCTACCAGAAGAGAGGGCTTGAAGAACTTTTCAAGGGCTTCCGTCAATGCCCCCGCCGTGACGCTGTGATAGGGCTCTCCGTACTCTTCGCTCATCAGGGTGTAACTTCCATCCTCAGTCTTGAGGACGTCGGAAGAGGATAAGCCTTTAGGGAGCCATCTCCCCAGGTCTCTCAGGGCGTTATCTATCTCCCTATCGGTTAGGTCTACTCCCAGGAGTGAGGCTCTCTCACACAGCCTCTCTCTCAGGCTCTGCATACTTTTCAATGTAGCTCTCTATTATCTCCTTGAGCCTCCACTTCCTCGGAAGCTCACCCATGAAGAGTATGTGCTCTTCCGTGTAATCTTCGTCTTCGTCCTCAAGGAGAAGAACGGGCGTGGTGGCTATGCCCAGGTAGGTAAAGGTGTCAAGCATCTCATACATGTCCACCTCTTCCCATTCAAAGGGGACTTCCCTCTGGACTTCCCTGAGTAGCTTCTTAGCTCTATCACATCTTGGGCATACTTCCTGAGTAACGAGCAGAAATTTCATAGGTCTGCACCTCCGCACCGAAATATATGCCCCGTGAGCGGGGACACATTGACCTGGATTATGTTTCCGAAGAGACCCTGTTCTTGCCCGTCTTCTTAGCTATGTAGAGAGCTCTGTCTGCCCTGCTGACCACATCCTCAGCCCTCTCGTCACCCTCCGTTCCCTGAGCAACCCCGACGCTCACGGTTATCCTCTGGTCTCCCGGAGGGAAGCTGTGAGCCTCCACCCTCCTCCTGACCTTGTCCCCAGCCCGCAGGGCTCCCTCCAGGGAAGTGCCAGGAAGCAGTGCCAAGAACTCCTCTCCTCCGTACCTGAAGACTATGTCGGTCTCTCTCAGCGTCTCCCTTATAAGCCTGCCCAGCTCTGCGAGGACTTGGTCGCCTACCTGATGTCCGTGGCTGTCGTTAACCCTCTTGAAGTCGTCCACATCTATCATCAAGACCGATATGGGCTTACTCAAGGTGAGGAACCTCTCTATTAATTCCCTCCCGAACTCGTCAAAAGCCCTCCTGTTGAAGACTCCGGTCAGGCTGTCCATGTAAGCCTTGCTCGTGTAAACTTCTATCTCCTTTGAGAGCACATTTATGTACTTCTCAATCTCGTGAGCCATGCTGAGAATGGCGGACTCTATCTCGCCGAACTCGTCCTTCCCTGAGGGGGAGAGCCCCTCCAACTCCTTGAACTTCCTCCTCTTGATCAGCTCCGTTACCCTCTTGAGCCTCTCCACACGGTCGGAGATCCTGCCCAGTATGAGGAGAGAGCCCAGGAAGACGAGCAGCATGAGGGGAACGTAGCTCTTCATCAGCCTCTTGAAGCTCTCTAAGGCGAGCGCTGCCGAGAGGGAGCTTATGTCCCTGTAGGTAAAGAAGTATCCTATTACCTCACCAGAGAAGTCCTTCACAGGTATGCTACAGGCGAGGATAAGTTTGTCTCCTACCTTGAGCTCCTCGGAGTTGTCTCTGAAGCTGAGCTCCTTGAGAAAGTCATCCTTTCCGTCGCTTGTGCGTATGAGGAAGTCCCCACTCCTCAGAGAGCGAGATATGTATTTCTTAAGGCTTTCCTCCCTCAGAGACCTCTTAAGGACGCTTTCCTTTACAGCCAGTCCGCTTCTGTTACCCGTTATGGAGTGGTAGTGCTTGAGAAAGTCTTCCATGTCTATGCCCACGGATACAACGCCGAGCGTCCTTCCACCTCTAACTATTGGGTTCACGGCGCGTATACCCACGTAGTTCACGCACACCACTATTGACTTGGTGGTCGTGCACGTTTTCCCAGCCTCTATGACGTCTTTTCTCTTCGTCCTTCTCGGCTTGGCTGTGGGTACTCTGACGTTCAGAAAGAGGTTGGCGGGTAATTTAAAGAGCACCATCTCCCTTATTAGGTTCTCCTTCCTTACCTCCTCGTAGAGTGGTCTTAGCATCCTGTATAAACCCTCCCTGTCCCCTTTATCAAAGAGCCTCTTGACCTCTTCGTCCTTTGATATGTAAGAGGAGATAGAGTTGGCTATCCTCTTGTGGAAGTCAACGAGTTGGTTAAACTCGGAGACGCTCGTCCTGCAGAAGCTCTCCTTCTCCTTCTTGAGAAGGTCTCTGTAAAGGAAGAACTGGTGATAGGCTGCGACGGCAACTGTGAGGGAGAAGGATACGGCTGTAAGGACAAATATCCTCTTTCTCAGAGTCATACCTGTACAACAAATAAGTTCGGCTTATTGGGGTCTCATGTGAGGGAAGAGGATCACGTCTCTTATGGTGTCCGTGTTGGTCAGGAGCATGACGAGCCTGTCTATCCCTATGCCCTCTCCCGCGGTAGGTGGCATCCCGTACTCAAGAGCCCTTATGAAGTCCTCGTCCATGTCCATAGCCTCCTCGTCTCCCATCTCCTTCTCCTTGAGCTGCTCTAAGAACCTCTCTTTCTGGTCGGCTGGATCGTTGAGCTCAGTGTAGGCGTTGGCAACTTCGTAGGTCGCCACTATGAGCTCAAACCTCTCCACGAGGTCGGGGTCTTCCCTGTGGGTCTTGGCGAGGGGCGACAGGAGCTTGGGGAAGTCTATAACGAACGTAGGCTGAACGAGGTCTTCCTCAGCCACCCTCTCAAAGACCTTGTCTATCAGCTTGGCGTGGGTCAGCCTCTCGTGGTGTGTTATATCAAGCTCGCCTGCGAGCTTCCTCAAACCTTCTATGTCCTTCAGAAAGAACTCCTTGTCTTTCCCGGTTTTTTCCTTGAGTAGGTCGAAGTAGCTCACCCTCCTGAAAGGGGGCGAGAAATCCAGCTCTACACCCTCGTAGGACAGCTTTAGCGTGCCTACGGTTCTTTCAAGCAGGTGGACGAATAGTTTCTCCGTGAACTTCATTAGGTCGTTGTAGTCCCAGTAAGCTGCGTAGAACTCAACCATCGTGAACTCGGGGTTGTGGGTTCGGTCTACACCCTCGTTCCTGAAGTTCTTTCCGAGCTCGTACACCCTCGGAAAGCCGCCCACTATCAACCTCTTGAGGTAAAGCTCCGGAGCTATCCTGAGGTAGAGGTTCATCTCCAGATAGTTGTGGTAGGTCATGAAGGGCTTTGCGTTCGCTCCGCTGGCTACGGTCTGGAGTATGGGGGTTTCTACCTCCACAAAGCCCCTGTCGTCAAAGAAGCGTCTGAGCTCACTTATCAACCTGCTCCTCAGGAGGAAGGTCTTCCTCGCATCCGGGTTTGCTATGAGGTCAAGGTATCTCTGCCTGTACCTCACCTCAACGTCCTTGAGTCCGTGCCACTTTTCCGG
This sequence comes from Hydrogenivirga sp. 128-5-R1-1, assembly GCF_000171895.1. Classification (NCBI taxonomy): domain Bacteria; kingdom Pseudomonadati; phylum Aquificota; class Aquificia; order Aquificales; family Aquificaceae; genus Hydrogenivirga; species Hydrogenivirga sp. 128-5-R1-1. The sequence goes on from NZ_ABHJ01000008.1 coordinate 65,516, forward strand.
GAGCGGGTGGAGACACTTGGCGAGGAGTTCAAAGCTGTGGACCTCAACGGTAAGCTCTCCGGTCTGGGTTCTGAAGAGCTCTCCCTCAACGCCCACTATATCTCCAAGGTCTATGAACTCGTTGAACAGGGAGAAGTTCTCATCGCCCACTATGTCCTTCCTGAGATATATCTGTATCCTGCCTGTGAGGTCCTGTATGTGCCCGAATATAGCCTTACCCATAGTCCTGAGGGCTACCAGCCTGCCCCCGAGGGACACTTTCTCTCTGTTGGGGTCTGAGTCAAACCTCTCCTTTAACTCCTTTATGCTTTCGGTATCTCCTGATGAGAGGACAGCGTCTATAAGGCTCAGCTTGCCCTCAACCCTTGAGAGGAAGCCCTCAAAGGTGTACTCCTCGCCCTGCTTGAGCCCCTCTTCCTTTGTGAATACGAGTATCTCTACGCCCTCTTCCTCCGAGAGTCTCACAAGGTAGCCGTCCTCGGTTCTTGATACCCTCTTAGCCTTTCCCCTTATCTTTACCCTCAACCCCTCCGGTGGGTCGCTCTCGTACTTTCTCCTTACGTCCCCTATGAAGCTGGTGATCTCAAACCTGTAGGGGTAAGGGTTTATCCCCCTTTCTCTGAGCTCTTTCAGCTTTCTATGTCTCGCTTCTTCCATGGGAAGAGAATTATATAACTTCTTCGTCCACTATGCTCAGAGCGGTCTTGACGAACCTCTCCGCCCTGTCAAGGGAGTCTATCTCCTGGGCGAGGTAGTCTATGAGCTCGTAGGCGTCCTCCTTGGTGAGGAGGTTTCTGTTGAAGCGCTTCTCAATTATGGTTGCGTTGAATATGTAATCCCCCGCCGGTCCTATCTCGTTCTGGAAGGCGTCTTTGAGAGCTTCAACCTGGTGCTGGGAGAGGTACTTCTTCTTCCTCCTTATCTGCTTTAGCTCTCCCTCCTTGGCTTTCTGTTCAAGGTACTTCTTCCGTGAGGTCTCCTTGAGCTCCTCAAGGATATCGTTAAACTGCCTGAGTTCCTCAACCACGCCGCCCATGCCGTAAAGAACCTTGGCAGCACCCACCCTTTTCGGGAAGAGCCCAACGGTGTACAGGTGAGGGTTGAGCACGCCTATGTAGTAGAGATACTTTCCGACGTCACCGAAGGAGAAGTCCGGGGGACCGGTTGAGTTGCCGGTGTCCAGAGTGGTGAAGCTTATTGCCGTCGTTTCAAGCCTCTGTAGCCACCTCCGAACGAAGTTCTCCTCAATGTCGGCAGAGAATATGTTCAGGAAGCCGAGTACATCTTGAACCGCTATGAAGAGGGCACCCGTGCCCTGCCTCGCCCTATCCAAGGCAACCTTAAGCTCTTCCTCAGGACGCATTCTTCTTCAACCTTCTGATCAGAGCCCTCAGGGACAACCTCATCCTTTCAAAGGCTTCCGCGAGCATGTCTATCTCTTTGTAGTATCCCTTCACCTCTAAGGGTGTGTCCAGGTCTCCCTTACTCATCTTCTCAAGGAGCTTTGTCATCTCCTTTATGGGCTTGAGGATAGTTTTCTCTATTAAGAGCTGGATTATGAGTATGGGTCCCACGAACCAGCACAGCACCAGAAAGAGGGTTGAACCCAGAGCGTACTTCCACGCCGTCTCCTCGGGCACACCGTTGTTAACCATCGCGAAGAAGAAGACGAAGAACACGAGCGCTGCCGCAAGCAGCGAGCCTATAAAGACCACGTCCAGGATCTTGTAGAGGATACTCCTGTACTTCTTACCTCTTCCTATCAAGTTCTCCCTCCAACTGCGAAACCAGCTCCTTGATCCCCACTCTCATCCTCTCAAAGGCTTCCGCCATCTGCCCGAACTCGTCGTTCGTCTCTGGTTCTATCGGCGTGTCCAGGTCTCCCCTGCTGACCCTGTCCATGTTCTCTATCATGTGGTCAATCTTTTCAAGGAAGAGCTTGTAGAATACAGCCCTCACGAAGAATATGGGCAGTGTGAAGGACAGTGTTATAACCGCAGATGAAAACAGCATTATCTTGGGTATTTCGTGTGAAGGAACGTTCGTTATGTGAAGCACGAAGTAAAGAACACCGAGGGTTATCAGGACGCTGAAGAGGGAGCCTGCCGTTACGTAGGCTGTCAGCTTGCTTAAAAGACCTTCCTTCTCCACCCTTTACCTCCTTGAGGTCTCATTATATAATTTAGAGCTTGCTTTCGGCTGGGTAAATTGTTACAATACTGTTTTGTCTCTTTTGAGGACGCACTTTTAGGAATTTGGGAGAGAAGCCATGATACAGAGACAGAGTTATATGAGCGTTGCCGACAACTCGGGGGCTAAGAGGGTTCAGGTGATAGGGATACCTTACGCGCCCAGGAAGTACGCCACCCTCGGGGACGTGATAACCGTTACGGTGAAGGACGCACTTCCCGACGGAAACGCTAAGAAGGGGAAGATATACAGGGCTGTGGTTGTCAGGACTGCTAAGGAGGTCAGAAGACCTGACGGTAGTTACATAAAGTTTGACGACAACGCCTGTGTTCTCCTGAACCAGTACGGGGAACCGCTCGGCACGAGGGTGCTCGGTCCCATAGCGAGAGAGGTGAGAAACAGAGGGTTCACCAAAATAGCTTCCCTCGCACCGGAGGTAGTTTGATGGCTTGGAAGATAAAGAAGGGTGATACGGTTCTCGTGGTCAGAGGCAAGAAGGACAACAAGGGCAAGAGCGGCAAGGTTGTAAGGGTAATTCCTGAGAAGAACAGGGTCATAGTTGAGGGCGTGAACCTCGTGAAGAAGCACCTGAAGGAGATACCCAACGTTAGAGAGGGTGGTATAGTTGAGGTTGAAGCCCCCTTACACGTAAGCAACGTCATGCTCGTGTGCCCGAACTGCAAGAAACCCACCAGGGTAGGCTTCAGGGTTGTTGAGGAGAAGGGAGTTCTCAGGAAGTACAGGTTCTGCAAGAAGTGCAACGAGAACATAGACCTTGTAAGAGAAAAACAGTTGAGAGGTTAAGCTATGGCTGTAGCTACGAAGTACGTGCCCAGGCTATATCAGAAGTACAGGGAAGAGGTCGTCCCCCGCCTCATGAAGAGGTTTGAGTACAAGAACCCCATGGAGGTTCCGAGACTCGTGAAGATAGTCGTAAACATGGGCGTGGGAGAGGCTGTTCAGGACATAAAGAGCCTTGAGAGGGCTATGGAAGACCTGAAGCTCATAACGGGTCAGCAGCCTTCCGTGAGGAGAGCCAAGAAGTCGGAGGCTGGCTTCAAGCTCAGGAAGGGTATGCCCATAGGAGCCAAGGTTACCCTGAGGAAGGAGAGGATGTGGGACTTCCTTGACAAGACCATATCCGTTGCCCTGCCGAGGGTGAAGGACTTCAAGGGTCTGAATCCCCGTTCCTTTGATGGAAGAGGCAATTACTCCTTCGGTATATCTGAGCAGATAGTCTATCCAGAGATAGACTACGACAAGGTTGACAAGATAAGAGGACTTGATGTGAGCATACACACTACGGCGGAGACCGATGAGGAGGCGCTCTGGCTCCTCTCTCTGTTAGGTCTGCCCATAAGAGCGTCATGAGGAGGTAAGTATGCCGAGAAAAGCTAAGGTTGCCAAAGACCTGAAGTACTACCCCAAGTGGAGAGTTAGAAAGAAGAATAGATGTCCTATATGTGGGAGACCGAGAGGTTTTCTCAGATACTTCAATATGTGCAGGCTATGCTTCAGGGAGAGAGCCCTGAGGGGTGAGCTCCCGGGCGTAAGGAAATCAAGCTGGTAATTTGGAGGTACGGTATGGACCCTATAGCGGATATGTTCTCTGCAATTAAGAACGCGATAATGAGGAAGAAGGATTACGTAGACGTTCCCTCTTCAAGGACTAAAGAGAGAATACTTGAGCTCCTCAAGAGGGAAGGCTTCATAAAGGACTGGGAGAAGCTGGAGGACGAGCAACACAGAAAGGGAACCCAGTACACGCTGAGGATTCACCTCAAGTACCTTGACCCCAAAAAGGAGAGGAGCGCCATAACAAACCTCGTGAAGGTATCAACGCCGGGGAAGAGGGTTTACGCTCCCGTGAAGAGGGTGCCCTACGTTAAGAGGGGGCTCGGTGTCGCTATAGTGTCAACAGACGCGGGAATTCTCACAGACCACGAGGCGAGGAGCATGAAGAAGGGCGGAGAGGTCATAGCGATAGTCTGGTAGGAGGAAAGGAGATGTCAAGGATCGGAAAGAACCCCATACCCATACCCGACGGAGTTAAGGTCGCCCTGAGGGGAAACGAGATAACCGTTGAGGGACCTAAGGGTAAGCTCTCCATGAGCTTCCATCCAGACATGAAGGTGATCGTGGACGAGAAGGAGAAGCAGATAAGGGTTGAGAGGCCCACCGAAAGGGCTTTCCACAAGGCTCTCCACGGGACGACGGCGGCGCTCATAAGGAACATGGTTAAAGGGGTCACCGAGGGATTCACCGTAATCCTTGAGGTTCAGGGGCTCGGATATAGAGCTGCCGTCAAAGGCAACACCCTTGAGCTTAACCTCGGTAAGTCCCACCCAGACCTGTACCCGATCCCCAAGGATGTGAAGATAGAGGTGAAGGGAAACGAGATACACGTCAGCGGGGTTGATAAGCAGAGGGTGGGTCAGGTGGCTGCGGAGATAAGAGACTTCAGGAAGCCAGACCCTTACAAGGGTAAGGGTATAAGGTATAAGGACGAGGTGCTCAAGCTCAAGCCCGGAAAGGCGGCAGGTAAGAAGTGAGGAGGTTTTAAATGGCTAAGCTGAGCAGAAGAGAGAAGCGTATAAGAAGACACAAGAGGATAAGGAAGAAGGTCTTTGGGACACCTGAGAGACCGAGGCTCGCTGTTTACAGAAGCCTTCATCACTTCTACGCCCAGCTCATAGACGATACTACGGGCAATACCCTCGTTTACGCATCTACCCTTGACCCAGAGTACGAGAAGCTCGCCGGTGGAAGGGGGGGTAAGTCCATAGAGGCAGCCCAGAGGGTAGCTGAGGTTCTCGTCAAGAAGGCGCTGGAGAAGGGTATAAAGAAGGTCGTGTTTGATAGAGGTGGGTTTATATACCACGGCAAGATAAAGGCTTTTGCGGACAAGTGTAGAGAGCTCGGCCTTGAGTTCTAAGGAGGAGTTACATGGGTGGTAAAGACATTGACGCGATGATTGAAGAGAGAAGAAAGAGATACGGTGTCTCGGACATGATAGAGGAGCTTCAGCTTGAGGAGAGGCTAATATACGCGAACAGGACTGCGAGGGTAACCAAGGGAGGCAGGAGGTTTTCCTTCAGCACCCTCGTAGTGGTCGGAGACAAGAGGGGGTTCGTCGGCTTTGGACACGGCAAGGCTAAGGAGGTTCCCCTCGCCATAGCTAAGGCTATAGAACAGGCTAAGAAGAAGATAATCAGGGTGCCGATAATTGAGGGGACGGTTCCCCACGACGTTGTGGGGCACTTCGGACCCACGAAGATAATAATAATGCCAGCGAGGAGGGGAACTGGTGTCGTCGCCGGTGGAGCTGCCAAGCCCGTATTTGAACTCGCCGGCTACACGGACGTTCTCACGAAGATAATAGGAAGCACAACTCCTGACAACGTCGTGAGGGCTGTTTTTGATGCCTTCCTTCAGCTCAAAACCCCTGAACAGGTGGCTGAAGAGAGAGGGCTTCCCCTTGAGGAAGTTCAGAAGAGGTTCAGCGTTTACGCAAACCCCAAGCTCAGGGTAAAGCTCTACTACCCTTGGAGGGGCGTACATGGCTAAGAAGAAGGCGGAAAAGAAGATGCTTAAGGTAACGCTCGTTAGGGGTCTCGCTGGTAAACCGGAGGCTCACGTTCAGGCTGTAAGGAGCCTCGGTCTCAGAAAGACAGGTCAGTCAAGGCTGCTTGAGGACAACCCTATGGTCAGGGGTAATGTCAGGAAGGCGTACTATCTCTTGAAAGTGGAGGAAGTCAGCGATGAAGCTTCATGAACTTCAGCCCCATCCGGGAGCTACCAGGGAAAAGAAAAGGGTTGGAAGAGGAATAGCCGCTGGTCAGGGGAAGACCGCCGGTAAAGGACACAAGGGACAGAAGACCCGTTCCGGAGATAGAACCGTGCCCCCTTACTTTGAGGGTGGTCAAACGCCCCTGCACCAGAGGATACCCAAGAGGGGATTCACCAACCCTAACAGGAAGGAGTACGCGGTCGTAAACCTGAAAACCCTTGATAAGCTCTTTGAGGAAGGAGAGGAGGTAACACCGGAACGCCTTGCTGAAAAGGGTCTGTGCTCTAAAAACGACCTCGTTAAGGTTCTCGGAGACGGAGAGCTCACCAAAAAGCTCACTGTTAAGGCTCACGCCTTCTCAAAGACAGCGAAGGAGAAGTTGGAGAAGGCAGGAGGAACCTGCGAGGTAATTGGGAAGTGATAGATTACCTCAAGAACATATTCGTATTTGAAGACCTCCGAAGGAGGTTCCTCTACACCCTGTTCATGTTCGCCATTTACAGGCTCGGTAGCCACATACCCATACCGGGCGTGGATGTGGTAGCCCTTGAAGACTTCTTCAAGGCGATGCAGGGGACTCTCTTCAACCTCTACGACATATTCTCCGGGGGTAACCTGAGCAGGATGACGGTCTTCGCCCTCGGAGTTATGCCCTACATATCCGCCTCTATAATGATGCAGCTCCTTACGGTCGCCATTCCTGAGCTTCAGAGGCTTGCCAAGGAGGAGGGAGACTACGGAAGATACAAGATAAACGAGTACACCAAGTACCTGACCCTCTTCGTTGCCTTCGTCCAGTCCATAGGGATAGCCTTCTGGCTCCAGAACCAGACCTCACCGAGAGGCTTCCCGGTGGTTCCGGAGGCAGGGTTTCTCTTCATATTCGTATCCGTCATGACGCTCGTGGCGGGAACTATGTTCCTCGTGTGGATGGGTGAGAGGATAACGGAAAAGGGAATAGGGAACGGTATGTCCCTCCTGATCTTTGCAGGTATAGTGGCGGGATTCCCTAACGCCGTGATAAGCCTCGTGGACAGGCTCAGAAGTGGAGACCTGGCGCCCTTTGCGGTGGCGGGTGCTGTGGTCATGGTACTCCTCGTGATAGTTGGCATAGTTTATATTCAAGAAGCCGAGAGGAGGATACCCGTCCAGTACCCCAGGAGGGTCGTCGGCAGGCAGGAGTACAGAGGCGGTTCAACGTACCTGCCCATAAAGATAAACCCCGCAGGGGTTATCCCTATAATATTCGCCCAGTCGCTCCTTATAATACCCTCCAGCGTTCTCACCTTTATACAGCACCCGATAGCTCAGGTTATATACGATGCCTTCAACCCCACGTCCATCTTTTACAACTTCCTCTATGTGATGCTGATAGTCTTCTTCACCTACTTCTACACGGCGGTGATGATCAACCCCGTGGAGGTGGCGGACAACCTGAGGAAGGGAGGTGCCTTCATACCCGGCGTGAGACCCGGTCTTGAGACCCAGAAGTTCCTTGAGACTGTGATAAACAGGCTGGTGTTTGTGGGTGCGCTGTTCCTCTCTGTGGTTGCGATAATACCCCTATTCATAAGCCTCCAGCTCAACGTTCCCTTCTACTTCGGGGGCACAACCGCCCTCATTGTTGTGGGCGTTGCCCTTGACACCCTCAAACAGGTGGAGGCGAACCTCATAACCAAGAAGTACAAAGGTTACGTGAGGAAGAGAAGATGAGAAAGAACCTCGTGTTTCTCGGACCGCCAGGTGCAGGAAAGGGGACTCAGGCTAAGAGGTTAGCCCAGGAGCTCGGGCTGATGCACATATCCACCGGAGACATACTCAGAGAGGCAGTTAAAAAGGGAACTCCCCTTGGTAAGAAGGCTAAGGAGTATATGGACAAAGGGGAGCTCGTTCCCGACGACCTCATAGTGGCGCTCATAGAGGAGGTCATGCCCCCCGAGGGCGGTGTGATATTTGATGGCTTTCCGAGAACGATAGCTCAGGCTGAAGCCCTTGATGAAATGCTCTCAAAGAAGGGCATGGGGATTGATGCGGTAGTTCTCTTTGATGTGCCCGACGAGGTCGTGGTGGAGAGGCTTTCAGGTAGGCGCGTTTGCCCGAGCTGTGGAGCCGTTTACCACATAAAGTTCAACCCTCCCGAGAACGATGAGGTGTGCGACAGGTGTGGGACCAAGCTGATACAGAGAGATGACGACAGGGAGGAGGTTGTAAGGAACAGGCTTGAGGTTTACAGGAGACAGACGGAGCCCCTCATTGAATACTATGAGCGTAAGGGTATATTAATAAGACTGGACGCCTCTAAGGAAATAGAGGAGGTCTATCAAGAACTTAAGAAGGTTGTAGGTGCATGAAGAGAGGTATAGAGTTATACTCCAACAAGGAGATAGAGAAGATAAGGAGAGCCTGTCAGGTAGTTGCTGAGGTTCTTCAGGCTGTCGCTGAGAACATAAAGCCCGGCATAACAGCCTGGGACATTGAGCTCATAGCCAGAGAGGAGGCTAAGAAGAGGGGCGCCAAACCGGCCTTTCTAAACTACAAGCCTCCCTTCAGCAACGTCAGGTATCCAGCTGCCACCTGCGTATCTATAAACGAGGAGGTCGTCCACGGGCTACCTAAGAAGGACAGGATCATTGAAGAGGGAGATTTGGTTAGCGTGGATTTTGGTGCTATAATAGATGGTTACGCTGGCGATTCTGCTATTACCGTGGCTGTTGGCAGCGTGGACGCCGATAAAAAGAGGCTTATGGAGGCAACTAAGTTAGCTTTGGAGAGGGCTGTGCAGAAGGCTTCTCCTGGCAACTGGCTTAGCGACATAGTGGAAGCTGTTCACTCAACGGCGGAGGAGTATGGGGTTTACCCCGTGCTCAAGTACGGAGGACACGGTATAGGCAAGAAGGTGCACGAGGAACCCTTCGTTCCCAACAACAGGAAGGATATGGGCAACAAGAACGTCAAGCTGAGGCGCGGCATGGTCATAGCTATAGAGCCTATGTTCGCTCTGGGAACGGAGGAGACGGTTCACGACGGAGACGGCTGGACGGTTAAGACCAAGGACGGGAGCCCGGCGGCTCACTTTGAGCATACCGTAGCCATCACCAAGGAGGGACCCGTAGTACTTACGGAGATTTGAGATGGGAAAGAGAAGGAAGCAGGAGCACGAGAAGGAAAAGGGCATAGTCATGGAAGGAGAGGTGGTTGAAGCCCTCCCGAACGGTATGTTCAGGGTTAAGCTTGAGGGCGGACACGAGGTTCTCGCCCACATATCTGGGAAGATGCGGATAAACTTCATCAGGATACTTCCCGGTGATAAGGTCAGGGTTGAGCTCTCACCCTACGACCTTACGAGAGGAAGGATAGTTTACAGACTGTGAGGAGGTCGCTATGAGAGTTAGGGCATCGGTTAAGAAGAGGTGTGCCAAGTGCAAGATAATCCGCAGGAAGGGAAAGGTTTACGTTATATGTGAGAACCCCAAGCACAAGCAAAAGCAAGGATGATGGAGGTTAAGGTATGGCAAGGATAGCTGGTGTTGACCTTCCGGACAACAAGAGGCTTGAGATAGCTCTCACCTACATATACGGCATAGGAAAGACGAGGGTTAGAGAGATATGTGAGTCAACGGGTATAGACTGCAGAAAGAGGGTAGGAGAGCTCTCTCCTGAGGAGCTGAACACCCTAAGGAAGTTCATAGACGAACACTACAAGGTTGAGGGAGACCTCAGAAGGGAGGTTCAGCTCAACATAAAAAGGCTCATGGACATGGGTTGTTACAGAGGGCTCAGACATGCGAGGGGTCTCCCCGTAAGAGGTCAGCAGACGAGAAC